>NZ_JCACKI010000033.1:0-62287 GCF_059505325.1 Tildeniella sp.
GATCGAGCAGTAGCTCACTTAAATAAGACCCATCTTGACCAGTGATACCCGTAATTAAGGCAAGTTTCTTGATCGTCATTCCTTTTCCTTAACCAAAAACAACGTAGTCGGTAGTGCTCATTTTATGAACTATAGAGAAAAATGATAATGAGTGAAGCTTCCGGCTTAGTCAGTCAATCATAAAACTCTATTTGTTATGACCCACTAATGGGTTCAGGCACTTTATGAAAAACGGTATGACTCGACAGGGCAAGCAACATTACAAGTGCCGCTCTTGTAGTCGGCAGTTGGTGGAAAACCCACCATGGCAAGCGAAGTCTGTAGAGAGCCAAGCCATAACTGACCGTTTGTTGTCGAAGAAGATGCCCTTTACAGGGATTGCTTGTGTGATACAGCTTTTTAAGGCTTGTCTGCAATGTTACGTCAATGCAATTTACAAAGCGACCCCTTGGCAAGCCAAAGTAACAATAGAACCGTAACAGTAATTGGTGCGCAGATGAATGAATTGCGGTCGTTTATTGATGACAGAGGGCATGAGCAATGGTTTTAGTGAGGTATTTTGCATAAAATTCGGCTCCTCATAGCTTTTCAAATACCCCTTTTTAGTCACTCTCACCAAGATGAAATTTGAAAACCCTAGCCAACATGAGTTCCTCCTTTTAACTGTATAGAACTTGCAAAAGAGTAAAACTAAGTTTCAATCGGGCTTCTAGACTGTACTCCTATCAAAGTAACGAAGGGAGGATATTCTCTGACCATGTAAGCCCACCCTAACCGCGATTCTATGATTCACTTAGCAGCAAGAAGCTATCTATTAATGATGTATGGTTGCAAAAAATCGTCGATTTGCTCTGGTGAAATAGAAGTTGATTGCTTTGACCAAGAACAATTCTGGCGAATATGTTCCTCATTAAACATTGAGCAAATTACTGCCTCACAATGAGCTATTTTAGATGCCGCTGCTAGTAGAAAAGATAGTGAAGCATCATGCCGCCCATCAAATGAGTGAGATTTTAAAAACTGAAACGGGGAGTGGTAAAAAAAGATTAAATCCCGAAACTTGCTTGGCAAGAGAAAAGCCTCTTTTGTTAGAGGAGCTTGAATAACAAAATCGGTAGAAATTAACCAGCTAGAATCTAGACCCTCTAACCCTTTCAGTAAATCACCCTCAATGCAAACCCCATAACGTTTAATCTTTCCAGATTGCTTTGTCTCTTTAAACCAGTTTATAACATCATCGATGCCAGGGTATTCAGGTTGATAATTATGCAATAGTAGTACATCTAAATAATCAGTTTTAAGAGCGTTCAGGCTCTGATCCAGACTAAATTTTAAAGCTGACAGATTGTAGGTTTGACTGGGCTGAAAACTTGAAGCACCAATTTGTCTCACAAGCGCTCTTAGTTGGGGAATAGAGTGATAAAAAATCTGTCCTGTTTTTTTCGTAAAAGATTTAATAGCCGAAGGCTTGGAGGGTAGGATACCGCATTTGCTTACAAGAGTGTATTCGCATCTAGGAAATTTTTGTAAAAACTGCCCAAGCAAATTTTCGGCATCTCCCCATCCGTAAGAGCGAGCAACATCAAAGTGGCGAATACCTTGAGAATAAGCACAAGAGAGAGCTTTAAGACTAGTTTGGCGAGACACACGCCCAAGAACAGGGGCGCAACCAAATCCCAATTTAGGATAATTCATTGTAATCAAAACCGCTTTACTAAGGGTAAATAATTATGGAGCGCTATGAGTAACGAAGCTGTAACATTAATCGATCGCCCTGCTGAGGTGGTAAAGCTTTATGGAAACATGAGGTATCTTCAAAGAAACCCGTCCCTGCTTTCCCAGAAATAACGGTAACTCGATCTTCCCCGTAAAATCTTACGGCTGCTTCGTCGCTCAAGCAAGCTGAACCCAAAAGGTGTGCAAGCTTTTTTTGGCAATGACTGCCGGATATTAAGGTATGGGCTCCATTATTAGCGTCTGTATCAAGCAGATAAAAATTCACATACATAAAATTATAGCCGTGAACATCGTAGTGAAAATGAACTGTCTGTCCATTCGCTTCACGTTGTAGAGGGCTAGTGTTATTCACAAAGCTCCAAAAGAGCCAACTTGAAACCTCTTTGGGTTGAAAGCCTAAGTAAGCGGTGACAACCTCAAGAATTTCCTGATCTGCTGCAATTTTCTGAATAGATTTTAGATCAGATGAATTAAAAACTGTTGCAAGTGTAACCCGTAAATCCATCCCGTTGCTCTTTAATTCCTGCAAAGTGAAAGTATTAGTATGCCCTTTTATAACTAAAGGTAAAGTGGTTGCCGCGCTTAACAGTTCTGTTAACAATGCTGAACTCAACCTAAGATCTGTAGAATATGATGACTTAGAAATAGATTGAACGTGTTGATCTGACGATACATCTGTCAATATAGAACCAGTAGTATAGTTATTTATTGACTTATAGTTTTGTTCATAGTTATCACAAATTTTTAATTTTCTTTGCTTTGGGTTTAGCTTGTCATTGATGAAGTTCAATAGGCTATAACTACGGCGTACTAAAAGGAAACGACCGAGTATATAGTGTAGTCGCTGAATATTTCGACTTTTAAGGATCTTGAGAAGACTTTTCATTATCCACCTAAAAATTCGCCAGTGAGTTTGTTCGTCAAAGTAGCATTGAGGATAGCAGTAGCTAGTTTGTTAGCAGAGCCAAGCAAGTGAACAACCACTTACAAATAAACACTACTATTACCAATTCTGAGGAATACCTCTCATATAGCCTGGATAGCGGCAGGCTAGATCTCGATCTCGACCGTTGAATTTTTCCCCTGTCTTCCCTGTGAATAACCAGAGAAGAGCGCGCCCAAAGTCTCTGTAGGTGCGCCGTGGATCCTGGGGCAAATCATCAAAAGTTGTCTCAACAGGTGTAGTGGTGATGCCTCGACTGCCGAACACAATAAACGCGATCGCCTTGGCTCTACTTAAGTGCTGTGGTGAAGCGATAAGGTAGACGTGTTTAACACCAAGGCGCTCTAAATCTTGAGCAACTGTTGTAAAGTTCGTTACGGTATCTGTAGCGCGACAATCCAACAAGACTGGATTGCGAACACCCGCCTCCCGAAAAATTTTCTCCGCTTGATCAGTACCTGACGAAACCAGAATCTTTAGATCAGGATGAGCGTTGGCAAATATAGCGGCAAAGGTTTCACGTTGAGATCCACCACCTAAAACGAAAACAAGTTGAGGGGTTGGGAATTGAAACCCTGCAATGACGATTCGTACAGCCAGGTATAGACTGAGCAACAAAATCAACGAGATAGGGATGAGTAGCCAAAACCACCAGCGTTTGGTGAGGCGACGGGGAAACCGTTTCATGGTTTTGTTAAGGGATGCTAAATGAGGCTTTGTTCTTCAGCACTTTAGCACCAGGGCTTTTGTCATTCCTACCCTCACGTGAGGTTGATGCGCGAGACCTAAGGAATGAGAATTAAATTAAGATCGGCTTTTGTAGGGTGCGTTACGGCTGTCGCCTAACGCATCACAAGCCCGGAAGCGATGCGTTAGGCTGCACTTTTCTGGTATGCCAGTATGGCTTTACGCATCCTACGCAAGAATCCGGTTTTATTAAATCCACGATCCTAAGGAAATGTTTGAGAAAGGATATACCGCAGGCTAGGGGCAGGTTTTGCCAGAGCCTCTGCCTAGTCGCTTTAGTGTCAAACTGCTCCTATGAGTATTTTGTTTGCTAGAAATCTCCTAATACCTGCATGAGTTACATTATTGACTGCCAACCTAGTGCTGCGCAATGTACAGCATCCAGGCGTTTTGTCAATTAACGAGGGTTTGCGTATCGGAGCTGTGGGACTCTACAAGGATGGGGCTGCTACCCAGGTCTAGACTATCTAGGTCTGGGCTAAGCATTTCGGTTGGGGACGGCAACTCTATCACTACACTTTCTGTAGAAACAACAGTTTCTGTAGGAGCATTGACCAGACTGCTAAATAACAGCTCATATCGTTGCACTAGAGAGGTAAATTCATAGTTTTCCAGGGCAAAGATACGTCCCTGGTGCCCTAGTTTCTCCCGCTGCTCAGGGTTCAAATATAGCTCAACGATCGCATCGGCAAGTTGAGTTGGTTGCTCTGCTTCCACTACTACACCACCACCGCTAGTCGCGATCGTTTTGGCGGCTGCCCCCTGAAGGGGAACAGAAGCGATGATTGGACGACCGCTAGCCAGGAGTAGTTGAATTTTGGATGGCATATTGAACCCAACCACATTGCGCTTTTGCAAAACCAACCCCACATCAGCCGCTGCTAGCATTTCGGGTAACGTCTCTCTGGGTTCAAAGGGGAGAAGTAGGATATTGTTGGCATTAGTTGCCTGACAGATAGTCTTTAGGTGTGCTAGAGCCTTTTCCTCTCCTACAATGACGAAAGCGATCTTTGGTAAATGCGTGAGCTTTGTTGCTGCTTCAATGACAGTTTCTAAGCCCTGGGTCAAGGCAATATTTCCAGAATAAAGAACGACAAATTTGTCTTCTAGTCCATGTCTCGCTCGAAAGGCATTGTGACACTGAGGCAGGGGGCGAATGAAGTTGGTATCAACCCAGTTTGGAATGCAGTGTACTTTTGCTTTCGGCACACCCTTTTGAAGAATATTTTCAGTAAACTCAGGGGTGATCACGCTGATTGCAGTTGCGGTACGGTAGGCAAACCGTTCCAGAGCCTCAAAGATGCGAATCGCCAGCTTATTTTTTAGCAAACCCACGTGAATGGCTGCCTCTGGCAAAATATCTTGCAAATTCAAGACAACAGGGCAAGTATAGATCCAACTCAGCACTGCGGCAGGCACTGCAATGGGGAGGGGAGGAATAGTCAACAAAATAATATCTGGCTTCCAACCTCTAAGTGCCTGGACAAAACTAGTGGCAACAAAGCTGCCGTCTAATAAGATGCGAGTCACCAAACCTGGCTGGGGTCGAATCCACATGTAGCACCGTTGTACGGTAACGCCATTACGCTCTTCAGTTTGATATAGCTTTCCCCGGTACTCCTGATGAATTTGACGTTCGGGATAATTAGGCATTCCCGTTACCACTCGAACTTTGTGCCCTCTGGTAGCCAAACTCTCAGCCAATTCTGTCATGAGGGGGGCAATACCGATCGGCTCAGGATAATAGTTGTAGGAATAGATTAATATTTGCATTCGGTTCGATAGGTAAAAAATATTCAGATAGACCTAGACAACGCTGTTTGCAGCCATGGTAAGTAGCCATGGCAAAGCAGGGGCTGTTAAATGACGGTTTAACCCCTGCTTTGGCAGCAAATTTCGAGAATCGCTGCTCTCTGCTTAAAGCATTCAATCAGCCGCTTTGCAGTCAAATTTTGGATGACGGGTTTCAGAGCCTTTCGGCATTGGCTTTAGAACACAACTAATTAGTCCGTTCACTCTAATCTGACTGAACTGTTGTAATTGGCTGTGGTGCTTTCTCCTGAGTTGGGTTCTGATGGTTACGCATCACTCGCTGCTTAATAGGTTGGGCAGGGTTTCCGGCATAGATGGTCATGGGTTCAAGGGATTGTGCGGTCACACTACCCAAAGACAGGATTGCACCTTGCTTTATCGTCACGCCAGGACCCACCACGGTTTTGGCGGCAAGCCAGCTGCCCGATTCAATATGGATACGCTTAGAACGATAGCGGAAGGCTGGATCACTCCAATCGTGGTTGCCTGTACAGAGGTAAACAGCCTGAGAGATGCAAACCTGATTTTCAATCACGATCGGTTCAATATTGTCGAACCATGCCTGTTCACCAATCCAGCAATGATCGCCAATGGTGAGTAGCCAGGGAAATTTAACCCGCAGACCGGGCTTAATCCGCACACCCTGACCAATGATTGCGCCAAAGCGGCGGAGCACCCATACCTTGAAGCCAGATATCGGAATGAGATAGCTTTGCACCAGGCGATCGCCCACAAAGAACCACAACAATTGTTTCCAAAGCGATGCACCTCCTGTGGGTAGACCCGGTGGGGCATATTGATCTAAGCGAACGAAGTCAAAGGGCATAGGGCTTACTAATTGAAGTAGTAAAAAGCAATCTAAAAAATAGAGGCTCTGCTAGGGCAATCGCTTGTCTTTAAGACGCAACTCGTACAGTTTGGCATCCACCAGAAAGCGATACCAGAACCCCTGAAGAACATGAAAACTCAATCCTTCCCAGCCATCTAAAAAACCAAGCCGGATAAAGTACCGGAATAAAAAGTAAACAACCGCTCGGATAAACAAGGGGGAGCGGTTATAAAAGTTCTTCTTTGCCCAACGAACCTGACTTGCCTGGGTAGAGTACTCTGCATCCAGGAGCTGACTATCCAGGGTTGGATCATCAGCTAACAAGTCAGAGATTTCCCGATCGGCATAGCGATTGTGTTTATCGACCCAAAAAGTTAACCCCTTTTGGTTTTCATCAATAATGTCGTGCTTCAAGTCAGCGATTTTCCCATCGGAAATAATGATATGCTCATCCATCCAGCGTTGTTCGCAGTGCCCCATCCCAGTACGCCAAATCCGCAACAACCAGGATGGATAGCGTCCCCCATGCCGAATCCATTTGCCCATAAAATAGACTCGTCGTTTCATTTGATAAGCGGTGACAGCCTTAGACGTTGTTGGAAGTACCTGAAGAATTTCCTGAACGAGTTCTGGGGTCAGGTGCTCATCTGCATCGACCCGCATTGTCCATAGGGTTGTAATGGGCAGATTTGCAATCGCCCAATTTAGCTGGTGAGCATGGTTGACCCAAGCATTTGTATAAATTTTGCAGCCTGCTTCTGCGGCAATCTCAAGGGTCGCATCCGTACTACCAGAGTCCACAATATAAATCTCTGCGTCTAAAGACTGCAAACTTTTCAGGCAGGTTTTGAGATTAATTGCCTCATCTTTAGTAAGGATGATGACTGATAGTAGCTTCATAGGGTTGTACTGCAAAGAAGCGTTGGGTAGGAAACCAAATTATGTCGAGACTAATAATAACTGGCTAAACCTGCTCTTAAGCGTTGTCTGCTTCTAACAAGGCTTGAGGCAAATTACAACCCTTTCCTTTCTCAAAAATAATGCAGTTGGGTGGATTGCCACCCCGCGTAGCCCACTCATAGGCAGCAACCATCTGATGGACAACTGCCTGCCATGTATACTTGTCCGCAATCAGTTGTCGTCCGCGACTACCCATTGTCTGCCGTTGACTCTCTGATAACCGCAGTCCTTCTGTCAGAGCATCAATGAGAGTGTCGAGGGCATCCTTGACCCACCAACCACAGTTGTGCGTGTTAAGTTCAGACCAGGGTGCTTCTTGCGTCGTAACCACTGGCACTTCATAAGCAAGGGATTCGGCAATGACAATGCCAAAGTTTTCGGAATGGGTCGGCAGCACAAATAGATCGGCGTTTCCAAGGGCGGCAGCTTTGCGATCGCCCTTTAACATGCCGGTAAACGTTACCCGCTGCTCTAAGCCGCATTCATTAACGAGCTTGACCAGTTGTGTTTTATAGGTGTTCTCGTCGGGACCAGCAATAATTAAATGCCAATCGACGAACTCGGTGGCAAGGCGCTGCCAGGCAATGAGCAGCGTATCAATGCCCTTTTTAGGATGAAGCCGACTCATAAAGAGTAACCACCGTTTGTTTGCAAGCTCAGGAAAGGCTTGAATCAAGATATCTCGACCTGGAACAGTTGCTAGATCGGGTAAATTCACTCCATCTGGAATCAGGGCGATCGGTTGAGTAAAGCCAAGCCGCCGAATGGCGTTCAGCTCCAAAGCCGACGTTGCATGAAACAGAGCGGCATGCCGCAAATTTTGTTGCTCAAAGAGATGCCAGGTTAACCACTTCTTATAAAAATTGCGTTCAAAGACCCACGGTTCCAAGGTTCCCCGCGGTGAAATCACCAGTGGTAGCTGGTTGGCAGTCGCCACATAGCGGGCACACCGATTAATGAAGAGCCAGATACCATGATTATGAATCAGATTAATTTCTGACTCAGCCAGATATCGCAGTGTTTTGTAAAATTTAGCGTTGGGTGTACCCATATATTTCATGACGCTGTTGCCTGGATAGCTATAGCACTGAGCACCTTGGGGCTGAACCTGAGTTCCCCAGTTAGGATAATCTTGCGTTACAACATAGGACTGAACGCCATCCTGTACTAACCCTTCAGTTAAATTAACTACGGCAGGGACAGGTCCCCCTGTATTCTCATTCAGGCTATCGATTACCTGGCAGACTCTCAATGCGTCGAGTGCGGTAAGCGGTTGCAATGCCCCAGGTTGATTCGGGCTTGAATTCATAAATATAAGTGCTTAGAGAGGGAATCGTTCATATACATACAGTAGAAGTCAGGAGTTTGCATTCAGGAGCCAGTAGTGAAAGAACCTTTAGATGTAATTTTGGGCTGAGTAATTTGTAGGGTAGGCATTGCCCACTCTATTTAAGTCAGTTCCACTCATTTGTTAGATTCTTTCAAGAAGGTTTGTATCAAACTAGCGAGAGTCTTTTGAAATTGCTCAAACCCATAGTATTCCAATACTTTTTGCCTCAGTACCTGGGGTTGATACAAAATGGAGTTAGGATATGTGCCCTGTATTAGTTGAGTGATGGTATCAGCAATCCGGTCGATGTCATCTGGGTTAACCAATGCTCCTAATTCGCCATTCTTGAGTGCATCAAGGGCACCATCTTGATCGCCTCCTAACGTTGGCTTCCCACAGGCGATCGCTTCCAGGTAAACGATCCCAAAGCCTTCGCCTTTACTGGGCATGGCAAAGACATCACACAGGTTGTAGTGGTCACCCAACTCTGAATCGGGAATGAAACCTGCTAAAGTAACGCAGTCTTGCAAATCCAAGCTGGCAATGAGCTGTTCAATCCGTGGATGATCCTTCCCTTTACCGACTAGCAGGTAATGAATACTTGGAATCTGCTGTCGAATCTGGGGTAGTGCCTGAAGAATCTGGTCGTATCCCTTGTAGCGATCGGCAGGATCAAGACGTGCAACAGTGAGGACAACGGGCTGCTTTGGAGTCAGGTGATAGCGCTTCAGTAAGTAGTCGGGTTTTGGGGCAATCTGAAAGCGGGTGTGGTCAAAGGTATTGGGTAATAGCACTACCTGATCGGGATCTAGATTTTGTTCTGACAATAGTCGCTGGCGGGTGTACTCGCTAACGGACAGAATGCGATCGGCGTGGCGCAACCCCTTGATTAGTTGTGGATTTTTTAAATTCCAAACTTCAATACCATGAGCTACGACCCAATAGGGAATGCCAAGTAGCTGTTTAAGCCAGCAGGCAACAGGTGTGTAGTTTATGTGAGTTGAGATAACTAATTCAGGCGCTTTTCGCAAAGCACCAACTATAAGCTGCATTGTAAAGGTAAAAGTACGCAGTCGATTGGCAATGCGACCTGAGAAATGGAACTGAATTGGGTTGGTGTCGAAGAAGTTACCTGCTTTACACATATCGTTTTTCAAAAACGCATCATATTTTGCGTTGGGATCAGCCTGGTGTAATGCCTTTAATAAAAAAGCTGAATACACCTGAATACCGCCCTTAAAGCCAAAGATATTGGGAATCCACAAGTGAATAGAATGGTAAAAATTACGTTTTGGAGTAAGTTTTTTAGCCATTTACATCAAATTGAACCTCTGCAAATTTCAGAGAACATTATTATGAATTAAGAACTACTTAATCAATCTTTTGGCTAACCACAAAACCGCATATAAAACGCCAACTTGAAGTGAGAAACCTGTTAACGCCGACTCAAAAGTTCCGCTTAGGCAATCTTTGATCAGAGGTAGATAAGCGACGAATACAGCCACTCGAAAGGGAGTGAGTATCTTGAAGGGTGACGTTGCCTCACTAAACCAGCGTAAGAGGAGACCAGAAAGAATAAAAAGTACACTCCCAGCGATGCCGTGGTATGCAAACACCTCACCTGGAGAAGTTTGCAGCACTGAAGTATCATCATCATCAACGTTAACACGCGCCGATAGTTTTCCAAGCTCGTTACCCGAAATGGGTTGCGGCTTGTCAGCCCAAATAAACCTGGGCACCCAAAAAAGAAAAAGCCGTTGCCAAAGTAAAGCCGCAGGCTGAGAAACCTGATAATGAACAAGTGACGTTAATGCAGCTACCTGTTCTGCCACTCCTGACTTGTTAAAGGGGGTCAGCAATTGCTCAATATATTGCTCCCATGAGTAGCCCAAAAATATGTTTAAAGCTTCGATCAGGGAGATTGAAGCGCCTGCACGGCCAAGTGATGCAGCAAACTGCAGTGATTCACGATAGATGACTAGAACTGGATAGACAAAGAGCCAGGAAAATAACCCCAGAGTGCAAATTAAAGAAAAGATAAGCCATCCTACTCTTCTACGTACTAGAAGAAAAGTAGTAGCAAGGGGCAAAATTACAAAGTTGAAGAACCTACCCTTTGAGCCACTAATTATTTGAAAAAAAAGTTCAGCTACCGTAAAAGCCCAGATTAGAAGATTGAGCTGTTTTGAGCCTTCTTTACGAAGGCAAGCTGAGTAAGCATAGAGCCAGCCTACAACATAAAGGCGCTCAAATTGAGAGAGAAATCCGTTAATAGCCTCAGGAACGCCTCCAGTATCCAAGTAGGCGGCACTACCTGTAGCAACCTTCCAAAGCCTGTAGATTAAGCCCAAGCTCATCAAAATTAAGACGAGCAGAAGCTGATGATTTTTAGTAGAAACGAATTTGATATTTACTAAATTAGCCGCTGAACTCGACCAACGCTTGATAGAACTAACGGAAGGAATTAGTTCCCAGATTAAGTAATATCCGAAATTTTGGAAGACAAAGCATAGTAAAAGTAAATCTGCTGCTACTGGTGATGAACTAAAAATTCTAAGCCAACCATTGAATGGTATTACACCCTTAAATCCCTCGGGGTTAAGGTTCATTAAAAAAAATTGAAAGAAGAAGGCTACATACAGATAATTTACAAAGTGTGCGATCACATGATCGTTGAACTTCTCTCTACGACAATCACTGCCAATTAGAAAAGTTGCAATAGCAAAGCAAAATAAAAAGCGAGACCAAAAATTCAAGGTATCACTCAACAAAAACAATAATGCTAAAGCGGCGAGTCCAATTGCAATAATTGCAATCGTTGAACCTCTTCTCTTAAACTGATCCAGCTTAAGGAAGCTAGGTAAAAGCATGGCGAAGGCCGATGGACCAAGCAAAGCGAATGCAAGAAAAGACTCTTTGATTTTAAATTGAGAAAAGAGTGATCTTTTCTGATTCGACTCATCACTACCGTTAGAATAATGAACGATTTCCACGAATTACTTTAGAGCTCCCTTAATTTTTTTGCGAATAACTGAATTGAAAGCTTCTCGCTCATTTTCAGCAAAAGCCCAATGAGCTGATATGCTCAATATGAAAACTCCTAGTATCAAAGATAGAACTAGACAAACCCAAAAATTGGTAATGTTGGAGAAGGGTAAAAATGTAAGGCTAATTGCGAGCAGACTAATCAAAAACAAATACAATATCCTTCGTTGCTCAGTCTGATCTAGGTCTGAGAGAGAAGGTCTTACGTAAGCTGAGCAAGTAAAAATGGAAGCTACCAGTTGAGCTAATAATAGCCCCATTGCACCGTGATGTTGAACAGTCAGCAGTGCTATTAGAACTGTAATTATTAAACCGAAAACTTGAATGACTGCGATCGCGTGAGTTTTACCAGCACTGACCATGTATTGGTTGAATACACCAGAGAGGCTGTTAATGGCGACCATCCAGATCATTATTTTAGAAAGGACGATTGCTTCAAGATATTTAGAGCTAAACAGTAATTTGATTACACCGTCGAGATTCAAACAAATCATTAGACTAAAAAATAGCATCAGTAACCAAAGACAGCGAAGACTTAAGGACTTGATTCGCTGATGCGTATTTAAGTCAGCCACTAACGTTGCAGAGAGGCTAGAAATGATGACTGGAGCAACCGCAGTAGGCAGGAAGCTGACAATCTGAGAGAGGGATTGGGCAACGCGCAGATGACCTAGCTGATCAAGACCGCCTACTTTACCGACATAGCCAAGCAGCGGTAGTAAAATAAATCCAGATAAAAAGTTACCAAAGTAAAAGGGTAAGCCAAAACCAAGAAGACTCTTAGACTCTGCAATAAACTGATCACACCGTAAACTAATTTTTTTTTGACGCAGAATTGGCAAGGTCAAGCACCAGCCAGATATAAATTGAATTAGTGCTGTACCTGCCAAGCCCCACAGTGCCCCAGCTATGCCAAATCGGTAAGTAAGCAGCAATGTTAACAATGCTCCTACTATCGATGAGAGAGAGGTGAGAATGGTATAGGCTTTGAAGGCGTGTAGCGCGATTAGGCAAATCCAGGAAGGGGTAAACGCCACAGTCAAGACAACAGTAAGAGCGGTCAGGTTTAGCCATTGAGCGGCTTTGGCATCTCCTAAAACCAAACTGGCAACCAACTGAGCATTTAAGCAAATAAAGAGTGCAATGAAAATTCCAGCAATAATAATTAAGCAAGAACCCACTCCAAGTAATCGCCCAACGGATTGCCTGTCAAGGCTCTCGTATTGAGCACCGTTTCGGTGCATGGCAGCATCGACCCCAATCCGCGACAGCATATCTGCTGTCTGAGCGGTGTTTTGTAAAAGACTGAAAAGTCCGAGACTACTAGGTCCAAGGAGTCGAGCTACAATTGGAAGGACAATCAGCCCACTGAGACGACTGACTAGCGTTGCGATGACAAGTAGAAAACTACTCTTTAAAAGGGGTTTTAGAGACTGAAATAACATTTGCTTTGCCGTTAAAGGCGAAAATTAGACGATCTAAATACTCTCAGATTATTTCTCAGTCAGAGAAGCTTATAGGCATTTCTCTAATAACTGCTTTGCACGAACGATAGTCGTTTGTTGAGAAACCCACTGATAAGTATTCTGCTGGAGAACAGCATATTTTTCTGGCGTTATTGCCTCTAGTTTTGACTTCAAATCAGTCCAGTTAGTGTAAGAGATACAATTTGTCTCATTCAAACCATGGGGCGCACAGGTTTCCGGCTTTAAGTGTAAATCTCTGAAGCAAAGAACACATCCATTTGCGGCCAACTCATAGTGTCTCAAACAATCCCAACCCTCGCGTTTCGTAGTAATACCATAGCGGGATTTTCTCAAGTCATCGTAATAATCTTCTTCTTTATCAAAAGAATACTGTTCTGCACCCAGAGAACCAAAGAATGAATCCTTCACCTGCTTTGACACTTCAGAGTCAACAATATAGACAGGAAAATCTTTCTTCTTTCTAGATAAATCTATCAAGGAAATTTTCTCTTCGGGTATAGAAAAGCTAATAGACATCAACTTATCAGGTAATGGAATGTTTCTCCTTAAAAAAGAAGGCAGGAATTTCGTAAGCAGCCCATAGCTATATCCTTCCCCAATTAATTCTCGCTTAAAGCATCTGTATTTCCATGAAGGTGTAAAAAAGCTTAAGGGATTATCTTTTAATAAACGCCGCCTCATAGCTTCAAAAGGAAAGCAAGTAGATTGGTCTTCACCATCTAGAAGAATAAGCTTCTCAGGATTCACATTGGGAGACAGCTTCATAACCTGATGCCACTGCCGAGTAAGATTAGCGACTATAATATAGTCATATTTATCAATCTCATTTTCCCAAAAAAACCTGTCTTCTGATAGCTCCGGAATCTCCGGAAGCAATCCGTAAAGTGTAAAGCCATTACCCCTTAATTTAATTCTCAGATTGTGTGTGAGCGGTTTGTACATACAATCATATCTGGGAATATCAACACAATCAGCACCTAACAAGGTTCGTAAGCCATGAAAAACTCCTTCGGCAAGATAGTCTTGTTGATTTGGGTGCAAAAAAAGTATTCTAGGCATTGAGGTAACCTTTTCGATTATTCCTAAAGATACAGACTATTTAAATTCTTTCTGACAATTAAACTCAATATTTCAATACTAAATTGGTTAACTAGAAACGAATATATACTATTAAAAATACCTTCTCAAAGAAGAGTTTCAGATATATTTTAGAAACAAAGTTAGGTTCCCATATTCGTCATTAGTCGGTAGCGCCCTAAAGGTAATGATGCCTGTAATAAAGGCTCCATGGGCATCATAGTAATGTAGTCGGAAGTTTCCCGTCTTGAGTATATGGGCGGATTTCAACTCAAAAGCTCACTGACCTAAGAGGGCTTTTTAAAAGTCCCGATTCTCGTAGCTTTAGCGACTGAAGTCGCAGCTACACGAACAAAACCTGCCTCCGCAGGTTACAAAACCCCTGCCTTTCGATAGTCCGCGTCGGCAGACTTTGTTTACGTAGTCTCGGTTTTAACCGCCAGACACTTTTCAAACAGCCTCTAAGACTCATAAGGGTTGTAGGTTCCATATTGGGAAATAACTTCAACTCTTTGCTGAAAGTGAATATCAGTAGGCTGATTGTCTGACACATCTTAGAACGACCCATTAGCCTAATACGGAGGAAGCATGTAAGTTTTTTTCTGATAAGCATCCCATCGACGCGGAAAATTTTCTAGCAATGATGAAAACGTACCCCAAAGCCCTGTTGTTTGATGAACTACCTGCGCGAGGGTAAGAAATTTGGGCATATCCCCTCTCAAGGCAAGTTTAAGTCCATGCCACAAATGATCTTGCATTATATATTGCGCCCATTTTATTGATTCAGATTGTTGTTTCAAGTAAGGGTCATCCAACAGTTTTTTAACTATTTCAGCAACTTCTAAGGAATTTCTGAGATTGCCAAGATCAGCCGCCGATAACTGTTTCTCATGAACTCTAATTGTTGCAATTGGCATTTTAGACAGTAAAACAGGGTGGCGGCGTACTGCTTCATACACCCATTCCCAATCTGCGGTATGATAGGAGCACTCCCTAAATCTTCCTACAGATTTGTATAGATTTTGTGCGAAGAACATGCCAGTTAAATTACCATTAATGCTGCCATACTTTAGTAATAGCTCAAGAGCAGAATAAGAATCAAAAAGTTTTAACTGCTCTTTCATAAATAAATCATAATGTAATTGTGATGAGCTAACTGATTGTTGTCTACCTCCTTGAAGGGTTTGCAACGCAGAAAGCAAGAATTCTGCTTTATGCTGCTGTAGAAGAGATAGTCCCATACTCAAGCAGTGTGGTAGAAGAAGATCATCACTGCATAACAACACAACATAGTCTCCTAAACTATGGTGTATTGCCTGATTCAAATTTCGAAAAAGGCCTAGATTCCGAGAATTATAATAGATTTTCACTTTAGGATGTTGCTCAAATTTCTTTAGCAATTCCTTAGTAGGGGTATCTGAAGCATTATCAGAAATAATTAACTCCCAATTGGGATAGTCCTGTCCTACAACACTTTCAATTGCCTGAGCTAAGTACTCAGGTCGATTATAAACAGGTAGAATGACAGAGACAAGAACATCATTGCGCTTAATGATCATAATCTTTAGATTTTAGTAGGTGCTGATAGCTGCTAATTGTCTTGTCGCCATACCTCTCCCAAGACAAGGCTGTTTGAGCATGCGACAAGGCATTGCTCCCCATCTCTTCTCTCAACGTGGGGTTGTCGTAGAAGAAAAGGATCTTCTCTTTCAGAGCTTCTACGTCTCGAATGGGAACGCAATAACCATCCAAACCATCTCGGACAACATCCGAGCCTCCAGTATTGGTTGTATGGATCACGGGTAAGCCACAAGCCATCGCTTGTGGTTGTACCATAGCTAAACCTTCCTCAATAGAGGCTATACAGAATACAGAACATTGGCAGTAGAGCAAGCGTAGCTTGCTCTGGGGATATGTTCCTTTCAAAATAACACGATCATTTTTATACTTTTCTAAGAATGGCATTATTTCTGGAGTGAGTGAACCTATAAGCCATAATTCTGCTTCAGGTAAATTCAGTTCATAGAAAGCTTGAAGGAGATAGGGAATACCTTTACGAAGACTGAGAGCACCACAATGAACGACTCGAAAAATACTATCTTCTTTTTGACCTGGATAAAATTCCTGGAGTGAAGCGCCATAGGGAAGATGAAGAAGTTTGCTCTCAGGAACCCCTGCATCCAAAAACGTTTGTTTGACGAAGAGACTAGGAACCTCTATCGTATCAGCCTCTTCATACGTTTGTAATTCTCTATCGTAGACACCTGGATGTGTCTCAGTAAATTTTAATCCCCAATAGGCATATTCCTCATCCAAAATCCGGCTTTGATAGATTCTATGACTACTACTTCGCTGCAATACTGTCGGTATCCCCATGCTTCTTGCCCTTTGAATTGACCATAGGCTGGAGTCTGACCAGCCAACAAATAAATCTAGCTCAGGATCAATGAATGGCAAAACAGCATGATCAAACTGCTCCATATACCAAAGCTGCATGTTGTAGTTCTTTGTTGCAAAAGAGGGTAGCTTTCGATACAAACGAGCTAATGCCTCTAGATACCAGATCGATTTAACACAGGAAGTATCGATGCCAAATTTTGAAACAGCAAACTTGGGATAGGTTGTAATCAGTTGGTAAAGATGAGTTCTTTTTTGGAGTTGTTTGGCAAGATTAAAGCCATGAAAGCGACCTGGAACTGCAACAGTAATTTGCATTGTAGTAAGAATTAACTAGGTAAGATGAATGATTCCTTGACTAATTGCTCCAAGTCGGGAAACTGGATATTTGTGAAGAAGTACGAGAGTGATTTCCATTTTCATCAACTGTCTTAAGGACTGCTTGCATAATTGCCTCATTAAACAGGTTATTCTTCTGTGCTCTTTCTTTACCTGCTAAAGCAATGTTGGCTCGACACGCATCTTCACTAATTAATCTCTTACAAACTGCTGCACATTCTTCAGCATCACTCCAAAAAATAGCCTCCTTTCCTTCCTGATATAACTGTTGATGCTCAAGAGTTCTCTCGGCACACAATAAGCCACCCAAAGCCGGAATTTCTATAGAGCGAGTTGTATGCAAATCTCGATTGCCCTTAGATAGAAGACCCAAGCAAATTTTTGCTGACTGGATTGCCTTGGCGTAATTATCGCCATGCAATTCTCCCCCCCGCCAAGCATTCTTAATGATCGACCATTGAGGCGCTTTTTGCCAGCGCGAACCATAAATTGATAACGGAATTCCCATCTTAATGAGACGTGCCATGAATTCTCCTCGTTCAGGCATCCAGGTGCCAATAAATAAAACGTCACTAGCCCATTTGGAGTAGTCTTGCTCACTCAAACACCGAGGGTGATGAACCACCTCATCTGCAGTCATAAACACCCTTAAAACCTTTTTGGCACCTGAAGCGTAAGCCTTTTGAACGTTAACTTCACGTACAACGACTACAAGATCATAGTGAGGAAGTGCTTCTAAATATAGTTTCCATTTATTTCGATCTCTTTTGCCAAAGGGATCATCATTATTATAGTTAGCGACTAACCCAAACTTAGCCCTTAAATCCTTGACCAGCTTTGCATTAATCAACTCTCCACAGTTAACGATTACCAAATCATATTGATTATTTTCCCTTCCATTAAGAGTTCGCAAAATCCGTCTACGAACATAATGTCCTAACCAGGGCATACCTGTATCAAATTGAAGCTTTCTTAAAAGAACACTTTGTGGAAAAAAGCCCCAAGGGTCAATAATCTCAACTTGATGCTCTAGTCGAACCAGGGCATCAGCTCGATGCTTTGATGTGCCAGAATTAGAACCTAGATATAAAATCTTTCGTGGGCTTGTCATGAAAACTAACACGCTTAAAGAGTGTAGTGAATCAGGAAGTAGTGACAAAACTAAATGTATTGCTAGTAGACTTGGGTGGAAATAGAGCTACCACTGATGGAGAATTAGTGGTAACCACTTCAACACATTGACATTGCTCGATAGGATAGAGTGGAGGTTCGTTCATGCCCTGCATGTTCAGGTTGTCTTCCTCAATTCTTGCAAGACCAGAGTGATAATATGATCTATCTGCTCTACGGTCAAAGCGGCGCTAAGTGGCAACCTCACAATACGATCGCTGATTGCTTCAGTCACATTTAAACTGCCGTGTGTACGACCATACTTTTGCCCAGCAGGAGAGCTATGCAAAGGAATATAGTGAAATGTTGCTTGCACCCCCCCTCGCTTGAGATTAGCTAATACGCGTGTCCGAGTTTCAAGATCATTGACTAGTAAATAATAAATGTGAGCATTATGTTGGCAATCTGCAGGCACTGATGGGCGATCAACCTTACGCCGAAGTTCCAGTTCTGCAAAGGCTTTATTATAACGATTCCAAAGTTTTAAGCGCTGCTGTGTAATCTCGTTAGCTTGCTCTAATTGTGCCCAAAGAAATGCCGCCAGTAAATCACTTGGCAGGTAAGATGAGCCAATATCAGTCCATGTATATTTATCGACCTCTCCTCGCAGAAAACGACTGCGATTTGTGCCTTTCTCCCACACAATTTCTGCCCGTTCAGTCAACGCAGGATTATTAATTACTAGTGCTCCACCTTCACCAGAGACAATATTTTTGGTTGCATGAAAGCTAAACGCTGCCATATGTCCTAAACTTCCGACTGGTCGGTTCTTATATCGTGCACAAAACCCTTGAGCAGCATCTTCGATTACAGTAAGCCCATACTGATCAGCTAATGCTTTAATGGTGTCCATCTCACAAGCTACACCTGCATAGTGAACAGGTATAATCGCTTTGGTTTTGAGCGTAATTGCTGCTTCTATCTGCATTTCATCCAGATTAAGCGTATCAGGATGAATGTCAATAAAAACTGGTGTGCCACCGCGCAAAACCACCGCATTTGCGGTTGAAACAAACGTGTAGGATGGCATAATCACCTCGTCTCCAGGCTGAATATTAGCCAGGATTACTGCCATTTCTAGGGCTGCTGTACAGGAATGGGTGAGTAACACTTTCTGCCCACCAATTGTGTTTTGCAACCACTTCTGACACTCTCTTGTAAACGCTCCATCACCAGCAACTTGCCCACTACTGATTGCCTGAATAATGTAGTCTATCTCGCAATTTGTTGTGTAGAGCTTGCTGAACGGAATGATTTCAACCGCCTTTTCAATAGTTGGGTTATCCAACGTATAAGGACTGGTTGAAGACTGGTTATTTTTAGCATATGCTGTATCCTCAGTAGTTTTCATGGAGCCTCTAAAAGATAGCAAGTAGTTATATAGAGATCTTCGGTCGTGCCCTAGAGCTGTTCTTTGATCCTTAGAGGCTGTTTGAAAAGTGTCTGGCGGTTAAAACCGCGACTACATTAACAAAGTCCGCCTGCGCGGACTACCTCAGCACGAGGGTTTTGGAACCTGCGTAGGCAGGTTTTGTGCGTGTAGCCGCGACTTCAGTCGCCAGAGCTACACGCATCTGGACTTTTAAAACATCCTCTTATAGTCATGTCATTCGATCGCTGCATCGATTAGTCTGATCGGCAGCTCCTTTTCTTTGATCATTAAGTCTCTTTCTTTGATTCAATCAACTCTTTGTTTGATCGATCGTTGACGATCGCTGATCCACAGTGGTTCTTCTTTGATCAACTGTGCGCGATCGCTCTACTGTTCTGTGTAATCACAGAAATTAAGATCAGGCACAGAAATTGCAATCCGTAAGTTCGCTCAAGTCTGGCAGCTTTGCAGTGGATTAGGCTGAAAACTGTTCTACCTTGTACGAGGAATATTCTTATGGCAAGATCCAAACGTGGCTCGATCTCGTTGGAAAAAGCCGAACGTCGCTCTGCTAGTTTACAGTCCATCAGCAAAACCTTAGATTTTGGTAGCGGTTAGATATTGAGGCGTACAACACCCTCATTGACGACCTGCGCGACCAGCTTACCGCTTACAACACCGTTCTTTCCGCGATCGACCAGGCTAAAAGCAACATCCGGGAAACCGAACGACGCTTGACTGACTTTTCCGAACGGATGCTGACCGATATTGCCACACGGTATGGCAAAGACAGCGCCGAATACACGATGGCAGGCGGTATCCGCAAATCCGAGCGGAAACCCAGAACCCGTAAGAGCGTGAAATCGGCTCAGTCAATTGCCTAACCTCCGATCCTGGAACTTTGATTTCTAGGCTGCCCAATTGCCCCTCCTCCCGAAGCAGTCGGAGTGCTTCACAAAGTATGTGGCACATCAAGCAAGCCCCGCTTCAAAACTCCGACTGCTGGAACGGAGAACGCTCAGTAGCAGGTGCATGTCTGTGCTTGGCGTTGCAACTATAGAGACAAAAGAGAAGAGACAAAAGAGACAAAACCCAGCGTTACGGGGTTTCAAATCCTTATAGATGCTACTCCATGAAGGCGGACTGTATTTCTTACGGCTCGTTGGTGCCGCCTGCCTGAAGAGCTTGTACAGTAGCCAGCCTCAAGCCAGCAGTGCTTACATAAACTTAAAGTCCTTGATTTGGTTTTGGGAGAGCATACGTGCCTGCCGTCGAGTGAAATCTCCCACGGTCGGATTGCCCTTCGGATCAATCACTCCCATTGCCTGCTGCCATAAATGAACGGGTGCCACCGAAAGCTCATAGCTGGAAGGTCCTAGCTTTCGTACGTGAAACCATTTTGATTCCTGGCACTCGTTACACCAGAATGCTTCTAACCATTCTCCATTGAGGGAGACAGTACTGTGAGTTGCCACCAGTAGCAAGGAATTTTTACGACTCACCCCGCGTTGTTGAAGTTGCGCTGCTTGGTCAGCATAAAGAGAATGTTTAGGGCTGGCACTGTCTAGATGACATTCATGAATCGGGCAATAGAGAGCCCGACGCTTCGATCGCTTTCGATTGCGATCGCACCGACGCAAACACTTTGATTCTGTTGTCATAGCTTGATTGGGTGGGGTTAAGAAGCCGAAGAGAACGTTTCGCAACCAGATGCCGTTCTCGCTGGAGCGGGTTTCGTACTAAGCCTACCGATCGAACCATTCAACCGCGTCTAAACCTGTTCTTACCGATCTTTATATTTGAGAAAAAGCTCCTCCAGCCAAAATCTCTTTACACAGACCAAGCCTGTCTAAATTACCCAATGACAAGCAAATTAAATGCATGGGTAAAGTGGATTAGACCGAGATCGTAAAGACCATCAAAGCCCCATCCTTGGCAAGAAGACTATTTTAGAAACTTGGAGTTAGGTGAGCTAAAAAAGTGAAGCACTCGATAATCTAAATGCGATAAGAATGCTTGATAGAACTCTCGCTTTCTTCAGAGTATATCACTATAGAGATGCCATAGTATATTTTGATTATAAAAATAATTTATCAAGCTACTTTGAGAAGTCTAAGCTTAAAAACGACGAAACTAGCCTGTAAAGCTACCTTACTATCGCCTTTCCGAGGTGCGCAAAAAATAATTTTATTAGTCTAGGGTCACACAGCAATATGTACGTAGTTTGTAGGGGGAGATGATTAACGTTAGGGTGGGTTCAATAGGGAATGAAGACATTGCTCATTCCATGACTTCACGAACAATTGTTATACTTCTTTAAGGACTACCTTCTCATCACGACTACTCCCTTGCTCAATGAGTCAATTTTCCTCCCTACGCTGGATCATACCCAAGACATTAGCGATTGGTGCTCTACCTACAATGGCTGATCATTCTAAGCTGCTTGAAGCAAAAATCCAGGTTGTCTTTTCCTTGTGTTCAGAATCAGAAGGAGAATTGCCGATCGCCATCAAACAAGACTTCAGATGGATAGCCATTCCTTTGCCAGATAGTCATTACAAGCATCCACTCCAGATTGAGCAACTTGCCGAAGCTGTAGCACAATTGCACCAGCTAGTTGAAGCAAATCAATCTACTTATATCCACTGCCTTGCTGGCATTGAGCGATCGCCCACGGTTTGTATTGCCTACCTTTGTTTGCACAAGAAGATGGAGTTATGGGCAGCCTTAAACTGGTTAAAACAAAGACATCCTCGTACTGGTCCAACGGATGCTCAATTAAAGACGGTTCGTATGCTTCTCCAAAACAACTTAGGCTAGTAATTAACACTATAAAATTAGTAATGAAAGAACGCAACCGTACACAACGTCCTCGATTATCAAAGAAATATTAAACGGTAGTGCACAGAGAATTGTGTTCTGGATTGTGCCTAGTTTGACAAACTTGTATGATCGTCATGAAAGTTCTGATTGTACTTTTGGTAACGGTGATCATTAGAGAGATGGATTGCTGATGGTTTTAAGCCGTTAGCAACGATGCCCAAGAGAGTAGTCTGAGCGGTTGCATTTAGATCATTTAAAGATTGTTTTAATTCATCTCGCTTCGTTTTGCCTAACCCGGCTACTAACAAAATGCCATTTGTGTGAGCTGCCAGCAATTTAGCATCGACAAACCCTAATAAGGGAGGAGAATCAAAGATCACCAAATCGAACCGGGTTGTAAAAAACTCAACAGTTTTTGCCATCTTTTTAGACGATAGCAACCGTCCTGGAGCAGGGGGAGATTGACCAGAGGTCAACACATAAAGTTCCAGGTTCTCAGAGAACGGTTGACTGAGCTCCATCGGATCAGCATCAGACGTAAGCAAGTCGCTCAAACCACGAAAATTGGGAAGTTGTAGGCGCTTGTCAACCTGTGGCAGGCGCATGTCAGCATCGACCAACAAAACCTTGCGTCCCATAGTGGCAGCAGCAACTGCTAAATGAATAGCCACCGTTGATTTACCTTCGCTTGGTGTCGAAGAAGAGACGACAACCGAGCGAATGGGAGCATCCGAGTTGAGTAAGCGAAGGTTTGCATCAAGCGAATAAAAGGCTTCCAGGAAGGGGACTGGGTTCGATTGATAGCTTTCCGCAGGGTAGGAAAACAAACCAGACGATTCAGGTACAGAAGCAAAGGCGGTTTGAGTAGTGACGATTGGAAGCTGCTTTAACCGTTCCTGATAGGGAATCATACCCAGCACCGGCAGATGCGTCGCTTTCAGATCATCGGGAGAGTGTATAATGCGGTCTAGCTTTTCGGCTAGGAACGCGGCTGCAACGCCCAACAATAGACCAGCAACAACACCCAGAAACACCTTGCGGCTGGTTCCCGATACATCGTTGACACTTTTTTCATCCACTTTAGAGAGCAATTCCCAGACATTACGCTGTCGGGCATACTCCAGTTGTAAATTCTCGCGTGCAGCCTGCAACCGATTCAGGCTGTCAGTTGCGATCGCCAGATTCCGCGAGATCTGACCATAACTGCGCGATGATGTCGCCAAGTCACGAATTTCACCGTTGAGAGCAGACAAGGCGCGGGCGATCGCTAGTTGTTGGGCTTGCAGCACCTGCACCTGATTGGCTGAATCAATTAAATTTTTAATCAAATCACGTCCAACAGTGCCCTGAAAACCCAGATCTTGACCATTCGTCTGGTCAGCCGTACGGCTCTTGCCCAGGATTCGTTGCGCTTCCGCCTGTAACAGCGGCAGCAAACGATCCCGTTCATCCTGGAGTGCCTGAACAACTGGCGTATTTGAACGTAGGCGCGCTGACTCCTTGGCTAACCGCGTCTCTGTATCTCGCAGTTTACCCAGCAGATCCAGATAACCGGGAGACTCACTCAGGTTGGCTGCAATCACTCCCTCAGAGGGGTCGAGGCGCAACTGTTGGAGCAAATTGGCATAGAGAGAGCGGGTCGCTACATACTTAACCTGATTAGTCCGCTGTTCAGACAGGAGCGCACTTAACTGACTGGTCAGTGCCTGAGATTCCTCTTTAGGATCAACCAGGCTATTCGTTCTACGGAACGCCTCCAACTGAGCTTCCAGCGCTTCTACTTTCTGGTTTTGTCGCTGGAGCTGATCATCGGCATAATCAATCCCTTTCCGCAGGTTGCGCTGTCGATCTTCAATACTGTACTTTATAAACCCCTCCGCCACCTTCTGGAGCACAAACTGCACCTGAGCCGGATCCTTAGAGCCATAGGTGATGTCCAGGACTTTGGTATCTTTCGGATTGTTAATCTTAAGACTGCGAATCAGGCTCTCGGCAGTAACATCGGGATAGCGGACTTGAATTTCCTTCGCAATTGCTTCTAAAAGATTCTGGCTTTTAAGCACGGCAATCTGACTGACATATTGTGGGTCATAGGGAGAACCTGAAGAGGCTGCCTCATTACTTCGCTGGGCTTCCGCAGAAGAAGTGAGGGAGTTAGTTAATCGCTGCCCCTGGGTGACTGGTTCGACCAGCACACTGAATTTACCCGAATAGCTCGGCGGTTGAAGCAAAACCAGAAGTGACAGGAGCGCTGTTACAGACGCAAAGACTGGGACGAGGATAGAAGAACGACGCTTGAGAATCGTCAGGATTTGCTTGACATCAAAATCCTCGTCCTCTCCCTTTTCCAGGACAAATTCTGAAGGGGGCAGCTTACCATTTCTAGATGGCTCTGCGAAGGAACTTAACGGCTGATTGGATCTGGTATCAGAGTTCATTGAATTACGGGTGGCAGGATTCTATTTATAGGAGAAAAGAGAACCTACTTCAAATACAGCTCTGGATGATGAGCGCAGACTGATAACTTGTTTACTAACAACTTGTTTATTGAATGCACACATGATGGATTGAATCGACACCCTTGATGAAAACATGATGAACGCGCTTCACACAGACTTGAATGATTGATCGCAGCCTTACCTGAACAGGTAGAGGATACTAGTCAAAGCTGAAAGTGGGGTGAAAATGGTTCCGAACGTATCGAGGAGACTGGCAGTCGCTGAACGCTTGGCAATGATGACATCATTAGGCTGTAATAGGGGATTAGCAAGATCATTAGGCTGGGCAGCAAAGTTTACTGAAATCGTCTGCCGCTTCACCGTGCCGTCCGGGTTCAACCGAATGAGCTCAACGGCTTTCACGCGAGCGCGCCCGTTCTTGAAACCGCCTGCGGTCAGAATCGCCTGATTCATTGACGTGTTTGGAGGGACGGAGACAGAACCCGGCGTAACCACCTCACCTACTACCTGCACATTGATCTTGTCAGGCGCAAAGTTTACTCTACCCAGACGCACCGCCTCACCCAGGTCAACCTGGCTGGCAGTTGAAATCATGATGGTATCTCCATCCCGCAAACTCACATCCTGAGCAATGTCTCCCGCCTGGATCAGCTTCCACAAATCGACATCAATCACCTGTGGCTGATTGGAACCAGTGAATCGTCGAATCTGGATATTGCGGACATTGGCAACCTGTGTAATGCCGCCTGCCTTTTGAATGAGCTGAGTGACGGTGGGAAACCGATACACCTCCTTCGTTCGGTTTGGCTCACCGCCAAAATCGATGAGATAGGTTCCAGGGCGATACACCTCTCCGGCAACGGCAACGCGGATTGGGCGAGGAATTAATAAACGCAAATTGATGACAGGAGGGCGATTGACAAACTGGCTGTACTGTTCTTGAAGTGCTTTCTTTAATTCGCTGACCGTTTGCCCCTGTACAGAGAGAGTACCTACCCACGGCAAATTCAGCGTGCCATCCACTGAGATATCAAACTCACCGCTCAGCTCTGGAACATTAAAGACTTCAATTTTGATGCGATCGCCCGAATCCAGTATGTAAGCACCAAGCAAATCGGCTGGATTGCCTGGTGCAGTGGGTGAAGATTCCTTCACTTGAGCAGCAGCAGGCAAGGGGTACTCACGGAGAACATTAGTAGGGCTTTGAGCTGCCATAGGCAGGATATCCGCTAGCACAGCAAACAAAACAACGGTAAAAACGGACTGAATACGTTTTTCTCGAGTTAAAAAGGATGTGAGCGTTAGAAACGGAAAACCTACCTGTGTAATTTGACAACTAATCATTCTGAATCATCCGCCAGCAACTAACACATTGACCTGAAAATCCTTCTTGGGCTGATTTAGAAGCGTCTATCCTCGTGTAACATGTTCGCAGAAGACCCAGTTTTGTACTTGCAGCCAGGTTTAAATAATTTGCTATGAAGAGAGGGTATTAATATTCAAGGCAAGGTAGAAGTCAACCAGTCTAAGTAAGAACGATCTTGCTTAACATGACTAGGAGCGCGTCAATGCTTAGATACTAAGTTTTGCGCCTCATACTTCGTTACAGCTCCTTGCTGGCGAACGTTGCAAAAGCTTTTCTCACCATTTGCTAATATTATTTCCCTGAGGCTTTACAGAATATCGCAGATCTACGTAGCATTTAATACTAGTCTTGGTAGGCTTCACGATATCTTTACACGGAGCTTTAATCACGCCTAAGTAGTCAGTAAGCATTAGCTGTGTTTGGAGGAGGGTCAGTGAGCGTTTCAGTCACGCGCCCGTTTGTTGCATGAAGCGCTTTGTCCATACGGCGATCGATCGCTGACAGAAAACAATGTCGTCACCTCTGTTCCAGCAGGAGTGAGCAAGTTCGTGTACTGACGGTTAGTACTCTGTGTCTCTAGTGGTGAAAAGTACAACAGTCTTGCAATCGTGCCAATTTTGCTCTTGCACTAAGGGCTGTCATCAATTACGACTACGCATGACTTGCAACAAGGGTTCCAGCCCCTAGCCTCGTGTGTTGGAGCGGGCGCGATCATGCTGAGACCAAGGTTTTGGAGCTGAATTAATGACGCGACCTAGGGCTTTTTAGCACTTTGCTGGAGTTGGCGAGTTTCTTCAAGTAGGGTTTGTACGTCAATTTCAGTCGATCGCTTCACGTAATTCAATTTCAATTCTTCGAGAAAGTCATGGATGAGAATTTTCAATTCATCGGTGACGTTTTGTTGTTGCACTTCGTTGCCCAGTGCTTGTCCAAAGTTTTGCACCAGGCGATTGGTCAACTCGGCTCCGATCGGATCTTCGAGTGCAGTGGTCAGCGTGCTGTAGGTGGCTTGTATCACTTCGGTGATGAGGCGATCGATCAATTGAGTAGGCACTTCCTTCAATCCAGGCACAGTTTTGAGCGTTTGATACGCAGGCGCTTGGTTGAGTACGGCTTCAATATTGTGCCGCAGTAGTGCCTCAATATCGGGTTGCACTTTGGGCAACACTTGATAAACCGTCAGCTTGATAAAGAGGGAAACGAGTTCGGTGATTTCATCCACATTGTTGACGGTGATCTGGTTTGTTTTTGGCTGTAGCAGCCAACGCACGATTTCGCCCTGACGAATTGCCTGCTGCACCTGGTTCAACACTTGCACAACAACGACTTCAGTGAGTTCTTCGGCGATACTGCCGACAAAGCCCTGTGTTGCTTGTTCCTTTAGCCGTTCTAAATCAATGAGGTGTGCTTGATGGAGGCGAATGGAAACGGGAATGATGCGTAGCCATGCCCAGGGGTAGAACAACACTCCAAACGGAAAAAACAGGAGGACATCGTACCAGCGCCAGAAGATGGCATCGCGCCAACTGATGCTTTTGAACTGACGGCTGATATACCACGTACGAGCAAGAAATTCGATCGCAAACAGAATCACAAAGGGTGCATCTAACAGCCAAAAGTTATTGGTAAATTCACCGTTTTCTTCGATCGAACGGTAGTAGTTAGTTTGCATTAAATCTCGAATGCGAGTGTCAAACCACTTAAGCTCCTGTTGCACACCAGCTTGAGTCAAATAGTCTGGACTCCAAAAGAGAGCAAAGGCTGTTTGTGCCGATCGCTTCGCCTTTTTTTGGGTCGCTTCTTGAAAGGCACTGCGTTTGGCTGGATCGGTGCTGACGATACGGGCAGTCACTGAGGCATTGTCAACGTAGAGGCGATCGCGCATTCGATCTTTGATTTTTTCCAACGTACCGCTTTTGTTGGCGACGGTGAACCAGTTGGCGGAAATCATGCGCTCGCTTTGCTCTTGCAGGCTTTTTAGCGTTTGAACCGTAGCCGCTGATTGCAAGCCATTTTGCTGAATTTGTTGTTCCAGTTGGTTAACGGTTTCTAGATATGCTTGAGTGTCGCGGTATGCCTCAATGCCTTTGACGCGATCGTAGCAAGCGGTAATCAACGTTGCCTTGTCTGGAGTTTCGCCTAACGGCTTACACGCTTCTGGAGCGGGCGGCATGGGCAAGGTGACGGTAGGCAGCAACGGCAGTTTTACCTTGCCCAGTAGCCAAAAGTTGCGGAGTGGCACGTAACTGAGATCGAAGAGTACCAGTCCCAGGTTTGCTAGAGCCACGATCGCCATCACCCGCTCAAACCACAGATTTTTCCGACGATTGAGAGATGGCTGTTGCGATGGTAGCTGAGGCGACATAACGAGACTTCGATCGGGTCACGTTACATCGTACACTGCTGACTGCCAGCGCTTCCGTCAGCGCATTATAAGTGTTGCTACACCATCAAAGCAGATGTCGTTTTAGCGTAGATTTGGACACGATTGCCTCTGGTATTTGGTTTCCAAGTGTGTCGATGTCGGTACATTTTCCTGCCTTGAGTGCATAGCCTCGTAAAATGGGGCATCGCTTCATACAGCGATGTTGACGAATTGTTTGGGTTGCTTTGCTGTATGGCTCGATCGGTTAGATTTGGGCAGCCAGATATTTTTATTTGAAAATTAGAAATTGAGTAACTAATGCAACGACTGTTTTTTGGTTTTGAGTGTGGGGTTTCGATCGCAGGTGCCGTTTTCTGCTTACTGCCACAAGCACTGGCGCTCTCTCCAATTGGTTCAACCTCGGCGGCACGTACCGAAGCACTGATGGCACAGGTACCGCCAAATCCTGGTCAAAATCCGCCGTCACAGCTTCCTGATCCAAGCCAGCTTGCGCCTGATCCAAACCGCGATCGCCTGATTCAACCTGTTCCCACACCGTCACCGCCAGAGCAGATCAAGCCCGTCTTGCCGCCCACACCGACACCATCGCCAGCAACACCGCCTGTACAACCGTCGCCGACCATCACCCTTACCAAAATCGAGGTCATCGGCAGCACGATTCTTGGCACCAAGGAACTTGAGCCAATCACGCAACCACTAGAGGGTAAGACGGTCACGCTGGAACAACTCAGACAGGCGGCAGATGCGATTACTCAGCTTTATCTCGATCGTGGTTACATTACATCGCGGGCAATTCTGGTAGATCAGACCGTGGCGAATGGGGTTGTACAAATTCGAGTCGTGGAAGGCTCACTGGAACGGATTGACGTTGAAGGCACACAGCGGTTAAACCCCTCCTACGTACGCAACCGAGTGCAGCTTGGCGCAAACCCACCGCTCAGCCGTGACAAATTAGAAGATCAGCTCCGATTACTTAAAGCCGATCCTTTGCTTACCAACGTGGAGGCGAGTTTGCGACCGGGCACCCAACTGGGACAGAGCATCCTGATTGTGAGGGTGACAGAGGCAACGGCGATCGATGGGTTGCTGCAAACCGACAACTACTCACCACCCAGCGTCGGTGCTGTACGACTGGGTGGAGCCATCAGCTATCGTAATTTGACAGGTCTTGGCGATCAGCTTTCTGCGTCCTTCTTTGGTACAACTCGTGGTGGTTCGGGTGCCTTCGACTTTAACTATACGGTTCCCATCAATGCCATGAATGGTACCGTGCAGCTTCGTGTTGCACCCAGCAGAAACCGCATTATCGACCCTGACTTTAGCGCACTCGATATTCGTGGCGAGACGACGCTGTACGAATTGAGCTATCGTCAGCCGTTGCTTCGGACACCGCGCGAAGAATTTGCCCTCTCAGTTGGGTTTGCCATTCAGGATGGGCAAACCTTTTTGTTTAACGATTTGGGCTTCCCGTTTGGCATTGGTCCCGATGCGGATGGCAATAGCAAAACGCGTGTTCTTAAGTTTGGGCAAGATTACGTGAAGCGTGACCCGCAAGGAGCCTGGGCGCTACGATCGCAATTCAACCTGGGCTTGGGCATTTTGAATGCGACCGAGAATGATTCTCCCATCCCAGATGGGCGATTCTTGAGCTGGTTGGGTCAGGCACAGCGGGTGCAGCGGTTGGGCACCAGCAATTTGCTCATCGCTCAGCTAGATTTACAGCTCACGCCCAATAGTCTTCTGCCCTCTCAACAGTTTGTGATTGGTGGCGGGCAATCGTTGCGCGGCTACCGCCAAAACGCTCGTTCTGGCGACAATGGGTTCCGCTTCTCCGTTGAAGATCGCATCACGTTAGCACGCGATGAAGCCGGATTGCCAAACTTTCAGCTTGCACCATTTTTTGACATGGGTGCCGTTTGGAACCAGGCAGATAATCCCAATCCGTTACCGTCACAAACATTTCTCGCCGCGATCGGTCTCGGTCTCCTCTGGCAGCCACTGCCGCGTTTGAATCTTCGGCTTGACTACGCTGTGCCCTTTGTGGATTTGAGCGATCGTGGCAACGATGCTCAGGACGAAGGCTTCTATTTCAGCCTTAGCTATCAGTTTTAAGACAAATGTAGCAGTCCCAAATCAGTTGTGAGCGGAGCTTAATCATGGAGCAGTCAGCGGTCAGCCATCAGCTTTTCTCTAACCGCTGACCGCTGATCGCTGACTGCTTGCTATCAATATTGCTTCTCATAATTCATTTAGGATCGCTATACCTTGATCAACCGTCTTTGCTTTGCCCAAGTTTGCTTTGCCCAAGAACTAGATACCGTAGAAAAACCGGAAAAACGGTCAATTCTTAACTATGATCGAGACGTTTAGGGTTGTAATGTAAAGCTTCTATAAAGCTGCTGCGTAGCACGATAGAGCCGAGGTAGCGCTCAAAGACGGTGGCAATGGGTTTTAGCGTCGATCCCAAACCCAGCTTAAAATGAAGCGGAGGGTGGCTGAAGAAGTTGTTCTCCGCATACACTCGAAGGGCAAGAATCGAAGCGAACGTGAGGTTGTCCGTCCATGAATCACCCTTCTCCAACGTCGGTTACGTCGAACCCAATCAAGTTTGGTACAGATGGCTGGCGAGGGCTGATTGCCGCAGACTTCACCTTCGATCGCCTGACCCTTGTGGCACCACTGGCGGCTCAAGTGCTGGCGGATGTCTACGGTAACGCCACCACTAATCGGTTGGTGATTGTGGGATACGATCGGCGCTTTTTGTCCGAAGAGTTTGCCCTGGCAACGGCTGAAGCGGTGAGAGACGCTGGCTTTGATGTCATGTTGTCAGACGGCTATGCCCCAACGCCTGCGTTTAGCTGGGCTGCTAAACAGTACAGCGCGTTAGGTGCGCTGGTCATCACTGCCAGCCACAATCCCGGTAGTTACTCTGGCTTAAAAATCAAAGGTGCCTTTGGTGGTTCCGTCCCTCCTTCTGTGACGCAGCAAGTAGAAGCGCTCCTCGCAGAAGGAAAGACGGTTGAAGGTACGCCGGGTTTCCTCCAGTCGTTTGATCCCTGGGAGGGCTACTGCAACGGGTTAGAAACGAAAGTGGATATTGCAGCGATTCGGCAGGCAATTCAGCAGGGCAAGCTGACCGTGTTTGCAGATGTGATGCATGGAGCCGCTGCGAGTGGGTTGGAGCGATTGCTGAAGACACCGATTCGAGAGCTGCATAGCGATCGCGATCCCTTGTTTGGCGGTGGCGCACCCGAACCGTTACCGCGCTATTTGGGAGACTTCTTTGCCCACATCCGTGACTATCGTCAGGAAAACCCAACTGGGCTGGCAGTGGGGCTAGTGTTTGATGGCGACAGCGATCGCATTGCGGCTGTCGATGGACAGGCGAATTTTCTTAGTTCGCAAATCCTGATCCCAATTTTGATTGAGCATTTGGTTGCCAATCGTGGCTTTAGTGGTGAATTAGTCAAGACCATCAGCGGTTCTGATCTGATGCCCAAAGTGGCAGCACTTTACAACTTACCTGTCTTTGAAACGCCCGTTGGCTACAAATACATCGCCGATCGCATGTTAGAAACACAGGTGCTGCTGGGTGGCGAAGAATCGGGTGGTATCGGCTACGGCAACCACATCCCTGAACGTGATGCTTTGCTGTCAGCGCTCTATGTGCTGGAGGCGATCGTTCGTTCCGGCTTAGATCTAAGTGATCTGTATCGCAAGCTGCAAGAGCAAACGGGCTTTTTCTCTAACTACGATCGCATTGATCTTCCCCTTGCAGGAATGGATGTGCGGGCAAAGCTGCTCCATCAACTGCAAACCAAGCCGCCTGGTGAAATTGCTGGACATGCGGTGATTGGTTGTCTCTCCGTCGATGGTTACAAATTTCGCCTTGACGATCAAAGCTGGCTCCTGATCCGCTTCAGCGGCACTGAACCCGTTTTGCGGCTCTATTGCGAAGCCGCAACGTTAGAGCAAGTTCATCAAACGCTTAATTGGGCGAAAGACTGGGCGAAGTCAGCGTAGATCACAACCTATGCGCTTCGCTTGAGTGCGGTATGAGTTTTTAGGGTTTAAGGCAGAGGGCAGAAGAAGTGCTGATCCGCAATTAAGCGCGAGTTAAAGTACCTTTAAACGGGTAGCGCTGATTCTGCTTGATGTGGGATTGCTGCGCCCGCGTAAACTAAGCCCCGTTGTAAATCGAGGGTGACAATTTCACCGTTGCGGATTGCCGAGGTTGCGTTTTTCACGCCCACGATCGCAGGAACACCCAACCGCAGACCAATCACAGCCGCGTGACTGGTGAGACTGCCATCTTCCGTAATAATGCCAGCGGCTTTACGAATCGCTTCAATTAAATCAGCGCCCGTGTGTTGCGCCACCAAGATTTCGCCTGGGCAAAAGTGGCTAATGTCTGCGCTGTTATGCATGACTCTAGCTTTGCCACTAATCATGCCTTGACCAATACCGACCCCTTTGCCACGAACCGCAGTTACGACCTCAACTTTAATTAAATCAGTCGAGCCAGAAACGCCTTGTAAGGTACCAGCCGTCAAGACGACTAAATCGCCTTCACTCAGGAGGTGTTTCTCTTGCGCTACGTTGATTGCAGCTTGAAAGGTCTGCCCAGTCGATGGCAAATCCAGCACTAGCAAGGGTTTTACACCCCAGACAAGCTGAAGCTGCCGAGCCACATCAACATGGGGAGTGATGGCTAAGATAGGCTTGGTTGAGCGAAATTTGGAAACATTGCGCGCAGTCGCTCCGGTCTTCGTCAGGGTCATGATGGCAGCCGCATCTAGCTGGTCGGCGATTTGGCTCACGGCATGACTGATCGCATTGGGGATCGATCGCCCACTGTCTTCGATCGCCCGTTTCCATTTTTCCTGCTCAATTCGCACCGCAATGCGAGCCATGGTCGCCACCGCTTCGACCGGATGCTTGCCAACAGCCGTTTCATTCGACAGCATCACGGCATCCGTACCGTCCAAAATCGCATTTGCCACATCAGAAATCTCAGCGCGAGTGGGGCGGGGGCTGTGCACCATGCTGTCTAGCATTTGAGTCGCGGTGATGACCGGAATGCCCATCCGATTTGCGGTCAAAATCAACCGCTTTTGCAGGACAGGTACATCTTCGGCAGGGAGTTCCACGCCCAAATCGCCCCGTGCGACCATCACCCCGTCACTGATGGAGAGAATCGACTCCATCTCTTGAATTGCTTCGTGTTTCTCAATCTTGACGATCACGGGCACATTTTTGCCCGCACTGGCAATCAGCTCTTTAATTTCCAGCACGTCCTGCGGATTCCGCACAAAGCTGAGCGCGACCCAATCTACGCCCTGATCCAGCCCAAACGTCAGGTCTTTGCGGTCTTTGTCAGTGAGCGCTTTGATAGAAAGGGAAACACCCGGAAAATTGACCCCTTTGTTGTTGGAAAGTGTGCCACCGACAACCGTGACGCAGTGGAGTTCGCGCGCGGTACGATCGACTTTTTCGACAAACATTTCCACTTTGCCATCATCTAGCAAAATCACCGAACCTTCCGGCACTTCGTCTGCCAGCGGTTCGTAGGTGATGGCACTCATGGTCTGAGTGCCTTCCATGAGCTTGCTGGTGAGAATAAAGCGATCGCCCTTGTTCAGCACAATCGATCCATCTTTGAACCGTCCTAGCCGAATTTTGGGTCCCTGCAAATCTTGCAAAATGCCCACTGGCTGATTCAGTTCAAACGAGGTTTGGCGAATCAGGCGAATACTGCGCTGGTGATCCTCATGTGTGCCGTGGGAAAAGTTGAGGCGCAGCGTGGTTGCTCCTGCCTCAATTAGCTCACGTAGAACCTCTGGACTACTGGTCGCTGGACCGATTGTGGCAACAATCTTGGTGCGGCGTTGGGATTTTTGCAGCGGCATGAAGGTCAATCTCAGAGGAATTAAGGAGGATGCCAGGGGCGAACTGGCACGGGCGGAATCAGTCAATGTATCTGACTAGCGTCAGTTTGCCGCATTGTATAGCGTCCATGCAAGTGTCTGGTCGAAAAGGAGTAGTTGATCGGTTGTGATTAGACAGGGTTTGCAACAGGAATGAGGTTGGTTTCCGAGACGTACGGGTAGTAAGTAACGATGCTAATTTATGGTCACCATTCTCTGATGGCGATCGCCACACCCCGTTTGAGCGCGTCTGGTAGGTCGCTATGTGCTAACCGCTGTAACTGTTGATGAGCAGTCTGGGCATCCAGGGCTTTAAGCGCGGCAATGGCATGAAGTCTTACACTCATCTCTTCATCCGCTAAAAGCTGAATCAGGGTTTCGAGCGCGGTTAGCTGTCCCAACGCTCCCAGCCCGATCGCGATTGTTTGTCTGAGCGTCGGCTGTTCAGTGGCAAGTGAGGTATCAAGCGCAGCGATTAAAATTTGAGCGGCTTGCGGCTTGCAATCTACGGTTTCCCACCGTCCTACCGCTACGATCATTGCCTGATAGAGTGACATCGACGCTGGCTGGTTGAACAGGGACAATGCTTGTTGCAGGTACTCCAGCGCGATCGTGCTGCCAATCCGGGCAAGTGACCAAACAAGCTCAAGCTGCAATGGTTTTGGGGTCTGCGGAGACTGTAAGACGGCGAAAAGCGCGTCTGCCGCTGCATCGGTGCCCAGCCGTCCCAACGCGATCGCTGCTTCAGAGCAAACGGCTGAATGCACGTCCTGAAGGCGATTAGAGAGAAGCTGGACTAAATCGAGTTGCAGCGTTAAGTCGTTGCAAAAGCCCAACTCTTCGACAGCAGCCTGTCTGACGGTGGCTTGCTCGTCGTACAGCGCGTCTACCAGCGCCGACAGCACACGGGGATCATGAAAGCTGCCCAAGGCTCTAAGCGCGACTGCCCGCACGCTTGGGTCGGGATCAGTCACCACTGTTAAAAGGGGAGCGATGGTTTCGGAATGGCGAATATGTGCCAGCGATCGCACAGCAAAAAGTCGCGTGTTGTCCTGCGCGATCAAGTCTGTCAGGGCAGCGATCGCCGCCGTGCCCAGGGTTGCCAATGATTCAGCAGCAATACTGCTAAGTTCTTCACTAGAAGTAGTTTGCAACAGATTCATCAACGCTCTGACGACATCAGGATGGCTGTAGCTACCGAGAATGCGGGCAGTAAACCACCGCGCTTCCAGATCGGCTTCGTCATCTTGGAGTAAAGCAAGCAGCGGCGCGATCGCACGATCGCCGAAGGCAGGCAAGAGTTTTGCAATATCCCACCGATCTTGAAAGTCGCCCGCTTCAAGGACAGCAATGGCTAACTCTAGAAGACGCGCTGTGGTGCTGTCGGACAATTCTGTGGTGCGATCGACCAGCAACTGCTGCAAGCGTTGATGCAGTGAAGACCAATTGCCCTGCTGAAACGCTGCTTCGGCTCGCTCTAGTGCGTTTGACATACATTCAAACCCATTATCTGTATGAACCGCCAGCCTGTCTGAACCACAAAAACATAGCACCAGTCTAAGGAGGCTAGACCCCTACGATAGAGGAAGCTCAATGAAACGGACGATCGCAACGGCAGTGCTATGCGGAACACTCCTACTCGGTGGGCTGACCGCTTGTTCGCAGCCTAATGCTTCCCAACCACCCCCAGCAAACAGTACGTCATCGAGTGCGCCACAGTCAGACAAGGTTCAACCAGACACGACTCAATCGTCAGAACGCGCCCAGAGACGTGAAGCAAGGCGTAAACAGATTGAGGCAGTGCTGACACCAGAGCAGGTACAACAATTGCAAGCAAAACTGCAACAAGGCACCAGAATGCGCGAAGCGATGGCAAGTTTAAACCTCACGTCAGAACAGAAGACCAAAATTCAGGAAATCATGAAGTCGGCTCGTGCTCAGCGATCGGAACAAGCATCATAAGCGATCAGCTATCAGCGGTCAGCATCTGACTGGTGAGAAACAGGCACTGATGCAACATTAAAAGTGGAATCCGAAATTAGTAAATAGTTTAATTCTGCATTGTCCTACAGGCTGACCGCTGACCGCTGACCGCTCAATTCACCTATGCCACTACCGCTGGGCGAGTCGCAGAAGGACGACGATCGATCACCTGATCAACCAAGCCATAGTCTTTTGCTTCTTCGGCAGACATGAAAAAGTCGCGCTCGGTGTCTTCTTGAATGCGATCGATCGACTGCCCCGTATGCTCTGCCAGCATCTCATTGAGCCGCTGCTTGTGGTACAAGATTTCTTTTGCCTGAATCTCAATGTCAGTCGCCTGACCCTGTGCGCCACCCAACGGTTGGTGGATCATAATGCGAGAGTGGGGCAGGCTCATGCGCTTGCCTTTTGTACCCGCACTGAGTAAGAAGGCACCCATGCTAGCAGCCAACCCAACACAAATCGTCGAGACATCAGGACGGATGTGCCGCAGCGTGTCATAAATGCCCATCCCTGCTGAGACTGAGCCACCGGGAGAGTTGATATAGACATAGATATCTTTCTCTGGATCTTCAGCATCCAGAAAGAGCAACTGAGCCACAACCAAATTCGCCAAATCGGCATCAATCTGCTGACCTAGAAACACAATCCGTTCCCGCAGCAGGCGCGAGTAAATGTCAAAGGCGCGTTCGCCCCGACCAGATTGCTCAATGACGGTAGGAATCATGGTGCTTGCTCTCGATTCGTTTTCCTCATTCTACCTATTTGAGGGGTAAGCGGTGAGGAGGGTCGCTTGCTTCCGCTTTGCGGTCGGGTGAGCAGTAGAGTTGGTGTTCCAGTCCTATGTGCCTGCCGCACTTTCAGCAAAGACTATGATTGGTTCTTGGCTGGCAATGCCTTGTGTGACTTACGGCTGTCGCCATAAAAGTTAGGACATTAGGATTAAAGGGTGCGTGGGCTTTGCCCCAGCTAAGGGTTTCACCCCTTCATCCCGTCCTAACTCATAGAACTATGGCTATAGCTGTAACGATCGCAGGAATCTGTAAACTTAAGCTATAGGCGTTAGGTCTATGTGGGCAAGATAGCATCATAGATCTGAGAAGTGGCTGCTGGTATTGCTTCGGTTGTCACCCTAAAACCGACCCAAACAAAATATGCCTGTGCTAAACCAATCTTTGCCGCTACTTATTCCTGAGCAAACCGCAAGGGTCATCATTTTCGACTTTGATGGGACGATCGCCGACTCATTCGATGCCGTTTTTAGCATTAGCAATCGGTTAGCCGATGAGTTTGGCTACCCATCCACACCGCTAGAAAATGTGAATGCTTTGAAGAATTTAAGCTCTAGAGAAATTCTTAGGCGATCGAAAGTATCATTCTTCAAACTGCCTTTTTTGCTCCGGCGCTTACGCAGCGAACTCAATCAAGAAATTGCTCGACTCAAGCCGATTCCTGGTATCAAAGACGCACTGTTAGAACTCAAGCATCAGGGACATCACCTCGGTATTGTTACGTCTAACTCCAGGCAAAACGTCGTTGCGTTTCTGGAGGCTCAAGACATGCGGGAACTGTTTGATTTTGTTGATTCTGGGCTAACGCTCTTCGGCAAAGGCAGGATTATTCAACAAATTCTGCGTCAGAAGCACATTGCTCCAGCGACTGCCATTTATGTTGGCGACGAAACTAGAGATGTAGAAGCCGCCCGCAAAATTGGCATCAAAGTGATCGCAGTGTGCTGGGGGTTCAATTCCTGCGAAGTGCTGGCAGCGCAAAAACCAGATTTTATCATTCACAAACCCGCTGAGCTTGCTACTGTGATGACCCATTAAAGCGGCTCACCGCCTTCTATGAACAGGCAAGCTTCGGCTGGGGCGGTCAGCGGTCAGCGGTCAGCAGCAAAAACGAATCTGTAGGGCGATTTTATAGAATTGGTCTTACTCAATCAACCCGGATGGTGGCGTAATTTCGATGCGGCGCTGTTGTAAATCAACCACGGGCACGATCGCGTCTACAAAAGGAATCAACAGCGTTTGGGCTTTCTTTGCGCCTGTTTGACCGCGTTGCACTTCCAAAAGATCGTTGCCTGCCTGGACGATGCTGACAACAGTGCCAACCACCACTTGAGTCGCTTGATCAAAGACTTCCAGACCAATCAAATCGAGTATGTGGAATTCGCCCTCTTCTAAGGGGGGACGATCGCCTTCTGGCACAAACAGTTGACCATCTCGCAACGCTTCAGCCTGAGTGCGATCGGTCACGCCAGCAAACTGCACCACGTATAGCCCTTTACCGTCGAGGTAGCGCCCCCGGATCAGCTCAATCGGTTCTGGTTGCGTGGAATGCGATCGCAACAGCCAACGTGTTCCTGGTGCCAAAAAACGCTCTGGGAAGTCCGACTCTGGATACACTCGCACCTCGCCTTTCATGCCCTGAGCAGCGACAATTTTGCCGATTGGGAGGAAGTGTGGGGTGTGGGGGGTAGGGTGTGGGGTGTGGGGTGTGGGGTGCTTGCCTTCTGCCTTCTGCCTTTTTACTTCTGCCTTTTTACTTCTGGTTTTGGCTCGTTTTCTGGTGCTGTCTACGGCTGCGGTTGGTTTTACTTCTGAGTTGCGATCGCTCACGGTGCCACCACTGATTGCTGTTGGTTGACCGCTGACTGCTGATACACTTGCTCTACTACCACTGCTAACCGCTTCATGGCTGTTTCAAGCGCTCGATCGCTGCCAGTCAGACTAATGCGAATGCACTGGCGAGTGTGCTCCCAATTGTCCCGCAATCCAGGGAAGAACGAGTTGCCGGGAACAACAATCACGCCGACCTGCTTCAATGCCTGGTAGAGTTCCCAATCAGTGATAGGCAAGTCTTTGAGCCAAAGCCAGGAGAAAATGGCACCTTCACCACGATGCAAAAACCAGGGCACATCGGGCATTGCCTGATCGAGGGTCGTTTCAACAATCTTGCCTTTTTTCTGGTAGAAAGGGCGAATGACGTTAGCGGCGATGTCTGCTAACGCACCGGAGTTGATGGCACGGGCGGCGATCGCTTGACCATACCGGGGCGAGTGAATACACATGTTGGTTTGGAAGCATTCCAGCACCTCAATGAGTTGTTCGTCGCCGATCGCAATACCGATGCGTTCTCCAGGCAACCCGGCTTTAGAGAGGCTCATACAGTGCAAGATATTTTCGCCGAACAGCGGTGTCATCTCAGTAAAGTTGAGCGCTGGAAACGGCGGGGCGTAGGCAGAATCAATCAGCACAGGGACATCGTAAGCTGCCGCCATTGCCACAATTTTCTGCACTTCATCATCAGTCAGCACATTACCAGTTGGGTTACAGGGGCGGGAGAAAAGAACGCAGCCAGTATCGTCGGCGATCTCGAGCTGGCTAAAGTCCGGACGGTACTTGAACCGATGCTTGACCGTATCCACATCAAGTGACGGCTTGTAGGCAAAGAGCGCTGCTTGAGTCAGCGCTACGCCACCATAGCCTGTGTAATCAGGGCTAAGTGGTAAAACGATTTTTTTCAAGGTGCCGCTGGTCGTGTAACCACCGAAGGCATTTGCAGCATAGAAGTAGAGGCTCTGGCTACCGGGTGTGATGAGAATATTGCGTGCGGTTAGACTCAACCCGTAACGCTGGTTAAAGTCAGCGACAACAGCATCAATTAGCGGTTGGTAGCCCTGACTTGCACCATAGCGACAGACAACTTCGCCATACTCAGAACTTGCCAGCAGCGCAGCCGTACAGTCTCGCCAAAGTAGTTCGACTTCGGGCAGAATGAGCGGGTTGCCTGCGCTTAGATTGATAAATTCTTGCCCTGCGCCCGATCGTAGCGTCTCCACAATATCTTTCATAATCGCCCGCACGCCAGTCAAGCGGGTCATTTCATTGCCAAGTTGAGTCAGGGCAGGCTTCATAGGACGAGTGTAAGGTACGTGAGCGCTAACCACCCATACTACCGAATTGAACGTACCGCTTGCCAGCTTGCCAACGATTTCAGTAGGAATCCATCTGTAACGTTCCTATGTAGAAAAATGTCTATCTATCAAGATGAGGAAAGTCTACGATCGCACATTCAACCTGTGGAAGATGTGTTGGTATACTCACACGTATATCTTCGATTGATAGATCACAAAATTCGTATGGAGTGCTAGTGATGAATATACTAATGGTTGCCGATGCAGTCGGCACAGGTATGCAGTTTCCGGTTTCGTTCACGGCTGTCTATGTGGTCGGTTTTATTGCAGCAGTGTCGATCGGCTCGATCGCCTGGTACAACTCTAAGCGTCCGCCCGGTTGGGAAGGCAAAGATCGCCCTGACGCTGTGCCTGAAGTGAAGAAAGAGGAAACGCCTGGTCTTTGACTTAGATTGCTCGATAGCTGGGCATAATTAACTGTAGGATGGGCTAGAGCAGCGTAACCCACGCGGACGTTGGGTTTGCATTTCAACAAAACCTAGGTCACTTTGAATTTAATTGTGTCTCCCTGCGTCAAGTGCCAAACAGGGGGCTATGAGTTCAGGGTGGAGATCCAGCGCTGATAAACGCTACGAACTGCTGTCAGCACTGGACTCTTACCGGACTCAGATGTCGCTTGTGTAGGGTCTAGCGACTGCAAGTTTGCGAGCAGTTTCGCTTCAGCACTGTCCACCATGCCATCGCTATAGATCAATCCACTAATCGCTTCGATTAGTTGCTGGCATGCATCAGACGTAGGATGTTCGCCCAGGTATTCATTGACCCAGGTGTAGCACTCTTCTGGCTTTACGCCTCTCGCCTCGTGGAGCAGCGACTGGATCTCTGGCTCGTTCTCTAAACCCTTTTCGGCAGCGACGCGATGCAAGTAAGTGCGTTCTTCTGGTTGAATTTGACCATCAATCCAGGCGACACCAATCAAAATTTTGAGTAATGGTTTCAGGTTGGGATCGGCTGCCATGAGTTTAAAGGGGTGTGAATAGGGTGGATGCGGTCAGAGAGCGGTTGATTTGCTTACACCCTACACCGTGTCTGTACCACCAACTTACTGCTTAACGGTTCTTTAGATGAGCCATAAAGAAGCCATCCATGTCGTGTTGATGTGACCAGACTTTGAGCCATCCTTCAGGCGTTACAAAGACAGCAGGAGGTGAGTCGGCTGGTGGCGGCTCGATCGCCCAATCAACATGACGATCGAGAAACTGCTGCACGATCGCCTCATTCTCCAGTGGATGTAAGGTGCAGGTGGCGTAAACTAAACTGCCAGCAGGCTTGACCCACAACGCTGCTTGCTCTAACAATTCGGCTTGCAGTTGTGTGAGCTGCTGCACCGTTTCTGGAGTCTGCCGCCAGCGCGCATCGGCATGACGATGAAGGGTGCCCAAACCAGAGCAGGGCGCATCGACAAGCACACGATCGCACTGCCCGATGAACTGCGGCAAGTTGCGGCTGTCACCTTCACAGAGTTGGATTGATTGCAGACCCAAGCGATCGATATTTTGCTGCAGCTTTCTGAGACGAGAAGCAGCACGATCGCACGCCCAGATGGTACCGCGATCGTGCATCAATTCTGCCAGATGCATCGTTTTGCCGCCCGGTGCTGCACAGGCATCAACCACCATTTCTCCAGGCTGCGGATCGACCAGATAGCCCACTAACTGAGCGCTGCTATCTTGTACAATCCACCAGCCGTCAGCAAACCCTGGTAGCTGCTGAATCGCTCCTGGTGCGTCTGGCAAGCGCAGTGCTTGTGGAAGGTGAGGAATGCGGCTTACCGCAATGCCTGCTGCCTGCATTGCCGCCTCAACGGTGTCAATTGAAGCCTTAAACGTATTCACCCTCAAATCAATATGTGGTGGCTGGTTCATCCATTGGCACAGTTGCTCCGTTGCTTCTAACCCCAACTGCTCTAGCCAAAGATTGACGATCCAGTCAGGGTAGCTGTGCAGAATGCCCAGGCGATCGACGTCAGACGGATAAAGGGAAGTAGGGAGTAGGGAGTAGGGAGTAGGGAGTGGGGAGTAAGGCATTAATGGTTGTAACGTTTCTTGGTTCTCCTTCTGCCCACTGCCTCCCGCCTCCTGCTCTTTCGCCGCTAATCGAATGTATTGCCGCAGCAAACCATTGACGAATCCTGTTAAGCCAGCAAACCCGTTTTCTTTCGCCAGATCAACAGTCGTGTTCACTGCTGCGGAGGCTGGGACCTGGTTCAAATAGCGCAGTTGATAGAGTCCCAAATGGAGGATGGCACGTAGATCAGCAGGCTGCTGTTGGGCAGGCTTTTTTGCCAGTTGATCAATCAACGCATCCAAGGTGCGCTGTCTGCGAACGCTGCCATAGACTAGCTCGGTCAGCAGGCGACGATCGAGCAGGTTACTTAGCTTTGCCTGACGCAGCGTTTTGTCGAGCGCTACATCGGCGAAGGCTCCTCGATGCACCGATCGCAGCGCCAAAAAAGCCAACTGACGAGGATTTTGAGTCACAACTGTCGTTTAAAACGCCTTTTTCAGGATAACAGGGTGGTTCCAAGCAGGTTGTCGATGCGTGAAGCAACCCCGTTGTCAGGTGTGGCGATGAGGAGTAGGGTGTGGGTAGAATGTGTCCGATTACCGCATTGTCGCCAGAGCTAGGATGAAGCAAGAAGAGAATGAAGCAGCCAACATCTAACCTTCAAAACCCTTCAGCGCAATCGCATAAAGCATCCTTGGCGATCGCTAAACAACACGGTCAGGTTTACAAGCTCAAGGCGCTGCTTCTTTTGACAGGGCTGATTTTGACGATCGAGCCTGCCCAAGCGCTACCTAGCCCAGACGATACGCCGGAAGAAGTGCTGCGATCGGAAATTATCACAGGTGCCCGATCGCCGATCGATGGCAAACCTATCACTGCAAGCGAATATGCCCAACTCCAGGCAGAACTGCAAGAGCCTGGACCGTCTCGACCGCAAGTAGGGCGATCGCTCGAAAAGAACCTCAATCTGTTGCGTCTCCGCAAATTCATCAAAACGTTCTTTCCTTTCTTGCCAGTGCCTTAGGTTAGTAGACAGCTATCAGCTATCAGCTATCAGCTATCAGCTATCAGCTATCAGCTATGAGTGCTCAGTTATATACTGACCGACGATCCAGTCTTTGAAGCTGGTTAGCATTTGCTAAACAGTCACTGCACGCTTTGGCATTAGCCATCAGCTACATCCTTTTGCTGACCGCTGACCGCTGACCGCTGACCGCTGATAGCTGACCGCTGACCGCTGACCGCTGATAGCTAAATCCACTCAAAAGTCCAACGAACGAGAGAGGCGCTAAAGACGTGATTTCACCATAACCGTAGTAAGGATTCGGAACGAATGCTCCTTATGGTGGTGCTCTGCGTTCATCCTGCCACTGTCATACACGCCAATTGGGGTAAGCAGAGAGTTATGTACGACGAGCCAGTTCAGTTGGGCATAAAGGCACAGGATACGTCGAATGCGCGATCGCCGCAGACGACCACGATCGAACAAAGTTTGTTGTACGAAAAGACCACACCGCCGATCGCCCTTAAGCTGTCTAACAGTACGTTGATTCTGGTGCCGTTTGGTCTCGTCCTGCTGTGGACGATCGCGCTTTTCTACGTGAGACAACAGGCGAAGCGACAGAACAACGCGCTCAGTAGAGGTGATGGACGCAAACCGCTCAACCGCTTGCCTTGCCGCAACTGCATCTTTTTCAAAAACAACCCTTACCTGAAATGCGCCATTAATCCGATCGATGCACTCACCACAAAGGCGATCGACTGCACAGACTACACGCCTGACTCGCTCTCTCGGCATCAGCGGTAAACAGATTCCTGTTAGAGAGGGCTACAAGCTTCGCTGCGTAGGGATTTATGCGCTCCTGGCGAACGAGTGTCATCGCTCCGATTTAATGAAGTTTTGCAAATTTGAGGCTGAGCGATCGCTCACTTAAAGCGCGGCAAATGTAACGAAAACTTGAATTATTTTTATCAAATTGTGTCGGATAGCTCCCAGAACGCTTATGTGGTCTGGTTTTCTGGTACAAACGTGTGTGTGCGATTATCTTAACAGTCTGCGTTCAGCGTCAATCGTCTTGATTCTGATGTCCTCTCCAGGCTAAGCGCCTTAGTCGAGGCTTCGGATTGCCTGCTCACGCCTGACCGTTCTACCTCGCGCATTACCAGATAAGGAGCTTAACTGCATGTTCACACACGTCAAGCCCACCATCAGACACGTTGCACCCGATGATTTGCGGGGACGCGCTCTGCTACGCGTGGTCTATGTCGTGCTAGAGCCTCAGTATCAAAGTTCGCTTTCGGCAGCGGTGCGCGCCATCAACCAGAATCACCCCACTCTGGCTGTCGAAATTAGCGGTTACTTGATTGAGGAACTCCGCGATTCAGACAATTACGAAGCCTTTAAGCAAGACATCTCGCAGGCAAATATCTTCATTGCGTCGCTGATTTTTCTGGAAGATTTAGCAGATAAAGTGGTTGCCGCTGTCGAACCCCACCGCGATCGCCTCGACGTAGCGGTTGTCTTCCCCTCCATGCCCCAGGTCATGCGCCTGAACAAAATGGGCAGCTTCTCGATGGCGCAGTTGGGTCAGTCCAAGAGCGCGATCGCCCAGTTCATGAAGAAGCGCAAGGAAAAATCCGGCTCTGGCTTCCAGGATGGGATGCTAAAGCTGCTGAATACGCTGCCAAAAGTCCTGAAGTACCTGCCCATGGACAAAGCGCAGGATGCTCGTAATTTCATGTTGAGCTTCCAATACTGGCTCGGTGGTTCCCAGGAGAATCTAGAGAATTTCTTGCTGATGCTTGCTGATCGCTACGTCTACAAAGACATGGACACGGATAGCGGCGCATTGCAGTACCGCGATCCTGTCACCTATCCCGATCTGGGCATCTGGCATCCCTTAGCGCCCACCATGTTTGAGGATGTGAAGGAATACCTCAACTGGTTTAACTCCCGCACCGATATTTCGGCTGACCTGAAAGATCCGCTTGCCCCCTGCATTGGTCTCGTGCTGCAACGAACGCATCTGGTGACGGGCGATGATGCCCACTATGTCTCGATGGTGCAGGAACTCGAAAGCATGGGCGCACGGGTGATTTCGGTGTTCGCAGGCGGCTTGGACTTTTCTAAGCCAGTGGACGCGTTTTTCTACGATCCGTTGTCCAAAGGACAGACCGCGATCGTTGATGTCGTCATCTCCTTAACCGGGTTCGCTCTGGTCGGTGGTCCCGCCAAGCAAGATCATCCGAAGGCGATCGAATCCCTGAAGCGGCTCAACCGTCCCTACATGGTGGCATTGCCCCTCGTCTTCCAAACCACCGAAGAATGGGAAGACAGCGATCTGGGTCTGCATCCCATTCAAGTCGCGCTGCAAATTGCCTTGCCCGAACTGGATGGCGCGATCGAACCCATCATTCTTTCGGGTCGGGATGGCATCACGGGTAAGGCGATCGCCCTGCAAGATCGGGTGGAAGCGATCGCCCAACGATCGATGAAATGGGCAAACCTCCGCCGCAAGCCCAAGCTGACGAAGAAAGTCGCCATTACGGTCTTTAGCTTCCCGCCTGATAAAGGCAACGTAGGCACCGCTGCTTATCTGGATGTGTTCGGTTCCATCCATAAAGTGATGGAGGCATTGCAGCACAACGGCTACGACGTACAGGACTTGCCCGAAACCGCTGAGGCATTGATGCTGGAAGTGCTCCATGATGCCCGCGCCCAGTACAACAGTCCCGAACTGAACGTTGCTTATCGCATGTCGGTGCCAGAGTATGAGGCGTTGACCCCGTATTCCGATCGCCTCCACGAATCCTGGGGACCACCACCGGGACACCTCAATACCGATGGACAGAATCTCCTGGTCTACGGCAAGGAGTTTGGCAACGTCTTCATCGGCGTACAGCCCACCTTTGGCTACGAAGGCGACCCGATGCGGCTGCTGTTTTCCCGTTCTGCCAGCCCTCATCATGGCTTTGCGGCGTACTACACCTATCTGGAGCAGATCTGGAAAGCCGATGCCGTCCTACATTTTGGGACGCATGGATCGCTGGAATTTATGCCTGGTAAGCAAATCGGGATGTCCGATGCCTGCTTCCCCGATAGTCTGATTGGCACCATTCCCAACCTCTACTACTACGCGGCGAATAATCCATCCGAAGCTACGATCGCCAAACGCCGCTCCTATGCGGAAACCATCAGCTACCTGACGCCGCCTGCTGAGAACGCTGGCCTGTACAAAGGCTTGAAGGAACTGGGTGAACTCGTTGCGTCCTACCAAACCCTGAAAGATACGGGACGCGGTGCCCAGATCGTCGATTCCATCATGGACAAAGCGCGGATCTGTAATCTGGATAAGGATATTGAGTTCCCCGAAAGCGCGAAGGAACTGGACGCAGACGCTCGTGATACGATCGTCGGCAAAGTCTACATCAAGCTGATGGAAATCGAGTCGCGTCTGTTGCCCTGTGGTCTGCACGTCATCGGCAAATCACCCACCGCAGAAGAAGCGATCGCCACGCTGGTCAACATCGCCAGCCTCGATCGTCCTGAAGACGACATCTTGAGTCTGCCCAGCATCATCGCTCAAAGCCTCGGTCGCACGATGGAGGAGATCTACCAGGGCAGCGATCGTGGTGTGTTAGAAGACGTGCAGTTGCTTCAGGACATTACCCTGGCAACCCGTACCGCTACGGCTGCGCTCGTCCAGGCGCAAGTGGATGCCGACGGGCGTGTGTCCAGAGTATCTAAGCTCAACTTCTTCAACATGGGCAAAAAGGAACCCTGGGTAGACGCGCTACACACAGCGGGCTACACCAAAGTAGACGTGGAGCAAATCAAACCCCTCTTCGACTATCTGGAGTTTTGCCTCAAGCAAATTGTGGCAGACAACGAACTCGGTGCCCTGCTCACCGCGCTGGAAGGCGAATACGTCATCCCTGGTCCCGGTGGCGATCCCATCCGCAATCCGGACGTGTTGCCCACTGGCAAGAACATCCACGCCCTCGATCCACAGGCAATTCCCACCTCTGCCGCAGTGAAATCTGCCAAAGTGGTCGTCGATCGCCTGCTTGCTCGTCAATGCGCCGAGAATGATGGACAGTATCCAGAGACGATCGCCGCTGTCCTCTGGGGCACCGATAACATCAAGACCTACGGCGAATCGCTGGCACAGATCTACTGGATGCTCGGCGTTGCGCCCCTGCCCGACTCGCTGGGACGGATGAACAAGCTGGAATTGATTCCGCTGGAAGAACTCGGTCGTCCCCGCATTGATGTCGTTGTTAACTGCTCCGGTGTCTTCCGCGATTTGTTCATTAACCAGATGGCACTGCTCGATCGTGCCGTGAAAATGGCAGCGGAAGCCGATGAGCCGCTAGAAATGAACTTCGTCCGCAAACACGCCCTCAAGCAGTCCGAAGAAATGGGCATCAACATCCGGCAGGCTGCCACCCGCGTCTTCTCTAACGCCTCTGGTTCCTATTCCTCCAACATCAACCTGGCAGTGGAAAACAGCACCTGGGAAAACGAAGCGGAACTTCAGGATATGTACCTGGCGCGAAAATCCTTTGCCTTCTCGTCCGATAACCCCGGCACGATGGATCAGAACCGCCAGATTTTCGAGTCTGCCCTCAAGACAGCAGATGTCACTTTCCAAAACCTCGACTCGTCGGAAATCTCCCTCACCGATGTCTCCCACTACTACGACTCCGACCCCACTAAAGTCGTGTCTCGCCTGCGGAATGACGGCAAAGCGCCCACTTCTTTCATCGCCGACACCACCACCGCCAACGCCCAGGTTCGCACCCTCTCCGAAACCGTCCGCCTGGATGCCCGTACCAAATTGCTCAACCCCAAATGGTACGAAGGGATGCTCAGCCACGGCTACGAAGGTGTACGGGAACTCTCGAAGCGCTTGAACAACACGATGGGCTGGTCAGCTACCGCAGGAGCCGTCGATAACTGGGTCTACGAAGATGCCAACGACACCTTCTTTAAGGATGAGGAGATGTCGAAACGCTTGCTCGACCTCAATCCCAGTTCGTTCCGCAAAATGGTGACGACGCTACTAGAGGCAAACGGTCGCGGCTACTGGGAAACGAGTGAGGAAAACCTCGATCGCCTCCGCCAACTCTATCAAGAAGTCGAAGACCGCATCGAAGGCATCGAGTAATTGGTCGTCTTCCTAAATTGGGCATTCTGTCTGTAGGGACGTTACATGTAACGTCCCTACAGACGTTTGTGGGGGATATATGACCCAACCCAGACGACCCAATCGGGTTTCGATTCGACTACAAAATTGGGATTACGCCTCTAATGCCTGGTACTTTGTCACCATCTGCACCCGCGATCGCCAACTATTCTTCGGTGATATCGTTTCAGAGACAATGCAATTATCCGCGATCGGTGAAATCGCCCAACAATACTGGTTAGAACTTCTAGACCATTTCAACTATGTCAGTCTTGATGCTTATGTCGTCATGCCCAATCATCTACATGGTATTTTGGGGATCGATCGTCCTTCTCAAATAACAGAAAACGTAGCTTGCAAAAATGATTCCAGTCCTGTATCTACCAATTATCCAGAACACTACGATTTGGCTACAGCCATGTCAGCACTATCGCCGAAAGCTGGAACATTAAGTGTCATTCTGCGCTCCTATAAATCTGCTGTAAGCCGATGGTGCAAATTCAATGGCTATTCATCCTTTGCATGGCAAAACCGCTTTCATGAGCAAATGATTCGTGATGATGCTTCACTTAATCAAATGCGGCAATACATCGCAAATAATCCCATTAATTGGAAGCCAGAATGAAGAGCGGATTCGTAGGGACGTTACATGTAACGCCCCTACGACATGTAATAAACTGAAATGAGGTTTCTGCCATGACTACCAAGACATCAGAAGACTACATCCTGCCACCTGACTCCATTAGAACCTATCAACTCGCTGTCTACTTTGAAAACGAGTGGCTCTGGAAGGAAAAAGACCCGGTTCGTCGGGCAAATGCGTCAAAGCGACTGGCAAAGCTAACCGCGAAACTGGCTGAACTGGAAGCAGCAGAGGCGCAGAATTTCGTTGAGCAAACGGTAGTAGATGACGTTGCATAAGGTCACGTCGCCTCCGCGAACTCTATCAAGAAGTCGAAGACCGCATCGAAGGCATCGAATAATCGATCGCTTCTCTAAATTGGGCATTTTGTCTATAGGGATGTTACATGTAGCTTCCTTACAGACAGAATCAGAGGCAGAACATGGATGAACCATTAAACATCGTACAGCTACTAAAAAGCGCACCGGAAAAATTTGGTGGGAGTATTCTTTCCGTCGGGGAAGATGATTTGCTGCGAGTAGAGCAGGAGCTTGGTGTTAGGTTTCCTGAAAGCTATAGACAGTTTCTCATGTATAGCGATGGGGGATCGTTTACAGATTATCGCTTGTATTTGTTTGGCATATATGAGATTGAGTCGTTTAATCCAGATCCTGATTGGTCTCCAGATCTGCCTGGCATGATTTTCTTGGGTAACGATTGCGGGGATGATGTGTTTTACTTTGATCCGGAGAACTATCTTGGGAAAGGAAACTGGGCAGTTTACTCTGTTGGTTTGGGGGTTTGTGACTTTGAGTATTCCAGATACGAGGCTTCAAGTTTTGGCCACCTCATTGAACGAGCTCTGAATAGGGAACGTTTAGGAGAGGGGTCTTGGCTTAAAAATGATGGCACGCTGCCAAGACCTGATTAATCACCTTTTCTTCAACATTCGGTAAGGGCGTTATACACACTTAGTCAGGGTTGATCGGCGCACTGATAACATTGTTGTCAGTGCAGGTGAAGACATCGTGATTGAAATTGACCCAACTGGAGCAAGGAAAGTCCTATGACCAAACCTAACTTTGCTGCTATGTCAATCGCCGATCTAAGAGCCTATGTTCTGAGCCATCGGACAGATGATGAAGCCTTTTATGCTCTAGCCGATCGCGTCCATACAGAAGGCGTAGAACTTCAGTCTTTAGAAGATCTGACAACACTAATCGAAACCAAGCAAAAAGTCCATGAGAATCAGGCAGAGTAATTGGAAAGTGCGATTGCTCATATTTCCTCCACCGTAAAAGCGAAGTTCCGTGACATTTCTTCTGATCAATGCCAGAACAGAGAAGAACTAACTGAGGGAAAAAGATGGGTTGGTACTATGACGGACGCGGAAATCCTTCCCCTGAGACACGGGCACGTCAGCAGAGCATTCGTAGAACCAGACGTGAAGCTACAAAAAGTTGGCACCAACTACAGCGTATTCGTAAGCAATGGAAAGCTCGTCCTGCTTTCCAGCGTCCATCAAATAATCCAAAAACCGATCCAATCCGTCTTTTCTTTGAGCGGAATATTACAGAAGATAATCCTGCTTTCTTAAAGGGCTTGAAGAGAATAGTGGCTGCTTACACAGAAATGCCATCACTTTTACAATCAGTTGTTGCTGGAGTAATTGTTTTTGTGTTCCTTGTTGGTTTTCTACTTGTTATAAAAATTCTTGTTGCACTTAAGTTGGTTTAGTAATATCTGATGTTCATTAGGTATTTCCGTGTACTATGAATGACTTCTGGACAGCGTTTGGAGCAATCATTGGTGCGTTGGCTTGCATGGTCACGGTTTATGAACTCGGCTTGAGAGTCGGCTACAAACGCGCTCAATTAAGCATCAACTCGGAGCGAGAGCAGAACCGTTTCTCTCGGCTGTACGCTCCGATGTATGGATTTTTTCTTCATTCTCACATCACAACTGCTATTGGGCGATGTGCTCCGTACCTTTGGCAGCGCATGCAGAATTCTTGGAAGATTCTGGTAAAACGCGGTGGCATTAATAAAGCTATAAAAGCACTCTTTGACAAACAGGAACTCGGAACTAGCGGAGAGGTTGAGTTCGGCTCGGATTTTCCGCTAGATAAGATCAACGATCTCATTAGAGGGAATGAGCAGTTCGCTGATGCCACCTTGCTTCATCTTATTGCTAGTGCGAATCGGGCACAATATGAAGAGGCACCGTCTGCAAGTGAGCTTACATCCGCAGATTTAGCTTTATTTGATCACATCTGCGAACAGCACCAGAAGCTGAGTCGTAAGTTCACCACTGCCTAAAAACATCTACTGAGAATGGTGAAATTGTCTCCTACTTCGATTAGATTGAAATGTTAAATCTAATGTTTCAACTACTAGAAAACTCTCCCAATTTCATGGCGATCACATTACGTTAAGGGGCGATCGTACTGATGATCCTCAACGCCGCTTGCTCAGAATCGAAACTGAAATGAGGTTCTTGTGATGAATAGCGAACATTCAGATCAACACATCGTTCCGCACGATTCAATCTTGCTTTACAGGCGTGGAGTCTGGTTTGAAAGTCAGGCGCTTTGGAACGAGAAAGATCCCGTTTGTCGGGCAAACATCGCACGCCTGCTGGCAGAGATGACAGTGAAACTGGCAGAGATGGAAGCAGAGGAAGCTCAGAAGTTTCTAGAGCAAACGGCATCCAGTGACGTTGCTTAAGGTACGTTGCCTCCGTGAACTCTATCAAGAAGTCGAAGACCGCATCGAAGGGATTGAGTAACGCCAAAATTAAAGGAGTCTTGAGGGTGGGCAATGTCCGCCCTTTTTTCATTCAGCCTCAAGTGATATCCTGAACAGATGGCTGAAATCTATGTAGCGATTTGGAACCAGAATGAAGTGGCAATGTCCTCAGTCGATGGCGACCTGATCGTTGTCCTCGTCACAAACGATGGTCGTTTTCAGGCGCAACAATCTGTGACGGTTCGCCAAGCAACTGCTTTCTTCCGAAATTTAGAGGCTGGGGACTACACGATTATTGCAAGGCATACCAGCCTAATGCCAACTGAAGCTCGCTATGACGTGGGTTTGGGTGTTGAAGCTGCGTTTGCCCCGTTTCATCGCAGTAAGTCGGTTTGTTTATAATGAAGCCCAACGCCGCTTGCTGAGAATTGATACGCAAATGAGGTTTTTCTCATGGACACTAGCGCAAACTCAGACGATTACATTCTGCCAGCAGACTCACTTAGAGCACATCAACTCGCCGTCTATTTTGAGAGTGAATGGCTCTGGAAAGAAAAAATCCAGTGCGTCGGGCAAATGCGGCGCGACGCTTGGCAGAACTAACCGCAAAACTCGCTGAACTGGAAGCAGGAGAGGCGCAGAATTTTGTTGAGCAAACGGTAGCAGATGATGTTGCGTAAGGCGCGATCGCCTTCGCCAACTCTATCAAGAAGTCGAAGACCGCATCGAAGGCATTGAGTAGTTCAAACTCAAAGAACGTTTTGAGGGTGGGCACTGTCTGCCCTTTTTTCATTCAGCTTCAAGTGATATTTTGAGCAAATGGCTGAGAGGATATCTGAGAAGTAGCAGGCGAATCGAATAATTTCTTTGGAGACGCTTTGCATTTCTTGGATGTCAATGGCTCTACGCCGCTACAGAAACAAAGTCCGCCTGCGGGACTGCAAACTTAAAGTTTTGAGAATCTGCGGAGTCAGCTTGTAGCCCTTTGAGCGTGGCTGAGTACAAAGCACTCGCTTTGCGAACGCTAATGTCTGTGTCGTCGCCACTGCCAGTTTCCAGTGCAAAGAAGCCTTACTTTTAAACTATGCTCTAGCTAACGTATTCACTGTATTTAGGGGAGCGTCAGTTTACAGATGTCATTGTGTTGTGTAGGTGCAGAAGCTCTTTAGCGATCGTCCATACGCCCACGCGTCACAAACGGCACATCAATGATATCCCCCTCTGTAACACCAACCTGAACGTGTAGACCAGCTCCACCTGCTTTAGTGCGAATATACGCTAACCCGAACGTTCCTTGATCCGTTTCAGTCGAGCTGGTGAGGGTACCGACTTTTTCATCCCCTATCGTAATAATCGTTCCTGGCGCAGCGATGCTTTGAAGACGAATGCCCCAAAGCTGCTGTTTAACGCCTTTGTAAGTATCGAGACGGGCGATCGTTTCTTGCCCAATGTAACAGCCCTTATCAAACGAAAGCGTCTGCCATAGCCCCGCTTCCAATGGATTGTAATCTTCTGTGAGTTCATGATCCGGTGCAGGTCTACCCTGTTCAATCCGCAAACGCTCCCAGGCATGTTCGCCAAGTAGAACAGCACCTGCTTCCATCAAGACCCTCCACACGCTCGACGCAGCGCTTGTATCCATCGTCAATGTGTAGCCCTCTAGTGCCAGACCACTACCGACTGCAATTTGTACAGCCTGTCCTGCCAGTCTTATCAAGCGATGGCTGGCATACGGTTGATTGGACAAAGCATCAATACCTAGCTGTTTTAAGAGCTTGCTGCTGTCCGACCCAATGACGCTAAAGGTCGATGTTTGCTCGGTCACATCAGTCAGCGTTACTTTGTCACCAAAGAAAATATAGCGGTCTAACCACTGCAATAGGTGCATACGGCGGTTGGGTGAAACCAGAATCAGGATGGCATCTTCTAGAACATAAGCTGTAGCCAGATCAATGGTGCGAGCGGTGGACGTGACAAAGACTGTGTCGCAACCATCCCCTGGTTTCAAGCGCTTGAAATCATTAGTACTCTGGTTGTGTAAAAAGTTAAGGCGATCGTCTCCAGAAAGCTCAATGCGTCCCCAGTGGGTGCGATCGCAAATTGCCACACCCGATCGTGCTGCCTGGACTGCCACTGCCTCATTGCCGAAACTTACAGGCACCGTTGCATCTTCAAACACAGCACCAAGCTGTACTTGGACATCACGCAAACTTTCAGCCATCGGTATCAACTCACTCAAACCTCTCGCTTACAGGTTAGCGCGAGTCAAGCCCGTCTAAACCAAAAGTCTGCACGATCGCCAGCGATGATGCAGACTTTTAAGTTTTCAGGCGAGAGTCAACGGAAGCAAGCCTACTTGATAATGCCAAGCAGTTCAGGCGTTGCAGGACGAGTAAACCGGGGAGCTTCAGAAAACTGGGAGAAGACCTCAAGTAGCTGATGGGCGACAGTAGGGGCTGTCGATCGTACGCAACACCCGACAGGTAGAACAGAGCAGCAGCAATCAAACCGTGCGAAACACTATTGCGGTTCTGTTACGAAAACTTGAGGAAATACTTTTTTTCAGCTATTCTCACGGTCGCGTAAGCTACATTTTCAGTTCTACCGATGCCAAAATTTCAGGATTTAGCGACCTGGCAGCAAGCAGAGCAACTCATGCAACCTGCCTTTATCCGGTTGATTGACAATCTTCGCAAGCAGCTCGAACAGTCTACGTGGCGCGGTACGTATGAAGAGGTTCAGGTTTGGGCTGAAGATGTTAATGCGGCAACTCAGTTTAAAGTGGCTCAGCTCCAAGCAGAACTTGAAACCGCCTCAGCAGAAGAGGCGATCGCGATCGAATCAGCTCTGACAGCACTACCATCACCCTATCCGGGCTATCATCTGCACCTTCAGAAACAGGAGTGTAATGTGACGGTAGACCTCTGGAACCTCTGCTACCAAATTTGTTTTCAAGATTATGACGCTGCGATCGGCACCTCTCACGTTCCTGGAGAAAGCGGTAGTAGTCAAGGAGTCAAGATCGATGGTGCTTTATTCGATGAAGCTGGAGACATAGACTGGCATCGACTCGATCAAAAAACGCAGCACCTTGTAGAGCAAACGTTTGCCAATCTGCCGTACGCAACAGCGGAATACGAACCTGAACGATTAGAAGGCTGAGGCAAAAGGTTGAATATTGCTTTTGCCTATGACTGTTATTCGTTGCCTATTGCCGTTATTCTTCACCGCCCTGGAGCTTCAGCAGGAGAAAGCCGACGCTGAGACCAACTAAAACCAGAACGGGAGCCAGTAAAGCAGCATTGAGAATTTCACTCATGGGTTATGTTCTTCCTTGGGAGTGCGTTGACGGATGGCGTTGCGAAAAAGGCAGCACCGATTGCCAACGCTGCCATCTCGCTGATAGAGAGCATTCTAAACTAGATTGGTACACCCGGTTTAGCTATGTACCTGGCAGTTTGAACAGAGGAGGCGTTCAGGACTGACCGCAGTTGTTGAGCAACCGTTGACGATCGCTAGGAGCCGGGGGTCGGTTCTCCTTTTACTTCGGCTGCATCAGATGGGTTGACGGTATTCGCAGCCATTTTTGCCCGATCGCGCTCTTCTCGCTTCTTGCGCTCTGCTTTTAGCACATCTTCCATCACAATCTGAGCCTGAGCCATTTTCTCAAGGTTGCTGCGGTAAAGCTCCAGGTCTTTTTGCACCTTGTCTTCAGACACATTTAAAGCCGCACAGACACGCTTAAGCACATCCTTGAGTTTGGTTTCATCCTTGACCAAATCGGCATCGGCTGTCTCCAGTAAGGTAAACAGACCAATCGCAAACAAACGGCTGTATTTAAAGGTGGCGTTGTGCGCGATCGCGGCTGCCTGTGCTTGCAGCTCATTAAAGTCTGCGATCGGCTCTGCTTGCTCTAGCCATTTGATAAGAGTCTCGACCGACGATCGGCTTGCCAGGGCTTGCAGGCGTTCTGCATCGTGCCTGTAGCGCTGAGGATCATCCTGTAGTGACTGACAAAGACCGTCAAAAATGGAGGCGATATCTTGCTCAGGGCGATACGCCTGCATGAAGCGATGGAAGGAGGTAAAAACACCTAACGCGTAGAAAGCATCGTAGTGAAAGTCTACGTTGACCGTCAGCAGATGCATCTCGACCATTAATTCCTCTACTACCCGACGGTAGATCGAATTAATTGGACGAGTATGAGTGATGTAGAAAGCTCTCTTAGTGTCTGAGACGGTGCGGACGTTATTCACAGCAAAAGGGATAGGGCAGGACTATCTCTATTCTCGCGCTTGACGGCAAGTTTGCCAAGTTTTGACTAGAAGCGACGGACAGCAATCCCCTGGATCGTCGTCTGAGAACCATTGATCAGTTTGTTAAAGACTTCGCATACCGTACTTTGCTCATTTCTGCGCTTGAGTCGGTCGCACGGGATCTCTGAGGACATAAGGTGCAGGATTTTCGGCAACCCAGCCGAGTGTAGAGCGCGATCGCACTTCAAAGTGCAAATGTGGTGCTTTGGAACTAGGGCTTCCGGTTGTGCCCACAGTGGCGATCGGCTGTCCACGTTTCACGATCTGCCCCACTTTGACCTTAAAACTGGCAAGTTGCGCGTAGCGGGTTTGCAAGCCCTCAGCATGGTTAATGACAATGAGATTGCCGTATGCGCCCTGTCTGCCCACAAAAGCAACGGTACCGTCAGCAACGCTCAGCACTGGCGAACCTACAGCTGCTGCCAGGTCAACGCCGCTATGAAAACCAACTTTGCTTGTTGTTGGCTGAATGCCCCAACCATACGCAAGCAGTAGTGCCGATCGCGTGGGCTTTGATAATAACGGATAGGCGGACAGGATCTTTCCTGTTTGTGCAGCCGCAGGTTGGCTAGTAGACGTTGTGGTCGCTACAGGTGACCAGTTCACTCCCGGCACAAAGACGACTTTCGGTGCTGGCTGGCAACCGTTGACCTCAAACAACACATCAGAGCGAATATTGTAGGTCTTTGCCACATCCCGCCAGGTTTGGTTAGGCTTCAGCGCAACGCGAATGCCGTTGAAGGGAGGCACTAAAATTTCAGCGCCGATCGGTGCCTTACCGCTACGCAGCACTGGGTTGAACCCCATTAAAGTTGAGGGAATGAGGTTATATTTCTGAGCAATTTCCTCTAACGTTTCGCCAGAGACCACTTTGTGGCGCACTAGCCGCGAGAGCACCGGGGCAGTACAGGCTGATGGAGTAGACGCTGCTGTGGGCATTGTCTGTCCAAGTTTTGTCTGGGCAAGGACGGGCGATCGTGCCGCATCCAAAGCTGCCAGGGTCATCCCAAAACATACCGAAAGCATCGATAGCCAGTGAAGTCGTCTCATACAGCCAAGGGTTCCAATAGTGACATGTGAAAGGTAAATGCTGCTCCTCCACTCTATCGCGTTGCCCTTTATGCCCTTCTTCGTTATGCAGGCTTAATCCGGATTTTGAATCAAAGAGGAAGGACGGGGAGCAGGGGAGGAAGAGGAAGCGAGGGAGAGAGGGAAGCAGGGGAGAGCAGGGGGAGAGTTTTGAGTAGCGCTGCTAGAGAGTTGTGAGTTGCGGGTTAAAGAGTGAGTTTTGATCCTTCTCTCCGTCTTCTGCTGCCCCCGCTCCCTCTGCCCCCTGCCCCCTTACTCCTCACTGCCTCAGTTACAATAAGCCCATGTTTGAGCTAAGTACCGCTGTTGTTAGGCTAATCAACCTATGAATCTCTCGTTAAAGCAGTTGGCAACATACGTCTCGTTACTGGCGATCGGTAGCGGCGCAGGGATTCTTGGTGGTCAATATTTTTTGCCTCATGAGCGGCTTAGCTCCAACTCTGCGGATATGCCAACCGTGCTGAAGACATTGCCCAGCAAACCAACCAGCCCAACGGTGGCTGCCGCTCCTTATGCAGCAAGTAGTGGCTCAGGCGGCTTCAACTTTATCGCTACAGCAGTCGAACGGATTGGTCCCGCTGTTGTCCGGATTGATGCGGCTCGTAAAGTAATGAACAACCTGCCTGATGCCTTCCGCAATCCTCTCTTTAGACGCTTCTTTGGTGATGAGGTGCCAGTGCCCAAAGAGCGTGTCGAGCGTGGCACAGGCTCTGGTTTTATTTTGAGTGGTGATGGTCGCTTACTCACCAATGCTCATGTAGTGGCGGGAGCTGACACTGTAGAGGTGACGCTGAAAGACGGTCGCACGTTTGAGGGTCGTGTAATTGGGTCTGATTCAGTGACGGATGTGGCAGTCGTCAAGATTAACGCAACAGGGCTACCGACGGTACAGATTGGCAGATCTGACAACTTGACTCCGGGGGAATGGGCGATCGCGATCGGTAATCCTCTAGGGCTGGACAACACCGTCACCGCAGGCATCATTAGCGCAACAGGACGGTCTAGTTCGCAAGTGGGCGTACCTGACAAGCGCGTCAGCTTTATTCAAACCGATGCTGCCATCAACCCTGGTAATTCGGGTGGACCGTTGTTGAATGACCGAGGTGAAGTGATTGGTGTCAATACAGCCATTCGAGCCGATGCTCAGGGGCTTGGCTTTGCAATCCCGATCGCAACGGCACAACGGATTGCCGACCAACTGTTTGCTAAAGGCAAAGTGGAACATCCCTATTTAGGGATTCAAATGGTTGACCTCACGCCAGCGCTACGCAAAGAGATCAATCAAGATGACGATGCGAAGCTCAAAGTGAATCAGAATCAGGGCGTATTGATCGTGCGTGTTTTTGATAATTCCCCAGCCGCTCAGTCAGGGTTGCGGCAGGGCGATATTATCCAAAAGGTTGATGGCAAGGTCGTCAAAACTGCCTCAGACGTGCAGGAACGGGTTGAGGCTAGCGCGATCAATAAGATGCTGGCTGTCGAAATTTTGCGTGACGGACAGCGGCGCAGCCTCCAATTAAAACCCGCTCCGTTTCCCAGCAAAAGTTGAAGGTCATTAGTTAAGCCAATGATCTTTATTTTGAACCTCTTGCTGTCTTTGAGTTAATGGAACTCAATAGCCATAAATTTTGCAAGATTCAATAGACTGACGATTAGAAACACAATTGATCATCAAACTATAGCGGTTCCTAATTCAGTGAAGTACAGTTGCAAAGAGGCAGAAGGCAGAAGTGAAAGAGAATGGTGGCTTGCTTTCTGCCTCCTACCTTCTGCCTTAAAACCTCAGCCCTTGTACCGCCCTCTAATGGGAACCGCTATATCAGCGTTTACTAGCAGTTGAAACGCTGGTTTTTATGCGTCAACCAAATCTGTGAGGCGGACGATCGTTGATACAAATTGCCTCAAAAAAGCATTTTTTGACGCAGTTGAACTGATCACACAATTTGTATGAAAGAGCATTGTGTCACTTGCCATGCTTCTAGCGCTGTTCTGTGAAGTTGTGGTCAAGTCCACTACCTGAAGGGAACACTACAGGCGTAGAACCAGTTTAAAGACTCAGGTCAACTACACAGACAATTCAACACAACTAACGCAACTTTATAGAAGAGGTAGAAATCTGATGTCACGTTCACTTTCTGTTACGTCTCTAAGCAAACGTCTGTTGACTGCAATGAGTCTCGCAGTCCTAGCTGCAATGCCTGCCACAGCTCATGCATTTGCTCCTACACCTCAAACAAACGCTTCTGTTGAGCAGAATGCTAGCAGCAACCAATGGTTGATAGCAGATGGAGATGACGATGACGACGATGATGACGATGATGATAAGAAAGGTCGGAATGGCAATCGCAATTGGAGACGCGATCGTTGCGATGATGACTGTGAGAATCGAACAACCAGACGTATTGACTTGAACCGGGCTAAAAACCTTGCCCGTCAAGCCGCAGAATCGAAAAACGGTGGTATTCGCTACTACCGTGCTGAAGCCTCAATGCACGGACCTGCCCAAAGCTGCCCGTATGTAGATAATGGCGATTCCTGGACATTCACCTTTGCGGGCAATCGGGTAGGGTCAACGGTCAGAACGATCGAAAGCGTTGTGACTGTCTACAAAGATAGCAGCCGAATTTTGGTTGCGTATAACGGTCCCGTTCGCAGTGTGCAACAAACACAGATTACCAGCTTTACAACAACCCAACGCACGGTGCTAGTTGATCTGCTCCGTGGCAACTGTAGCTGTAATAATCTGTTGACCAGTGCCACAAGGACTCAAATTATGAGTCAATCTCGCTCTCTCCCGCCTGGCATTCAAAAGCAACTACTGCGTGGGAAGGGATTGCCTCCTGGTATTGCAAAAAAATTAGTACGTTTGCCGAAGCAAGTGAATACATATGTCAATCTGCCGACTTATTACGATTTAGTTGTCGTTGGCTCGAATGTCTTGTTGGTTGATCAAGTAAATTACGTTGTAGTGGATTACATTTCCAACGTCATTTTGTAAGTCGATCGCCTTCAGAATCATAGTGATAAACCTCCCCGGTTCTCAACTATCTGGGGAGGTTTGTAACGCGATCGCCCTTCGTTGTCGATTATATAAAAGTAAAGAAAGACTTGAGGCGCTGAGTGAGTAGCTGCTTCACATATCGTCAGATTGTCACTAAAATGTCGGGCTTCGTTTTTGATCGCCAAGCCGCAGAAAGTCATGAGATCTGGTACAACCCAGATACCGATCCCATACCACCATTCCCAATCATCCAGGCGATATGCCGCGAAAAAGGCTGTGACTGATCATACATGCCTCAAAAATCCTCTAGAGGATTTTTGAGGCATGTATGATCTATTTAGTCATTCATCTGGCTAGGGTTTATGAATTCTTCAAATTGCTTCCCTAAAATACTAAACGGGCTGTTAGTTGCATCCTTGTCTATGCCGCTGCTTTTGATTGGTCAGGTTGCGATCGCCCATAACCAACCATACCGAAATAATCAGCCCACAACTGCCTTCATCGTTGCCCAAACCAGCGCCGATGCTTTTTTTAAGCGAGGGGGTGAAAAGTTCAGCAAAGGTGACTATCAGGGAGCCATTGCAGACTACACGCAAGCCCTCAAGCTCAATCCAAATGATGCTAAAACCTATACCAATCGAGGTGCTGCCCGCATTAACGTGGGAGACGATCAGGGGGCGATCGCCGATTTGAACCAGGCTCTTAAACTCAATCCAAACGATGCTAAAACCTATACCAATCGAGGTGCTGCCCGCATTAACTTAGGAGACAGGCAGGGGGGGATCGCCGATTTGAACCAGGCTCTCAAGCTCAATCCAAATGATGCTAAAGCCTATACCAACCGAGGTGCTGCTCGCTATAATTCAGGAGACAATCAGGGAGCAATTACAGATCTAAATCAAGCGCTCAAACTCAATCCAAATGATGCTAAAGCCTATACCAATCGAGGCGCTGCCCGTATCAATGTGGGTGACTCAAAAGGAGCGCTAGCTGACCTAAATCAAGCTCTCAAACTCGATCCTAATGATGCTCAAGCTTATGAACGACGAGGATCTACCCGCAGGAAATTAGATGACCTGAAAGGAGCAATTGTAGACTACACCCAAGCGCTCAAACTTAATCCTAACGATGCTATTACTTATAACAACCGGGGAGTTGCCCGCCTCAATTTAGGCGACACCCAGGGCGCAGTTGCCGATTTCAATCAAGCCCTCAAGCTTAATCCCAATAATGCTTTAACTTACCGCAATCGAGGCGTTGCTTACCGTAATGCAGGAAACAAGCAAGGCGCGATCGCCGATCTCCAGCAGGCAGCAAAACTTCTACAGCAGCAGGGCAGAACGGCTGAATACCAAAAAGTGATGAATGAAATTCAAAAGCTTCGGTAAAACCTTGAGAAGAGATCACGATCGCCTCTCGTTATCGGTGATCTCGTATCAACGAAAGACTCAATAATTGAATGGGTGAAAGCGCGATCGCACCTGAAATTCACAGAGCGCAATGCCACGTCGCGCCAAGTTCTCTTTGCTGTAGCGAGGTTGCCGATAACTCGTCTTCTAGTCACGATCGTTCGCTTGTTGCTGGCAGCTTGAGATGCACCAGGGCTTTTTGCAGCACACTTGGCTTGACACTCAACCAAATTTGATGGCGCTCATCCTCGGTATAGCCCACAATGACAGCGCCGATCGGTAAGCCAACATCGGGATACATCTCTGGAGTCATGTCTCCACTATCGGCAAAATCGGTAATCTGAACCAGACCTCGCACTACTTCATCACCGATGTTGACGAAAATCCCGAATGGCGCATGATGTTCAACCTTGCCGTGAATCAGTTCGCCCAGGCGATAGTTCGACTTAACCTGATTCCAGAATTGCACACTCATTGTCTTACCTCGGTTTGAGAACTCTGGGATATTGGTTTAGGAGCGGAAATAAGAGGGTGTTTGAAAAGGTATGGTCTGTGACATTGAGCACTCAGCGATCCCCCCTAAGCCCCCCTTAAAAAGGGGGGAAGCAGTCTTGTAGTTCCCCTTTTTAAGGGGGATTGAGGGGGATCTAGGGTTTTGCTACCAACAGGAGGACTTTTCAAACATCCTCTTAGCTCGACTTTGTCCATTGTGAAGGGGAGGAAAGGTAGCAAAATCAGGA
>NZ_JCACKI010000034.1:0-61750 GCF_059505325.1 Tildeniella sp.
CCCTGCTCCCTCGACCGCTTAGCCAATATAACGGGAAGCATGGGAAGGTGTCAAGTAAAAAGGCGAAGAAAAAATCCGGGGGCTGAAAACGCCTTCCTACAGCCTGCTGCGTTGAGTTAGTCTCTAAGGGTGTAGAGATTAAGGAGCAAGCAAGCTGTGAATATCGGCGCTGTCTTACCGTCGTGGATCGTTTTGCAACCGCTTTTACAGAGTTGGCTGGTTGAGGATATTGGGCGAGGTGATCGTGCTACCAATTCACTCTTTTTAAAGGGTGCTCCTCTTGGCAGGGCGGAATGGATTGCAAAGGAAGCTGGTGTCATTGCTGGGCTGCCGATAGCAGCAAGAGTCTTTTCCCTATTGAATGGGCAAATCAGCTTTGATGCAAAGGTGGCTGAGGGAGAAAACGCAGAGCAAGGACAGGTAATCGCGTTGATTGAAGGGTCGCTAGACGCGCTGTTGACCAGTGAACGGGTTGCACTGAATCTGGCGATGCGATTGAGCGGCATTGCGACGTTAACCCGCAAGTATGTAGAGCAAATTGCAGATTTGCCCACTCAACTGGTGGATACACGCAAGACAACACCGGGCTTACGCCTGTTGGAAAAATATGCAACGCAGGTTGGAGGAGCAGTCAACCATCGAATGGGACTAGACGACGGTGTGATGATTAAGGACAATCACATTGCAGCGGCTGGAGGGATTGGAGCAGCGATCGAACGAATCCGCCCTTTTGTACCGTACCCATTGATGATCGAGGTAGAAACAGAAAGTTTGGAGCAAGTAAGAGAAGCGCTACAGCATAGGGCTGACATCATCATGCTGGACAATATGCCGCTGGAACGAATGCAACAGGCAGTCTCCCTCATTCGCCAAGCGAACGATCGCATCAAAATTGAAGCGTCTGGCAATATCACGCTGGAAACGATTCGATCTGTTGCGGAAACAGGAGTGGATTATATTTCAAGCAGTGCGCCTGTCACGCGATCGACATGGCTAGACCTCAGTATGAGACTTGTGAATGCTGGCTAAGCCGCTTACAAACCCGTTGGTAATCCTGTGGGCTTACCCTTAATGCTGGTGACTATTCTTCCCCAACCTGCTTCACCGCCTTGATCCCAGAAGATGCGCTGCATCGTGTCGTAGGTGTAGGGATCAAACGCGCCGCCAATACCGATGTCGTAATTATCGCTTGCGCCGTGGCGAGTACCGTAAGGGTCGTGGATAAGCCAGAGCTTTTTGGCAGGATCATGCCCAACGATGACGCAAATGTGACCAGAGAATTTGTATGCAAAGCCAGCAATGACGGGAACACCTGCTTTGAGAGACGACAGTACATCCTTTGAGGAGACAGTGTAGCTGAAGTAAGACTCGACACCCAATTCGTTTAGGGCTTTAGTTTGAGCATCGTGATCGGTTGTATCACCGTACTTGGCAACAATCCGCATATAGATTGATTCTGGCTCTGAGAGTCCTTGTTCTTTCGCCTTATGAGTCAGCTCTCCCTTAAGGAGAAAGTTTGCCAGCATTGTATTGCTAGTAGTGTTGCACTGTCGCCAGTCATACCAAATTTGCCCATCTCTGATAATTTCCTCGTTCCCCAATTGACTGGCATATGCCACGTTTAGCTTGAGGGTTTGAGTGGCTTCTTCGCCTTCAACATGAATATGTGGATCGTAAGCGTAAACTGCGTAAAGTTTGGCAACGCCATCTTTAGACGTTATGGGTGATGCCAGCTTAAGAAACAGGTGCTGGTTGCGATCGGGCGCAAACTCGGTGATAAAAAAGCTGCTGCCTTTAGACATGAAAAGTTTTTCAGCATCCGTTAAATCGTTTGCTCCTAAAACGCGCTTTTTGAGGAAAGTATCAGCTTTGACAGTTACTTTGGGCATCGGGATATGGCTTTTCAAGCTCAACTAATTCTCTTAAAGTTCCCAACTCCGATCGGATCTGATCGGAGGGCGACAAATTCTAGTTTGAGTTGTGTAGGACATACAGGCAAGCGTCGCTGGCAATGGTTTTGCCCTAAACAAGACTATTATATCAAGGAGAAATAACTTGGAAGCGTGATCGGGTCTTCAAGAAGAGTACGCTAGTTTAATCTGTTAAGGTCTATGAAGCGGACGGCGTTTTCTTTGCTATGAATTTTACGATCGCTCAACTAAAAATTCGCCTTGGACAAGCATTGATAGCCGCTTTTGGTGCTGATTATGGATCAGTTGACCCGGTCTTGGTGCCTGCAAGCAACCCCAAGTTTGGAGACTATCAGGCGAACGTGTCTTTGTCGCTAGCGAAACCGTTGGGCAAAGCACCACGAGCGATCGCCGCACAGCTTGTCCAACAGCTTGATGTCGCTGATCTGTGTGAGCCGCCAACGGTAGCAGGTCCCGGTTTTATCAACCTGACGCTAAAAACGAGCTATCTAGAAGCGCAGATTAAAGCCATTCAGTCTGATCCCCGGTTGGGAGTGGTGGCGATCGTTCATCCCCAGCGCGTGATGGTGGATTATCCCAGCCCCAACATTGCGAAGGAAATGCACGTAGGGCACTTGCGTCCAGCCATCATTGGAGACTGCCTCGCGCGGATTCTGGAGTTTATCGGGCACGATGTCTTACGCATCAGTCATATCGGCGACTGGGGCACTCCGTTTGGGATGTTGATTGCTTACTTGCGCGTAGCTTATCCAGACGCGCTAACGGCAAGTGAATCGTTAGATTTGGGCGACCTGTCTACGTTTTATCGGCAGGCAAAACAGCGGTTTGATGCGGATGACGCTTTTCGTGAGGCGGCGCGACTGTCCGTGGTGCAACTTCAGGCAGGTGATCCGGAAACCCTGCTTGCCTGGAAAATTGTGTGTAAGCTGTCCAGCCGCTCTTACCGCATCATCTACGACCTGATGGGGATCGCGCACGTACTTGAGCGAGGCGAATCGTTCTACAATCCCTTACTGGAAAGTGTTGTTGAAGATCTAAAAGCAACTGGACTGTTGGTTGAAGATAACGGGGCGCAATGTGTGTTTCTAGAAGGCTTCACCAATAAGGAAGGCAAGCCGCTACCGCTAATTGTGCAAAAGTCGGATGGCGGCTATAACTACGCGACAACAGACCTGGCAGCCATTCGTTATCGGGTGAAAGAAGACAAGGTGCAGCGGGTGGTTTATCCGGTTGGCATGGAGCAAACCAATCACTTTATCCAGATTTTTCAGGTGGGACAGCGAGCGGGCTGGATTACGGATGCGGTGGAGTTCATCCACGCACCATTTGGTTTGGTGCTGGGGGAAGACAATAAAAAGTTGAAGACCCGATCGGGCGAGGCTGTGCGTCTTCAGGATTTATTGGATGAAGCGATCGCTCGTGCCCGTGCTGACCTCGAAGCCCGATTGGCAGAAGAAAATCGACAGGAGACAGAGGAATTCGTTGCTCATGCGTCTCAAGTAACAGGTATTAGCGCGATTAAGTACGCTGACCTAAGCCAGAACCGCACCAGCAACTATATTTTTAGCTACGATAAAATGCTCTCGCTGCAAGGCAATACAGCTCCCTACATGCTGTATGCCTACGTTCGTGTGCAAGGCATTAGCCGGAAAGGTCAGATCGATTTTGAGCGGTTGGGCGCTGATGCCGCGATCGTGCTGAAAGATGAATCTGAGCTAACGCTAGCAAAACACATCTTGCAACTAGATGAGATCTTGGCACAAATTGATCAAGATTTATTACCCAATCGGCTCTGCCAATACCTGTTTGAGCTGAGTCAAAAGTTTAATCGGTTTTACGAGCAGTGTCCCATTTTGGAAGCAGAGGAGCCATTACGAACCTCACGGCTGATTCTGGCTGATTTAACGGCACGATCGCTCAAGTTGGGACTCTCTCTACTCGGTATTCCTGTATTAGAACGGATGTGAGGCGGTAGAGCTAGCAATTAATCGCTAAGGTCGATCGTGAGAGGTTAAGTACTCATTTCTGTCACTGGTTCAAGCCTCTGTTCAGGCTTCCAGGTGGAGGAAGAGGTTGAACTGGTCTCACGACTGGGTTTCTTAACCCGCCATTAGGACTATTAGGAGTAAGAAACGTACCAGAAGGGTTGACTATCTTGCTCCCTGTAGTGACGCGGCTGCCATCCGGGTAATAGTAGGTGTTGGAGCCGTTTGTACCTGGAACAGTGACACTGGGGTTCACAACCGTTCCAGTCGGGGTCACGATCGCGCCACCTTGATAAATTCGTGTGCCAGATGGGTAATTAAGCAAATTGCCCGTGTTCCCAATACCGTTTTGTACAACCTGAGCACTGGCTGCCATAGCAGGAGCGATGCCAATTAATAAGCCCAATAAACTACGCAAAAGCAAAGATTTCATTGCAGAAGTCCGATGAACTAGCTTGATCCTAGAGTAGACACCTACTATAAACCGCTCATTGCAGTGTCATGTTAGGCAGTGGGTGTCACTGTAGCGACCTCGGTAGCATCAATGGTGTATTGGCGTACAGAGAAGGGCTTGGTCAGCCAACGGGCACGCAACAGCGTGAGATACTTCTGGAAATGCTCAGTGTGGAAGTGAAAGTCGAATGCCTCCTTGCCAGTCCATTCCTCTATAAAGACAAATGTGTTTGGATCGGTGGTGTCTTGGAAGTACTCCCAGCTCACGCAACCCTCCTCGGTGCGAGATGGCTCGCTGAGAAGGTTGCTAGCGGAGATAAATGCCTCACGCTCATCAGGCTTGATCGTGAGCTTGGCGACAGTGAGCAAATGCTTATTGCTAGATGTTTGCGCTTGCATAGGGGCGATGCCGAAGACGATGAGAGAACAAGAAAGGTAATTTTCATCAAAAGCATCTCACCATTCAACCTAGTTTATAATCAAGTCCTATCTGCTTGCTTCCGCTTAACTAATTGCCCCTTGCCAGCGATAGGCACGTAGATTGATGCGTCCTTGAGCGTTGAACTGGATGCCTTCAGCTTCGAGAAGCGATCGCTGCAAGTGATCACTTCCATACCGCACAGGCGACTCCGAAATCTCGCCTTTTGCATTAATCACCCGATGCCAGGGAATATCCGCGTCTGGAGCAACCCGAAACAGGGCATAGCCTACCAAACGTGCTCGCCCTGGTAGGTTTGCCAACTCTGCCACCTGCCCATAGGTTGCCACCTGACCATAGGGAATTTGTTGCACGATCGCGTAGATGGCTTCGTAGGAGGACATGGAGAAGAAAGGCTAAAGGCTGAAAGTTAGAGGCAGCATTTTTATACTTCATCCTTCATACTTTAGCCTTCCGCCTTGCCGTCTCCAGAAGATCGCCACTCGTTCTTCCCACTGTTGCCAGTAATGATTGATCGTTTCCAGGTCAAACCAGAAGACTTCGGCGGGCAAATCAGGGATGGCGATCGCCAGCAGCGCATGATGCAAGTTTAAATCATAGTCCTGATAAGTTTGTTGCACTGCTCCCCAGTAAGCAACGACTTGCAAGGGATAGTCGTTCAAGTGCTCCAGTGAATGTTTGGGGCGATCGGCGGTTTTCCATTCGCAAAGACACGCAATGCCGTCGTAATTGGCAACACAATCAACTTTCCCGGCATAGCCGAGATCATGGTGAAAGACGGTGCCTTCAACCAGTCTCACCTCATCCACAGCGAGAATGACAGGCTTGATGCTTTCCCAGTAGGGCTTGATTCCGTCTGGGCACAGAACGACTTCGCCTTGCAGATAGCGCTGCACCTGTTTATGCGTGCCCGTACCGCGACGGCTGGCAGTGCCACTAATGCGGGCAGCTTCCTCTACACCCACGCGTTCTTTCCAGTGAGCAAGGGCATCTCGCTGCTGCTGCGATCGCGTCGCGTTGAGAATCGTGCTGACACTGGGTAAGCGATCGCCGCGATCGTTTACATAATACTGCCTGCCGCTCTGCCGCTCTTGTTTCGCGCTAAGTACAGGAAGCGCCTGAGAATCAGAAATCATACCATTGCAGTTGTGACAGTCTGCTTAGATTGTAGGCGTTGCTGAAAGCCAGATCCCCGACTTCTGCACCAGACTTAGCCAATTACAGCAAGACAAAATCAAGAAGTCGGGGATCTCTGTCGCCCTTTCAACGCTAACCACTCCCGACTCCCTAACGATGCTCTCTTACACCCACCTGCTGGCACATTTTAAGCAGCGGACAGGTTGAACAACGGGGTGAGTCTCCAGTGCAAATGTGTTTGCCAAAGGGCACTAATCGTTCGTTGAGTTCAATCCAGTAGCGCTCTGGCAATTTTGCTTCCAGCGCTTTCAACGTTTTTTCGGGTGTGCGCGTTTGCACATAGCCCCAGCGGTTTGTGACGCGATGCACGTGGATATCCACACTGATAGACGGATGTTTACAAGCAATACCCAGCGTCAGGTTGGCGCATTTCGGACCCACGCCTGCAAACGAGACAAGCGTATCGAAATCGCACGGCAGCTCATCGCCATACTTGTCGATAATTTGACGGGCGATCGCCCAGATTTGCGGCGCTTTCGTCTCATGAAAGGTAGAGTCGCGGATCAGATCTTCGATTTCTTCGGTAGTCAGGCGTGCCATTTCTGCTGGAGTACGAGCGCGATCGAACAACTTAATGGCAACTGGAAGTGACGCTTCATCCCGCGTGCGAATGGAGATGATACAGGCGATGAGTTGCTCAAACGGCGACGTGTAGCCCAGTTCTGCCAACGCAAACATTGCTGCTTTCGGGAAGGGACGAACGGCTTCTCGCAGCAAGATCATTGCCTGATCAATATCGAATAGTTGCTGATTCAAACGGCTAAACGCGAGGGGTTACACTTTTTATCCTTCATCCTTTAGACTTTAGACTTCCTTCAACAGGTAGAATATCTACGACCAACCTAACGAAACCACCATGTCTCAGGCAGCGATCGGCATTATTGGCGGCAGCGGACTCTATAAAATGGAGGCGCTGAAAGATGTAGAAGAGGTGACGATCGACACGCCCTTTGGCAAACCGTCTGATGCGATTATTTTAGGGACGATCGACGGCACACGCGTTGCCTTTCTGGCACGGCATGGCAGAAACCACCATCTCACACCGTCAGAGCTGCCGTTTCGCGCCAATATCTACGCCATGAAAAGTCTGGGTGTGCAGTATTTGATCTCCGCCTCAGCCGTTGGTTCGCTCAAGCAAGAGGCAAAGCCGTTGGATATGGTGGTGCCGGATCAGTTTATCGATCGCACCAAAAACCGCGCTTCTACCTTCTTTGGCGATGGCATCGTTGCCCACATTGCCTTTGGTGATCCCGTTTGCCATAACCTGGCAAATGTCCTATCAGATGCAGTCGCCAGCCTCAATCTTACGGATGTCAATCTGCATCGCGGCGGCACCTACGTTTGCATGGAAGGTCCCGCTTTTTCGACCAAAGCCGAATCCAATCTGTACCGCAGTTGGGGCGCAACGATTATCGGCATGACCAATCTGCCAGAAGCGAAGCTGGCGAGAGAAGCAGAGATTGCCTACGCCACACTAGCACTGGTAACTGACTACGACTGCTGGCACCCCGACCACGACAGCGTCACCGTTGAGCTGGTGATTGCCAACCTTCAGCGCAACGCCGTCAACGCCCAAAAAGTCATTCAAGAAACCGTCCTCCGTCTGAGCGAGAATCCACCCACATCAGATGCCCATTCTGCGCTCAAGTACGCGATCCTCACACCGCTGGATAAAGTTTCGGACGCAACTAAGGCAAAGCTGAACTTGCTACTGCAAAAGTATCTTTAACGCATAGCGAATGACACACGCCCTGAGACTCTTTTGGAAGACAACGGCTGCACCAGGTTAATCGCAAGGACGCTGCCACTCAACTGGTGGATCTGATCGAAGCAGCAGCCAGCGACGAGTCTGAAGACCTCATCACCTAACCACTTAGAAACGGTAAAAGAGTCATTTCGCAAACCACTTATGGTGCTATTAACATCAGCGATCGCACCTGAAATCTTACTTTTTTCGGCTCGAATTTCTTGACTATTGTCCTGGGACGTTTGTTACTTGAATAACGTGAATAGGAAAAAGTCTACAACTTTCCCAACTGCTCCGCCAATATGTTTTCCAACTTCGCTGCCAGCAGTTTTTCCGGGCTTTCCACCTACAAACTTACCAATTGTTGAGCCTGACGGGTAGAACCATTACCCCATGTCCAATTAGGATCAGACTGTTTTGAACCATAACTGATTCTGTCGATCGTAGCCATCAAGTAGGGAATTACACCTTAATCACGAATGCGAACGAAAACCTTTGTCCAAAGTTCACCTAACCACTGTTTGCCGTCAGGAGTGACCTCACGCCCATTCGCTACAGCAACAACAGGAATGCATTCAGCAATATCAAGGCTTGTGTACTCTGCAATTACACTGCGAATACGATCATCCATTGCAGCATAATTGATCTCTGTCATGGCTCAATCTTCACCCCTTACTCCTCACCCCTTACCCCTTACTCCTCACCTCATTGCTGCTGCGCCATGTCCATCAATAGACGCTGAGAGCTTTGCTCGGAGACACCTGTAGCGGGACGACGTTGAATATAGTGTCCGTCTGGCTGTAAATCCCAAGCCTGGCGGTTGTCGGCGAGGAGGATGCCGAGGATTTCTTGCAGGTCTTTGGCGATCGCGGGATCGTCGATCGGTACCACAGCTTCCACGCGGCGATCGAGGTTGCGTGTCATCCAGTCAGCGCTGCCGATGAACACCTCTTCTTGTCCCTGGTTGTGGAAGTAGAAGATACGGGAGTGCTCCAGGAAGCGCCCGACAATACTCACGACGCGGATGTTTTCGCTGATGCCGGGTACCTGAGGACGCAAACAGCACATGCCACGCACAATCAGATCGATCTGCACACCTGCTTGCGAGGCTTCGTACAGCGCCACGATAACGCCAGGATCGACCAGTGCATTCATTTTGGCAACGATACGGGCGTGATGTCCGTTGCTGGCATGGTCGCTTTCGCGATGAATGAGCGAGAGCATACGATCGCGCAAATTGACGGGAGCTACCAGGAGCTTGCGGTAGACCTGCTGCCGTGAATAGCCCGTTAAGTAATTGAATAGATCGGTTAGATCGGCACCGAGATCTTCGCGGCAGCTCAATAAGCCTACGTCTGTGTACAGTCGAGCCGTTTTGGGATTGTAGTTTCCGGTGCCAATGTGGACGTAACGCCGAATGCGTCCCTCTTCTCGCCGCACAACCAGCATGACTTTAGTGTGGGTCTTGAGTCCAACTAAACCATAGACGACATGCACACCGACATTCTCTAGCTTGCGTGCCCAGTTGATGTTGTTTTCTTCGTCGAAGCGGGCTTTGAGTTCTACCAGCACGGAGACTTGTTTACCGTTTTCGGCGGCGGCAATGAGAGCATCGACGATCGGTGAATCGCCAGAGGTGCGATAGAGCGTTGTTTTAATCGCCAGTACATCTGGATCGTGCGCTGCCTGCGTGAGGAACCGCTGCACTGTGTTGGAGAAGGAATAGTAGGGATGGTGCAGCAGCAAATCTTGCTTGCGAATTACCGCAAAAAGGTCGTCTTCCAGCTCAAGCGAACTGCGATCGACTTCAAGGCTCCGGCGCAGACGGTTGGGTAATGCCGATCGCCAGGGTGGATCTTTCAACTCTGGCAGCGGTAAGCCATTCAGCGCAAACAGATCGCTCAAGCAAAGCAACCCTTCCACTTCGTACACATCGATATCGCCCAGTTCCATTTCCTGACGCAGCATCTCGCGCACCAGTTCGGGCATGGAGGCATGAACTTCTAACCGCACGATCGAACCACCAAAGCGTCGTTTGCGAAGCTCTTGCTCGATCGCCAGCATGAGATCATCCGCTTCATCTTCGGCAACTTCTAAGTCGCCATCGCGCGTAATGCGAAACGGGTAGTATTCCTGGATGTTCATACCAGGAAACAGGCTTTCTAGATTGTGAGCAATCACCTGCTCCAGCGGTACCGCAGTCCACGCAGCAGGCATCTCTTTTTGCTGCCGTCGCAGATGCTCTGGCAGCGGTAGAAAGCGTGGCAGAATTTTTGGCACTTTGACTCGAGCAAACAGTTCCTCACCATTCGCCGGGTCTTTGATGACCACTGCCATGTTGAGACTGAGGTTAGAAATGTAGGGAAAGGGATGCCCTGGATCGATCGCTAGCGGTGTCAAGACTGGAAAAATTTGCTCGTCATAATACGTTTGCAGGTAAGCGCGCTGCTCCTGATTCAGCTCAATGTAGTCCAGCAGATACACTCCTTTGGTTGCCAACTGCGGGCGCAACGCTTGCTCAAAGTGTTGATGCTGCTGCGTGACCATAGGACGCAATCGCTGGCTGATCAGGTCTAGCTGTTGCTGTGCGGTGCGTCCATCAGCAGGCAACTTTGTGACCTTCGCTTCCACCTGTTCTTTTAGCGCTGCCACTCGCACCATGAAGTATTCATCCAGGTTGGAGCTGAAAATCGCCATGAATTTCAGCCGCTCTAACAGCGGTGTGCGCGGGTCAAACGCCTCGTGCAGCACTCGATTGTTAAACTCTAACCAACTGCTTTCACGGTTGAAGTAATACTGAGGATCGGTGAGGTCAACGTCGAGCGGAGACTGCTTTTCTGTAATGACCTTTCTACGCCTTGGCATGATTTAACCAAACACCTCATCTTCTCTGCCTTTCCACCACTCTCCGAGCTGCATCATATCCTGATGGATATCGGCGATCGCCTCCAGGTATTCTGTTTCAGAAAGAGAATCGCGGCGCTCACGCAGCTTGAGTAATCGTAGTTGACCTAACAGCCAGGGCTTCGTTATGCCATCAGTGTGTTCAATGTAGAAGGCGAGGTCGTCGCTCGACAGTTTCTTAGGCGCATCATCATTCATGGGCAGCACGATCGAGAATCAGGTGGCAACAGCAAACGTCACTCACCCCATCGTATTACTGATACCTGAAGAAAGCGAAGCCAGGTCGAAGTTAATTATTCACTGAGCCAGACGCGAGTCAGCCAACCGCGATCGTGCGTTAGATGTCAGCCAACGGCACTGCTACTGTGAGCCACTGCAATGCACTGTTGACTCAACACAATCGTACGGTGCGCGATCGCATTAATAGAGTGAGCCACTGCAACAGCAGCGTGGGCGGCTCGCATTGGCATGGTGCGCGATCGCCTTAGCATTGTGATGCATCACGTTAGTATGTTGAGTCAGCACAATTGTATTTTGAGTCAGTACAATTGTATGTTGAGTCAGCACAATTGTATTGCGAGCGATCGCACTAGCAGTGTGATTGGAGATACCTATAATCTGTCACAATCGGTAGTCTTGAGTGATGGAAGTTCGAGCTGAGAAGCCAGACGATGTAGAAGCGATTTTTAGAGTCAATGTTGCGGCATTTGGGCGAGAGGGTGAGGCAAATTTAGTCGATCAGCTGCGAGGGGTTGCTTCCACGTTGTCCTTCGTTGCTGTTGAGTCCGAGCAAATTGTTGGACACGTTTTCTTTAGCCCAGTGGCGATCGCAGGAGACTGTGCTGATCGTTTACTCGTTCTTGGATTAGCGCCAGTAGCCGTGCTACCTGACTATCAGCGACAAGGAATCGGGTCATTGCTGATTCAGTATGGTTTAAGCGAGTGCGCTCGGTTAGGTTTCAAGGCTGTGGTCGTGCTGGGTTCTCCAGACTACTATCCACGATTCGGGTTTGTGCCAGCCAAGCAGAAGGGACTGGGATGTGAGTACTCAGTGCCCAATGAGGCGTTTATGGTGTTGGAGTTGGAACGTGGCGTATTGGAGGGACGTGCTGGAATGGTGAAGTATCGGTCAGAGTTCAACGAACTTGAGTAGCGATCGCCGTAGAACAAATCTGTTAGAGCGGTGAATAGAGGCTCTACGCTTCGTTGTTGGATGCATTCGTTCGGTTGCGACGACAGGAAACCCAATCTTATCAACCACTCCGAAGTGAATGATTCAACTTGACGCTGCCACACGGTGTCATTCCACTCGCTCTTACATCTTTACAAATCTGGCAACCCAAGTTGCTGGCTCAATTCTTGGCGTAAGCGATAGATGATGGTGTTGGGTTCTAGCTGGTTGAGAATGTCTCGAATCACCGTGTTGGGTCCTTGTGATCCCCAGCTACAGCCTTGCTCCAGGTAGACCTGCACAGCCCGACCGACAGCATACGCTCCGTAGCCTGCAATGCCGCCCTGGGCGATCGCCGTCCCTGCATATGCCGAAAAGCTCGTCGAAGCTTCCAAGCCTGACGCAGCGGCTGCCGCACTTTTACCCATACCCAGCAGCAGACCGCTGCCAAATTCAGATAGCATCAGGCTACCAGAGCTGAGGAGAATCGTTTTCCAAAGCTTGGTGGCTTCGTGGCGAGTGACCGGTAAACCGTAGAGTTCAGACAGGGCGCGAATCATTGCCAGATCGGAAATGGTGCCGCCAACCAGATCGAGCACTGCGATCGGGTTAATGCCCACCGCGATCGCCTTGTAGCGAGCAAACTTCCAGATCAGCGCATCCGCTTCGGCATTGCGAACAGCCATAATTTTGCTGGCTAACGCTGCCTCGGCATCTCTTGCTTGAAAAAGGGCATTCAGCGCTAATAGCGTCCGTCCTTCTTGCCGCAGAATGGCGAGGATTTTCTGCTTGAGGCTGTCGATTTGCACAGGCGGAGCCTCCCATTCATAGGTTACGCGACCATCCACCTCAACCCGTACCTGCATGGGAGCCGGATCAGCCGCAACAAGGATGATCTCATTTGCCGACATCAGCCGCTGAAGCTGCATCCCATCAATGCTTTTAGCGGCAAGCTGCTGCAAATTCTGGTAAATTGCCTGTCGGGTCTGGTCAGGATACAGATCGATCTTATTGAAGACCAACAGCAGAGGCTTTTGCGATCGTCGCAGGTCACAAAGCGCCTGATATTCGGTGCGCGTAATGTCGCCAGCAACCACAAACAGAATCAGGTCTGCTTGACGAGCAATGTCTTGCGCCATCTGTGCCCGTGCTTGTCCATCAATTTCATCCAGCCCAGGCGTATCAATGAACTCAACCGTCAATTCCTTAGTAGCAAGAGTGGCTAAGGCTGCACTCTCCGCGTCTCCGCGTTTCTGCGGTTCCCTTCCTGCCAGCGACCAGTAGACCGATCGCGGTGCCTGCGTTACACCATTCAACGGTCCCGTAGGCAAAATCTTCTGACCCAGCAGGGCATTCAACACTGCCGACTTGCCGCGACTAACCAAGCCAAACACGGCAATGCGAACCACCTGACTTTCAAGCTTATTCAGTGTGACGGTGAGTTGCTCGACATCACTGCGAAGCGTTTCACGATCGGTACCGCTAGGCGGACGATTTTTCTCAGACCGAAAGAACGCATTGTAGCGACTCAGTGCCTGCCGTAAACTACTACGGGCGCGATTGAGAGACGATTCTTGCGGGTCAACACTACTGGTCGATCGCGGGTTGGGTTCAGTGGGAGGAAAGAGTTGAGTCAAGGCTCGGCATAGAAAGACGGACGTTAGCTCCATTCTCGTCCAAAACTTGAACTTCTTGGCGATCGCCTAAAGCCGAAGCCGATTTAAGCGGGATGAGTAGCGGCTCGTTCAACAGTTCAGGGGCGGTTTCAAGAGTGGCGGTAACGGTAAGTGGCGATGGCTCTGGCGCAGAGGACACCAGTCGCTCCATTGCCTGTCTGACAAAGCCTTGTAGAAAGGTTAACTGCTGATTCTTCTGAAAAACAGACTGCAAAATTTCGCTGAGACGCTCGATCGCCAGCGGATTGGCTTCCATCAGCGTCAGGTTTGGCTCTTGATTGTGGAAATACTCGATCAGGCTCAACCCCACGATGCGCGTGAGATAGGCTGCACTCACCCCTTGAATGCAGCCACCTGCTACATACGTCAACGCATTCACTTTCAGGAAACCCGCGATCGTCTGCGTCGATAGCTCCACCAGACCCAACTTCAGCATCAGGCTACCGAGCGTTGCTGCCATTTTCTGCGCCTGCTGGAGCGAAAACTTCTGGCGGTACAGCGTACCCAGGTCAAGAATCATTTGCGCGTTAATCGCAGCCGTTGCCAGCACATCCAGGGTTGGTACGGGGCTAATGAAGGCGGTTCCGGCAGCGACCCATTGGAATTGCTCCACGACAGGCAAGGCGCGCGTCCGACGAACATCATTCAGCACCAGCTTTGCCTGATGTTTGAGCGTGACTGCCCGGTTCAAGGCGCTTGCCATGACCAGTTGCTGGCTTTCCTGTGCCAAAATCTGCTCCAATCGCTGAGTCAAGTCAGCTAACTGTGGCACTTGTGCTTCTAACCATTCATGAACGGAGCCATCCACTTGATGTTGACGGACTTTGATCGGTTTAGGTGAGGCTGCGATCGCCACCACATCCGCCTCAGCCAGAATGCCCTCAACATGAGTACCAAGCTGGTTCAGGATAGCTTCCCGATCGATCGGCAAATACTGATCCAGCTTATTGAACACCAGTACGGTGCGCTTAGTAGCGACCATCTGTTTCACAGCGTGTAGTTCCGAGGCAGTCATATCCCCTGTAACGACGAACAGTACTAAATCTGCCGCTACTGCCTGTTGCAGCGCCAGGACATCGCCTGTGAGGACAGTTGCAGTCGTTGCCACAAAACCAGGGACTTCATTAAAATGCAGCACTCTCGAACGATGATCAACACACGTAGACTGCAACAACTGGAGTAAAGCCGTTTTGCCCGTGCCTTTTGCACCCACGATCGCGATCCGCACCTCCTCCCGATGCAGCTCATGAGTCAGTTGAGAGATTTGTGACTGGAGTCGCGACACGCGCGGTTGAGCGTCCGTGCAGACGACTTTCTCTGTTGGATCTTCGACCTCTTCTTGAAGCTGCGTCATAACTTGCGCGGCTTCTGCCAGCGTTCGCTTCACGGTCACAGAGTCAACAGCCAGAGGTGCTTGAGTCGTTACTTTCTTCCGGTCTGCTTGCCTGTGCAACCATTGCACCCCTGCCGCTCCTATCAGCGCAAAAGCCGCATAAACCCCCCACTCGCCCACCAGATAATGAAGAATGTCTAGAGTCGCAAGACTCAGCGCCAGGAGGCTACCACCAATCACGAGAGGGCGTTTCAAGTTAACGGTCATAGTCAGTCTGATTTAGTGGTGGGGTCATCCAGCCGAACGACCGTTTTGACTGAGATCATCTATCAATAGCGGCATCCAATCGCACTATCTGGCAGTCGCTCTACAGCTTAAATTGAACGTCAATATCTCTTATTGTATCGGGGCAAGGTCAGCGCTAGAAAATAGTTAACCACAAAATAATCCCCTGTCAGTGTGTTCATCTGACAGGGGATTATTTAACTTGGTGGCGGGGCATGGATTTGAACCATGGACCTTCGGGTTATGAGCCCGACGAGCTACCAGACTGCTCTACCCCGCGACGGCTTATTCAATATAGCAGTGAATTGTACGATTACATCATATTTTAACAATCTCGCTGAAACCCGTAGTCGAGAAAGGGCGGAAGCAACCGAGTTTAGCCCGCGGCAACCATCTCTGCCCCAGCAAGAGCAACCTAGACCATCTGCTGGAGTTTGTTGTGTGGTCAAACCTCATAAGGGCATTACTGGGGTTGTGTTAATTCCACTCGATGCCCGTCTACGTCTGCAACCACTGCACGTCGTCCCCAGGGTGAATTTGCGGGAGGGGAAATGATTGAAGCACCGTACTTTCTGAGTTCGCAGACAACGGTGTCCACAGAAGTCACTTGGAAGCCTAGCCGAGTCGCTGTTGTTGGCACTGTCCCAGGAGTATATGGATAAATCTCAAAGGTTACACAGCCTCCTTCACAAGCAAAATGCTCCAAACCATTACCATGTCGATGTTTGGTGAAAGATAGACCAATTTGTTGATAGAACATAGCGGCTTGGTCAATGTTACCTGAGCGGATGACAACAAGATTCAGTTGAACGTCACTCACTATTTCTTACCCCTTCTTTTTTATCATTCATCCTTTCGGATTAAACGACCCAATCAATTCACTGCCGTCGGCGTTGTAGACTTCTAGCGGCAAGCCTGCGTTGTCAGCAATGGTTTGGAGGGCGGTTTGAAGGGTCTCGATGTGGTTGACAGCACCTCCTAAGGTGCCGCGATCGCCCGATCGACCCACAATAAACGCCGTTCGTAGTTGCCGTTCGTAGGATGCGGTGAACTGCACTCGAATCACATTGTTGGCGATCGCATAGCTACACAGCTTGGGTGATCCAGCACAGACGCGATTCAGGTCATCCCGTGTGCGTTGCATGGCGGCAGCAACCTGTAACTGGGCTTCTGCTTGCTTAAGTGAAGTGCCGTAGGAGGCAACCAGCGGTTGCGCTGGTTCGGAGTAAGCAGTGTTGTTGGGTACTTGCTTGACATTGGTGAGTGCCTCGCGCCAGTTTGCCACTGCCTGCGACCACTGGTTGTTGCGCTGGGCGATGTCAGCTTTTTGAGCCAACGCCAGCGCTTGCGTAAACGATTTCTGGGCAATCTGCTCCTGGGTGGCACGATCGCGCGCCGTTGCCAGCTTCGGTTGGTAGTCAGACAGTAGCTGCTGTGCGTCAGCGTAACTGGTAGTGCTGGTAGGAATCTGCTTCAGCCTATTGATGGCAACTTGCCAGGTTGCTTGTGCTAACTGCCAGTTCTCTGGTGTGCGGGCAATACCCTGTCTGGCTTCCGCAACTTTAGCTGTTTCTTTAGCAACCGTTAGCTTTTTCTGTGCCTGTTGTTCTGCTGTCGTGAGTTTGCCGAGCGCTGCCAGGTTTGCCTCATAAGCCGACAGGCGCTGTTGAGCAAAACCATAGAGAGTATTGGGTTGAGGTACTGTTTGCAGTTGCGCGATCGCCTCTCGCCATAGTGCTTGTGTTGCTTGCAGTGATGCTATTGACTGCGGCAACGCCTGACTTTTTTGAGTCGCTGTGGCTGCCTTACTTTCTGCCGCTAGTACCCAATCGATCGTCTGAAGCTGAGTCTGATACGTTGCTTGTAGCGCCTGCGCTTCCTGATGATGACTCGACCAAGCTGGAACCGCATTCAGTTGCCGCTTTGCATCTGTAAGCTGCTGCTGCACCCGCTGCAAGTCTTGCCCAGTTTGCGCGGTTTGGATGGCTTGCATGGACTGCTGGTTGAGCCTCTGCGCTGCCTCTAATGGTTCACACGCACCAATCATGCAGGGACGCGACATTACCCACAGCCCTGTCCCAAAGCAAATTACGCTCACTCCTACGCCTGCAATCAGCCAGGGAAAGAGGGGCGATCGCGCTGGCAATGGAGCCTTGTCCAACGGTTCTTCCGGTTCAGGGCGGAGTTGTGTCAGATCAGAGAACTCTGTGTCAAGTGACGCGCTGGCGCTGAGTTCACTTTGAGTGACAAAGGCATCAGCATCGCTATCCCGGTTGTCGTTCAGAGTTTGTTCCCCGATCGCTGGCTCTCCTAATGGCGCTTCAGTTGTTGCAAGAGGCTCTACTACTAACGGTTCTAACTGAAAGCGATGAGCAGCATACGGTTGCCGTTGACCCACCACACGCAGGTAAAGTTTGCCCTCAACCGGAGCATGGTCTTGCCCAAGCATGAACTCGTGCACTAATTCTGGTAGTAGGGTTTGAAGCGTCTGCTCTAGCGCACTGAAAACCGCTGACGGATGGGGCGTTTCGTCAGGCGGATGCTGACCCAGAACCATCAGCTTTTCCTGTTTGATCACACAATGAATTTGCATCAGTGTGGTCTCTGGCAGCGCTAGTAACGCCGTCTGCAACTGGTGCGCTAAGCGCTGCAAATCCCCCCGGTGTATGGCGGATTCCATGAGGCAATTGAATAAATTGATTCCTTATCCTACTCTTCAAGCCTTGGCGATGACCATAGTTCTCAGCGATGACCATAGTTATAGAAGAGCGGCTGGTGGTGAACGATCGCGCCACCAGCAACAGCACCTTTTCAGGAGCAAAAGCCCGATCTGTTTTCATTGCCACTAGCCTGACGCGTCGCCCAAAAACTCTAAATACGTACTGCTCAGTTCCTTGACCGCCAGATCATACAGTTGCCTACCGTGCTCAGGGGTCGCAAGCGCTGGATTTGACCCCATGCGACCATCAGGATACCGACGGCGAAAATCGGCTGCCCCATAAATTTTGTGCCCTTTTGCAACAGGTTCACTCAGAGGAGCCTGCTTAATCGCCTCTGGGTAAACATACTGAGTCAGCGCAACCTCACTGGGCGTTGCATGAGAACCTTCCTGATCGCCGTACAGCTCTTTTGCTAGTTGATACACAGAACCACACATATACCAGTTACTCACCTGACACTGCACCTGCTCTGCGTTCGGCACATTCAAATCAACCAATGTGGCATAGACCTCCGAGAATGCTGCCTTGAGTGTTGCCACATTGCCTCCGTGCCCATTGATAAAGAAAAAACGCGTAAAGCCTGCACGTGCCAAGCAGGTAACATAGTCCCGAATGAGCAAAATCAACGTACTGGGTCGGAGACTCATACTACCTGGAAACGCTGTGTGGTGCAGCGCCATACCGACATTAATGGTTGGACTCACCAGTGCATGAGTGGCTTCACTGACCCCACGCGCGATCGCCTCTGCACAAATGGCATCCGTACCGATCAGCCCGGTTGGACCATGTTGCTCGGTCGAGCCGATCGGCAAAATAATGCCCTTCGACTGCTCCAGATAGGACTCTACCTCTAGCCAGGTACTTAGTTGCAGCAGCATTCAACGCTCCACGATGCTAAAGCTCTAATCTAATCTAATAAACTGACTGGCTGAAGAGACGGGTTTCTAGTTTCTGCGGACTCAAAATAAACTTTCGTGGCGCGATCGCCTGTCAGTACGGCACTTTATATCAGGTTAGTAACCAATCATCCTCACCCCGCTTAACAATCGCTAGAATAGTTGGTACAATCCGATACTTAAGGGGATAGATATTACTAAGCCCATTGCACGTTTAGTGAAGGAGAATGCTAGGCACGATGGCTGGATTCATGACAATCACGACTCGCTGCGCCTTGTCAACGCTTACCTGCCTCCACCGCTTCACATGCCAAGCCGCTCTTCTTTGTAAGGGTCTGCGCTCCTGTCCTCAACCGATGCAGCCGTCCCTAAAATTACCAATCTTTCCTGAATAATGCCCTTATCAGCTACTTTTTCACTTCAAAGGTATCCTAGAGCGATTGTTCGCCATTCCCCTGAAGCTGAGACTCTTTGTTCAGGCTCTCCAACGCTTTACACTCAACCGCTTGTTAAACAGGCGCTGAAGTTTGAGCTGAGCGTTAAAAACACGCTCATTCGCACGGTTTTAACGCTTAGTGGAGCCTTCTATCTCAGCCTCGACGGTGCCAGCAGCTTTACGTACTGTGGAAAAGCTGCATGAAGTCTTTGATAAAACTCACTGCTCAGGAGAAGCAACATGTTACACCGCAAGATTTATCAACTGTGTTGCGACGGTCGCGAAGTCTGGATCTTCTTGCGGGACCAGCAACGTTGGATTGAGCGGGCACGTATCCTTGATATTGAAGGAGACTTAGTGACCTTGCGCTACGAAACCGAAGAAGAAGATGAAACCTGTTCTTGGGAAGAAATGGTTCGTTTAGAGAGCATCGGTGCCGTCACGCAAAAATTAGCGTCTGTCCCCAAAGGCAATGTGGAGTTTGCTGTTTCCGAGGATTGCCCGGAAGCCGAACAAATTCCTAAGAATCGCTTTCCAGACGCAAACCCTGATTAACGTGGCTCAGCATGGATGGTTTCGTCTGCTTGCCGCCATGCGGGATCAACAATGCAGATGAAGACTAAGGGTGCCGTGCCATTGTTGCGGATAAACTGCTCCGCATGAGGTGGGATATAAACAGCGTCTCCAGGCTCCACGACCTGGTTTTCGCCGTTGATGTGCATCTCACCCGTACCGCTGAGAATGTAATAGACTTCAGACGTTTTTAGTGAATGCGGCAGAGACGATCGCCCACCTGGAACGATCGCGTGCGCCAAGCTGTAGCGTAGAGCGATCGCCTGCTTCTCTGGATGTAATAACTCACGTAGCAGTGTGCCATCGCCAGCCACAAATTCTGTACAAGCAGTCAGCTTTTGAATCAACATTCCTTTGCGCTCCTTCGCTCTCGCTGCCTTGATTGTCTGCAATTATGACAGCGTCTGACCCTTAGCTGAGTAAGCGTTAGTGCGAGGCTCGTAGTCTGGGCAGCTAATTGCTTCTTCGGTTAAGGCTATAGAGGGACGTACTGTGCATTTGAGATGATAATCGCTCGTAAAAAACTGGCAGCCAGCACAGGGAATCCGGTGCATTTGCCGACCCCGACCGATCGTATCGCGCGTTGCTGTCCACACACTCCAACCCAAAAGCCCCACGATCGCCCAGGCAGAGAGAAAGCAAAACGGCACTAACCAGGGTTGTATAACGTGTACGAGTGGTCGCAGAAGTTGGAACACGGCAATAGATTAAGATATGAACGATGGTCAGGCTTCTAGTGTGTCGCTTTAATGACGATCGTGCCTCTTTATTAAGCTTGAAAGTTTGGCACTTCAGCTTGAAAATTCTGAAGAAACATTAAGTTTTTGTTACCTAAGTCAAAATGCTCCTGGAAAACAGGCACTTTAGACGAAGCGTCTACGCTATCAATGTCCGTCACGCTCGCTTTTAGCAGAGGCAGTAACGTCGATGAAAGTCTCTATCTCCTCTACGCCTGCACAGTCCAGACAGATCAGACAACAGCTAGCTGACCCCAAGGAGTCTCTCTCCTATGAATTGGGCAAAGCTGTCCAGGAATTGCCCCCGCTCTACACGCGGTTGCTGGCAGGCGGCATTAGTGCGCTTGTGTTTGGCACGATCGCGTGGGCACACTTCAGCAGAATCGATGAAGTTGCGATCGCTCAAGGGCAAACGATTCCGTTCACCGAAGTTCGCCCCATCCGCGCTGGTTCAGTTGGCAACATCCAGCAAATCAACGTCAAAGAAGGCGACCAGATTCGCAAAGGGCAAACGCTGGTGGCAATGGATGCTGGCTTACCCCAGACTGAAGTCGATCGCTTAACCCAATCCTCCAAATTGATTCGTGAAGATATTGCCCGCCTGCAAGCAGAACGAACGGGTAGCGCTAAGGCTGGCACTCAAGTGCAGGATCAACTGCTAAAAGCCCGTCTTAGTGAATTTGATCAAAAGAAAGCCGCTGCCATCAATGAAGCACAGCGTCAACGGGCAACTCGTGATGAGGCAGTCGCAACTCTATCTCGCTTGCAAGCAAACTTAATCAACGCCAGGGAAGGTCTTAAGAACGCCCAAACACGTGAACAGGCGTTGTCATCGCTTAAGGGTAGCGGTGCCGTTCCCCAGCTTGACTACATTCGAGCGCAGGATGAAGTCACTCAAGCCAGAGATAAGGTGATCTCACTGGAGAAAGAAATTGATGCTCAGCAGGAAAGAATCCGTCAGGCTGCCGAAGCCTATGCCTCGGCTCAAAACACAGCCAGCAGTCTCGATTCGCAGCGGCAAAGCGAAATCCTCACTCAGTTCACCAAACGTCAGGAAGAGCAAGCATCGGTTGATGGGCAGTTAGCACAGGCGAAAAAGCAGCAGGATCGTGAAACCATCACCGCACCCTTTGATGGCACCGTTTATAACGTTAAAGCCACGAGAGGTCCCGTGCAGTCTGGCGAAGAGCTGTTATCCATTGTGCCAAAAGATGAAGACCTGGTGCTAGAGGTCAAGATTCTCAACCGGGATATCGGCTTTATCCACGAAGGCATGAGAGCCAAAGTCAAACTGGCAACCTTTTCTTACCAAGAGTTTGGCATTGTGGAGGGGGAAGTCATCGGAGTCAGCCCTAACGCGATCGTCGAAAAAGATGTAGGTCTTGTCTTTCCAACGAGGATTCGGTTGGCTAAACGCGCTGTCGAGGTTCGGGGACAGGCGGTCAGTTTCACGCCTGGTATGCAAGCCACGGCTGAACTTGTCACGCGCAAGAAATCAGTTCTGGACTTCTTGATTGAACCCATCACTCGCCGCTTTAGCGAGGCGTTCTCAGTGCGGTAATCGCTGATGTGATGTTCAGTTAGCAGAGCGCGCTACTCGATCGGAAAAACATCCTTGAACAACCGCCGAATCGTTTCTCTAGCAGCGCTGAACCCACCGTCAAAGTAGATACCACCGATTACCGCTTCCAGACTCTCAGCCAGTACGTAGGGTTGCTCGTAAGCACGCTGCTGTTTTTCGCCAATGCCCAGTTTCAGCACATAGCCAATGCCTAGTGCCAAACTGATTCTTGCCAGATTTTCTTCGCGCTCCAGCTCAATTTTTCTCACGGTGATGTCTTGTCGAGTTGACGAGCCAGCGCGAATGAGCAACTCCGTCAGCACAGTTTTCAAAACCGCATCACCCAACGTGCGGTAAATTTCTTGATCGTCACACTCCTGATTTTTTTGGCGTTGCTCCAGGGCATACGCTTTGCGGGTCAGCGATCGTGCCAGAATGCGTTTATCGAAAAAGAAATAGCCGAGTTGTTCTTCAAGCGCGGTAGACATGTTGGTTGAAAGGATAAAGGCTGAAGGATAAAGGCTGAAGGCTGAAGGATAAATAATGTAGCCAGTGGTCAGTGGTCAAAATTTACTCAAAGCTCAAAACGCTTTCCTCGACATCTTCATCTTTTATCCTTGATAATTTATCCTTCCCCACTATGCTGCACGGCTTTATTCCGCCCGATCGCTTCTTTGCGTACCTGACATGGACAGACATTCAGGCAATGCCAGGTAAGGACAATGTGGTCATCATTCAGCCTGTGGGGGCGATCGAGCAGCATGGACCCCATTTGCCACTGGCAGTTGATGCGGCGATCGGTCAGGCGGTGCTGGGCAAAGCGTTGCGACAACTACCGACTAGTGTTCCCGCTTATGCGCTGCCATCACTGTACTATGGCAAGTCGAATGAACACTGGCATTTTCCTGGCACTGTGACGTTGAGCGCTCAGACCTTAATCGCAACGCTGATGGAAGTGGGCGATAGCCTTTATCGATCGGGCTTTCGCAAATTGGCGTTTGTGAACGCTCACGGTGGACAGCCTCAAATCATTGAGATTGTGGCTAGAGATTTGCACCAACGCTACGACGATTTCATTGTCTTGCCGCTGTTTGTTTGGCGTGTACCGAATATTGCAGATGATCTGTTAACGGAGAAGGAACAGGCGTTAGGCATCCACGCAGGTGATGCTGAAACCAGTCTGCTGCTATCGATCTTGCCGGATCAGGTGAAGATGGATCGAGCTGTAGCGTCATACCCTCAAGGCTTGCCGAACGATAGCCTGCTGAGTATGGAAGGGAACTTGCCGTTTGCCTGGATGACGCGAGATCTCAGCAAAAGTGGGGTTTTGGGCGATCCCACAACGGCAACAAAGGAGAAGGGCGATCGCATTCTCGCCTCACTGGCTAACGGCTGGGTGCAAACGATCAAAGACATCCACCGCTTTCAGCAACCGCAGGCATGGAAGCGATGAAAGAAACCGGGTTTCTTGACGAGCGAGTGGTTACCATTCCTCATACATTAGAAACCCGGTTTCTGTATCTCACCTTCATTCAAACAACCGGAAATACGGGTATTGGACGGGTGCACCAGGCTCTTTGTCGAGATCAAAGTTGATTACGTCCCAGCAGGGTGCATCTTTGGGATCGGGGCTAAACTCAACGGGAAGACCATACAACCGAGGACGCTGAGAATCTGACTGCCCACGCCAGGACGTGCTGCGCTCCAGGTAGGTACTTACCAGGTCTTGATAGCGTCGGGCAATGATCACGCGAGTCGCTCGGTAGCCCTGCGTGTAGAGGCTGTCGAGCGCCTCATGAATCTCAAACCGAATGCCATCGGGATGGGTATGTTGGCGATACCATTCGTTTTCCCATCGTCTCCAGTGCCGTCCCGACTGGAGATGTACTAATTCCCCTGTCTTAGGATCTGACTCAAACGCACCATGTCGCTGACACAGATACGTATCGGTGAGCGTCAATGCCGGAATGGTTTGACGGCAGTGGGGGCACTGAATCTCCGGACCAAAGATTGGGTATTGCAAGCCAGGGTTAGTCATCAAGGGCGGGTATGCCTGTTGGTATGCGTCACTGCCAGTGGCTTTATTATACTCTTTAGGTAATTACCTCCCCTATGGACAATTTCACGAGTCTTTTTCTGGCGATCGCTCACCGTGACCAACCAACTACAGCCTTACCCCTCTTTTTGGGCAGAGCCAGATCGCTCGCAAGCCGCTTTTATTGCAACCAACGCAACGGTCATTGGACGAGTGACGATCGCCGCTGGAGCCAGCATCTGGTATGGAGCCGTTGTGCGTGGTGATGTGGAACAAATCGTGATTGGCGAAGGCACAAATATTCAGGATGGTGCCATTTTGCATGGCGATCCAGGTCAGCCAACCGTGCTTGAAGCGTACGTCACGGTGGGGCATCGTGCGGTCATCCATAGCGCCTACGTTGAGCGGGGCTGCTTAATCGGGATTGGTGCGATCGTGCTGGATGGTGTGCGGGTTGGCACGGGTAGCATTGTGGGTGCAGGAGCGGTGGTGACGAAAGATGTGCCAGCCCGATCGCTGGTGGTTGGCATTCCTGGCAAAATCACACGGCAGTTGTCTGAAGCCGAAGCCGAGGCACTCATTGACCATGCCAAACGCTACGAACGTTTAGCGCTGGTTCATGCCAACAAAGGAACCGATCTGGGCTTTACACCGAAACCCTGAGAAAAAGTCTTATGCCGAAAGACTAGGAAAACTTGGCTCTTTAGGTAAAAATAGAATATGAGAATCATTCAAGAATCTTTAAATTGAGAGGCTCCAGATATGGACTTTGATCTTCGCATAGTGGTTGTGCTACTTCCCCTTGCTGCTGCTGCTGGCTGGGCGGTGTTCAATATCGGTCAAGCTGCGCTCAAGCAGTTTCAGGGCTTCAATTCCAAGTAGTCTCAAGCTGTAAGGTTTATACGAAAGCGATCGTTTTTTAATCAAAGACGATCGCTTTCGTTTAGGGAAGAAATCAGGAGTCAGGAGCCAGACTATCAAAGAGCGTTGTCCAATGGACGGCGCGATCGCTGGCAGTGGCATTAACTTCAAAGGTGACATTGCAGGCTTGGGGTTGTTCGATCGCGTGGATGCAGATTGCTGCTACGTCATCGCGGCTGATGGCACCGCGCAAGTTGTCGCCCTGCTCCAGTGTCAGTTGCTTGCCGCCTGCTGCTTCGGTTAAGGCACAGGGACGAACGATTGTGTAAGGAATACCACTTTCGCGTACAGCCTCTTCACCCCGTCGTTTCCAGGTGAGAATGCCACCGAGTTGGTCGTTCATGCGCACGGCTGGCGGTTCTTCGTCAAGGTTAATGCCGGGGCGATCGATGCGGGTCACGCCTGCGGAACTGACCAGAACGAACTGCGGCAGAGTCGGTCTACCGTAAGCGCGGATGGTTTGAAGCTCCAGCGCAAAGGAACCTGGCGTAAAATGAGGATTCAGATCGCCGTCGTATTCAAACTTGCTGAGCATCAGTTGCAGTGAACAAATACGACTCGCATTAAGCGGTGCCGCATCGGACAGCGTTTTGGCACGAAAAGCTGGAATCAAAGTGTTGAACGGAATCTGTACATCCATCCATTCGCCTGCTTTTGTGTCGAATGAATGGGAATAGGCGATGCTGTCCCACTTAGCGTCACTCCGCAGCAAAAATTTGTACCGCTGACCGTCACCCTTCACGCGTAGCTGAATGCCCCCATAACCAGATAGATTCAGTGCTGGCTCAAGGTTACGGCTGCGAACAGAGGCAAACCCACCGGAGTTGTCAGTAGAAACGTTACCTGTAAACAAGGCTGCGTTATCTATTTGTTGCATGGTGCTGGCGCTGACACCACCCATCACGACATCATCGAGTGCGCCCCAGAGGTCGGAGAGTGGGGGGTGGGGAGTAGGGAGTGGGGAGTTAGTGAAGTCAAAGAGAATCTTTTCATGTGACTGAGCGGCTTTGAGCGGAGTGGCGATCGCGTGAAGCAGGTTTTTGATGCCCTGATAATCAATGCTTTCGGGCGTATCACCCACGACTTCTGGCAGGTAGAATTTGATGCCCTGGTAATATTTGGATCGATCGGGCGTATCACCTTCCTTGGGCTGCACTCGCGGTCCTGTACAGCAAATCACTGCACGAATGTCTTGTACAACCGTAGGCGTGAGGGTTTCAGGGATGGTAATGTCGGCATCAATGATGCCTACGTCATCCCCCAGCATTGTTTTGCCGCGCTCTAAATCTCGGACTAAGGCACGGACAGGATAGCCGCGATCGCGCAGTTGCTGCACAACCCGCTTACCTACGCCACCCGTTGCACCCACGACGAGTACAGTATTGGCAGTTGAAGGGCTTGTCGTCATTGTCGCTTGTGGTGCTGTAGAACTTTGAAACAGACGCTGAAACCAGTTCAGCACCGGAATCACCTCAAAATACGTGAGGGTTTGCAAAAATCTGCCAGCGTCCCAGGAGGATTTTGTTGCTTTCATCAGCTTATGTGGGAATATGCCTTGATAAAACGCCCTAGATACATCCTAGCGAGTTTGCCATGCTACAATTTCACCCCCCCGGTATTGGTCAACAGGTCGTGGAAACCTCGCTGGGCGCGATGGTTTACTACACTCCCGTTGGGCAACCGTGGACAATATCCTCATCAAATGCGCCATCACTGCTGTTTTTGCACAGTTTTGGCGGTGGTGCTTCTGGTTATGAATGGTCGAAGGTTTATCCCGCGTTTTTGGACTCGCACCGTGTCTTGGTGCCTGATTTACTCGGTTGGGGGCAGTCAGATCATCCTGTGCGGGACTATCAGGTAGCAGATTATCTGACGACACTGACGGAGTTTATGCAAAAAACCTGTACGGCTCCGGTGACGATCGTCGCCTCATCATTGACTGGAGCGATCGCCATTCGTCTTGCTATTCAACAACCCACTCTAGTGAAAGCGCTGTTTCTCGTCTCCCCGTCGGGCTTTGCTGATTTTGGACAAGATGCGGGACGGCGGTTACCGCTACAGGTCATCAACACACCGTTGCTCGATCAGCTTATCTACACGTTGGGCGCAACCACTGATGTGTCCGTTCGCAGTTTTTTGGAACGGTTTTTGTTTGCCCAGCCCGATCGCGTCTCTCAGGAAATGGTCGAGGCATACCTGGAGTCTGCCCGTCAACCCAACGCTCAGTATGCAGCACTGGCATTTCTGCGAGGCGATCTCTACTTTGACCTTGCTCGCTATATGCTGCAACTCAACGTTCCAACGGTGATTTTATGGGGTGAAGAGGCTCAATTCACCAATGCTGCTTTGGGTAAACGGTTAGCGAGCTTAAACCCATCTACTGTTAAAGCGTTTTTACAGTTAGCTGAAGCGGGTGTGTTGGCGCATCTAGAACAGTCTGCGATCGTCATTGGGCTACTCCGAAGTTTTCTGCCAGAGCTGGAGGGAGCAGGGATGAAGGCTGAAGGCTAAAAAGCTGACCGCTGACCGCTGACCGCTGACCGCTCACACAGCCTGTGGCAAATGCTGTTCGATCGCCTCACTGCACTCATCAACAGGAACACCTTGCGTCATTGCTGCCAGAAGCGCTTCATAGGCAGCAATATGTTCTTGTAGCAGGGTTTTGGCACGAAGGAGCGACCAGCGTTCTTTTTGCTCTCGTTCAGCAGGCGGCAAACCCAGTTGTGCCAGTAAGCCTCTCAGCTTTTGGCGATCGTCCGCACCGCCTTCAACGTTGCCATAGATCAGCATCTCAGCCGCAATGCCCGCCATCCAAATTGTGCAGTAGCGATCGAGCAGTTGCCCTGATAGTTGACCTTGCTGGATTGCTACCTCCAGCTCTTCAGAATCAAACCGCACACCACCCTGACCGGGATAGCCTTGCTTGAGCGCATCCCAGGCATTGAGCGTGTAGCCCGTAGCGGGAATGCCAAGCTGATGAGCAACTAAAAAGTGTCCGGCTTCGTGACGAATGACGCGATCGCGGTGTCCCGCCGAAAAGCCAGCCAACCAGTCGAGCATTAACGTCGAACCTTGCCCTCGCCAGCTTAAGGTATCCAGCGTTGCCAGTCCAAGGATGCCAGCAGTCGCGATCGCAGGCACCATTGGTGACACGTTAATCATCGGTCCCAGCAGGCTCAGCATCGTGATGGTAAAGATGCCGATCGCCACGAGATTGAGCGACAGTTGATTCATTGAACCAGTTTGTTAATATTTGTTTCTAACTTCTAGCCTAGCAATAATTGGCGAAGGGCGATCGCTGGTTGCGTTTAGCAAACCATAGTTCAGTTCTTTACTCTGGCAAGAAACTAGCATCAAGCACTTGTTCAGACTTGTAGGGACAATCTACGGGAAACGTCTGTAATGCCAAACCTGTTTCATCCGCTGCCTGTTCACAAGCGCTTGCATAGCAACCAGATAAGACGGCTTGCAAAAAAGGAGTCAAACTTGGTGAATCGTTCAAATCATCGTTGATACGTCTACGATGCTCTCGAATGCTGCCGCGCCAACTGCCACTCCGGTATTCTGGCTGATACTGCCATTTGAGAAGATGTAGCAAGAGCACCACAAGATTGCTCTTCAGGCTTTTGCGCTCCCGCCTGAACATATCCTCTATTTCTTCAATCAAGTTTGCCCAGTCCACATCAGCATAGTTCTGAGCGCGCAGTTGCTCGACGGTCGTCTCGACCCAGCCTACAAAATCGCGATCGTAGAGATTCTTTTGATTCGCCTGGAGGTCGATCGTCATCGTTCATCTCCTAATGGTTAAACAAGGTTAAGAGATTAGCATCTTAATCGGCAAATACGTACAGGTTCAAATTTCCATTGAGCGCGTCTCTACAAGCTTTTTCAAACATTTCTAGCTGCGTTATGACGCGACGATCACTTGTGAATTCTGGCTTGATTGCCTGAATTTCCTCTCGTAGCGGCTCAAGCTCATCCAGATCATAACGACAATCGCTGTAGAAGTCTTGTAAGCGATTGAGTAAAGGACAACACGACACAGTAATGCTTCTTGAATTGGTTGGAGAAAGACGATTAATCTTACCGATGAGGGCTGCATGAACATATTCGTCAAAAAATGCCCAGCGCTTTCGCTGGCTTGCGATCGCTTCAGATTTTCCAGCATGTACATCAAGCGCCATCTTAAACCAACGAAGCTCAATACTACTAACAACTAATAACTAACAACCAACAACTACTTCTGTCCTCGCGCTTTGTAAAACGTCTTCAGGCTTTGAATATCACCAGCATAGCGCCAGTGCCAAGGTTCATAGCTCACGCCCTGGCGGTTGCCTTTAGGGAAGGAGAGTTCAAAGCTGTAGCGGTTGGCGTTTGCCTTAAGCCAGCGATAGGCTGAGGTTTTGTCAAAATCAGGACTCAGGTTGAGTGCAGGTGTGTTGCCATCGCCAATATCAACGGCATACCCTGTGTGGTGTTCGCTGTAGCCGGGAGGGGCGCTGACCTTGGCGCGTTCGGTGGCATCCTGGTTGCGATCGGCTTTTACGTCAAAGTACAGATATTTCTGGTCAGCCAGCGATCGAAAGCCTGAAATGGGCACCAGGTTGACCCCTTCTCGCTGGGCAGCAGCGGTCATGTCTCGAAACGCTTTGGCAGCCGCTTTACGCATTTTGAGGCTGCCATCGGGGACGATCGGTGCCAGTTCTGCTTGCGGTGCCTCGGTATAAGCAAAGTGATTGAGTAGGGTATCCGCAGTGGGAGAAACGGTTGGGGAGGCGATCGGCGAGTCTGTAGGCGAAGCTTGAGCGGGGTTTTCTGTTGCCAACGTATCTGGCGCGTTCTGCAATCGCAACGCCACAAAGCTACCTGCTGCCAGCGCCACCAGACCTAATGCAGCTAAGCTACCGACTAGCAACGCAACATTCGTTCGAGGTTTAGGGGCGCTATCATTGCTCTCGCGCTGCGCTACGGGAATATCGTCAGCAAGCGGGGAAGAAACGTTTGGCTCAATTTCTGGGGGTTTTTCGGGTGTACCAGCGTTATCCAATCGATCGACTCCTACACGCAAGCGACAGCTATTACTAGGAATTGTAAACTGAGTCAGATCTCCTGGGGATGTCTTCATGGGTCAGTTCCAACGGCGAGGGAGCAGTTTTATTGTTGTACAGCCGTTTTGCGCCACCGAGCCACAATTTTCTCGATTGCCATCGCCATGACCATCGCCAGTTTAGTAACGATTTATGTGCCTCTATTGGGCTGGACACTGTGCGGCTGGGTTTTGGGTCGCCTGCTGCCTGCGACAATGCCTGCTTACCTAGGCAAGTTTTTGTTTTGGATTGGAGTTCCAGTCAGCATTGTGGCGTTTTTGCGTCATGCTCATTTATCTGCATCTCTGTGGTTAGCGCCTGTAGTCGCGTGGGTAGCGATGTTGCTGGGTTTGTGTCTGGCATGGTGGCTGACTCAGCGATCGCGCCATGCCCCTCGATCGCTGAGCCAACAACCGATGAGCCAGCAAACGCAAGGAAGTGTTCTGCTGGCATCTATGGTGGGCAACACAGGCTACATTGGCTACCCGATCGCGCTGGCATTTGTAGGAACGCAAGACTTTGCCTGGACGCTTTTCTACGATTTGCTGGGGTCAACACCCGGAGCGTATGGATTGGGGGTGGCGATCGCCGCTCGTTTGGGAGGTGCAAAGCCCTTAACCTACTGGCAATCCCTTTATGCAATGGCAAAAAATCCGGCGCTCTGGAGCTTTGGCATTGGTCTAATTGGTCGCGATTATCCAATCCCCCTGTGGCTAGAAAACAGCCTGCGAGGGGTTGCCTGGTGCATCGTGGCGCTGTCACTCATCCTCATCGGTATGCGCCTCAGCCAACTGTCATCCTTTGTGCGCCTTCAACTCGCTATGGTTGGTGTTGGCATTAAAATGCTGCTTGTGCCGCTGCTGCTGGGGCTACTGCTGTGGGCTTTGGGGGTTAAAGGCTTGGTGTATCAAGCCCTTTTGCTCCAAATGGCAATGCCGCCTGCGTTTGCCACTTTAGTGCTTGCAGAAGCCTACGATCTTGACCAGGAAATGACTGTAACCATGCTGCTGCTTGGCTGTGTGGCGCTCGTGTTCATGCTGCCTGTCTGGCTGTGGCTGTGCGGAGCGCTGGGAGTGCCTAACCGACCCAGCTAACCCCGTCATCAGGCTTGCCAACCGATGGTAATGGTTTCGCAATGGGCGCTTCTCGGCGAATGAGCTGTTTGCTTGGTTCCGGTTCAGGTGCTTTTGTACTTAAGGAATCGCGCGAATGCGTTGAACCCGTGCCATCCTGACGCTGATGAGCTGCGATCGCCCGCCCATTAGAGTGCTTCACTGCCTGCTGTTCTGGCAGCACCACTTTGTCCATCAGATACTCGATCGTCTGCTGCTTCACCCAGCCACGCGCCGCGAGAATCTCACCAAAGCGCATTCCAGTTAGCTTCTGATCGTTCAGCGCCACATCGACTTGACCAGTCGTCAGCAAACCAGCCTCGACCAGGTAGCCGCCCAGACGTTTCTTGGAATGGGAAGCTTCGGCTGCTTTTGAGATCGGTCGGCGATCGCTAGAATCTCGCATTGCAAACCTCGGAAACTTTAGAAGGTGTGGAGCCGCTAACACGCTTGGAGCTGATTTCAGCAATCAACTCAGCCGCTGAGCGATAGGTTGAGAGAGCCGTTCTGCGCCTCATTTGTTCTAGTATATCAATAGAATTACGGAAGCTTCATTCTTCGGTTCCGCCCAGCTTCAAGTTCTGCTTGTCACGCTCTGTCTTGACGCACTGGAGACAGTCGAGCGGCATTAAATCAATGGCGCTGCGCTTGCTGACGTTTGTGCTGCTGCCAAAGTAGCCGGACTCATTTGCTCATAGTGCTCAAAAGGCTGGTGAATCCACGGGTTGTCAGGTAAGTAGTCTACATAGTAATCGGGGGCAACGACAGAGCAGTCTTTGTACCAGAGTACGGCTGTACGAACTTCTTCGACATAGTATCCATAGCGGCGATCGAGCCAGACCAGCGTTTTCTTTAGCGTCACGCCAGAATCGACCAGATCATCCACTAGCAGTACATGACTGCCCAAATTCGCCGTCGTCATCGATAGATCCCGCGAAATAGTGATCGAGCCGCGCACCTGTCCACCAATACCGCCATAAGAAGAGGTTGCCAGAATCGCCAGCGGTAAATCAAAGACGCGCGCCAGGATGTCACCGACTCTTAGCCCACCTTTTGCCAGACAAATGATCTGGTTAAATTTCCATTCCGACTGATGCACCTTAACGGCAAGCTGTTCAATTTTTTGGTGATACTCTGACCAGGAGACATATAAATCTGACATGACGGCACGTAAAAGGATGAATGGCAAGCGGGAAGGATAAGCTTTAATGACTCACGCATTTTGACCAAAACCTCGGAGGTTTAGGCGATTACAGAGGTTTAAGTGATTACAGTGGTGACGATGCTTGATGCTTGGTTAAAACCTCCGAGGTTTACGTAAGTCTTAGTTTTAAGTTTTGAGTGTTGAGTTCTGGGTTTTGAGCAGAAGGCACTAACTTAAGACTCATTACTTCGCATTCTAAGCGTGCTGTCCAGGCTGGAAAAAATAATACAACTGTTATTTCGTTTTCTTCTATCTCACTATGCATGATTCCGCTCCATCAGTGCCGCCCGGATCGATGAAACTCAGCCTTTCTACGAAGCTAGCGTATGGGGCAGGCGATCTTGGTCCGGCGATCACTGCCAATATTCTGGCGTTTTTTCTACTGTTCTTTTTTACTAACGTAGCAGGCATCAATCCTGGGTTGGCAGGCAGTATTTTGTTGGTTGGCAAGATTTGGGATGCCGTGAACGATCCTGTTGTGGGCGTGCTGAGCGATCGCACCCAAAACCGTATGGGTCGGCGCTTGCCGTGGATGCTATGGGGCGCTATCCCCTTTGGCGTTTTCTATGTATTGCAATGGCTGGTGCCTCGCTTTAGCGCTGATCCCACAACGAACCAGTGGTGGCTGGTGGGATACTACATTCTCGTTTCGATCTTGTTCAATACGGCGTACACGGCGGTCAACCTTCCCTACACGGCGTTGACTCCTGAACTCACCCAGGACTACAACGAACGCACCAGTTTAAATAGCTTTCGGTTTTTGTTTTCCATTGGGGGCAGCATTGCCTCACTGCTGTTAGCGCAGGTCATTTTTGCCGTATTGAAGCCCAGTGCAGCACCAGGAGATAGCTGCAATGCAGGAGTCATGCAGTACACGGTGCTAGGTGTTGTGTGTGCAGTCGTTTCGATCGCCTCTCTCTACTGGTGTGTCTGGGGCGTTCGCAGGCAGGTTATGGTTGCCGAGAATCGCCGACTCGAAGCAGAAGCGACCGAAACCATACCACTCCTGGAGCAACTGCGCATCGCCTTCAGCAATCGACCGTTTTTGTATGTCATTGGCATCTACTTTTGCTCCTGGCTTGCCGTGCAGATTACTGCTTCGATCATTCCCTACTTTGTGGTCAACGTGATGCAGCGGGAGGATCAGTTCATTCCGGTGCTGCTGGCGGTACAGGGTACGTCACTGGTCATGCTGTTTGTGTGGACAGAAGTGAGTAAGCGCGTGGGCAAAAAAGCGGTTTATTTTATGGGCATGGGTGTATGGATCATTGCTCAGGCAGGGCTGTACTTTCTCAAGCCAGGGCAAATTGGCTTGATGTATGCTCTGGCTGTGATGGCAGGATTTGGCGTGGCAACGGCATACCTCATTCCCTGGTCAATGGTGCCCGATGTAGTTGAACTAGATGAATTGCAAACGGGGCAGCGGCGAGAGGGCGTTTTTTACTCATTTATGGTGCTGTTGCAAAAGGTGGGTCTAGCCGTCGGTCTGTTTGTGCTGGGTCAGGGATTGGCACTGGCTGGCTTTAAGGAAACCGTGCCGTGTCAGCCTGCGCCTGTACAACCAGCCTCTGCGATCGCAGCCATTCAACTGGCGATCGGACCGCTGCCAACACTGGTGCTACTGGTTGGTCTGGTGCTGGCGTACTTCTACCCCATCACGCGTGAAGTTCATGCCGAGATTTTGCTCAAGCTGCACGAACGTAAGCGAAACCAGGCGCGCGACGAAGGGTAAAAAAAACCCGGTTCCTAGCCTCCGCCAAACCCGTCTTCTCCATCAGAGACATCCTTCATTTCCACCACCAGATTCGGCAACCCATTGAGCTTTTCGGCGGGTACAACCTCATCAATCAGGGGGTGAAAGAGCGTCAGCCCACCAGGGACACACTCCACGTCGATCGGGGTTGTACCGATCAACTCACCATCCAAAACCACTTTCTGCTCTGGGTTCGCCGTAATTTTGACGCGTCTGACGCGGAGATAGCCAATGTCGTTGCGATCGACGGCATCGCCACTGAGAGCCGTTTGCAGCAGATGGTAGGTTGCCGCGATCGCGCCTGCCTTATTTGCCGGAGACACCAGCGTCACGTCTAACAACCCATCATCGACCACGACACCCGATGGACCTTGCGCCAGGACAGAGGTTGCAGGAGCCGCATTTGCTACGGTAATCGCGGCGGCTGATACCTTAATAATCCGGTCTTCGGTTTCAATCTCGGCTTCAAAGGTTTTCATCTGCCGCAGTGCTTGAAACCCTGCCAGCACGTAGGCAAACATGCCAAAGCGGTTTTTTGCGTCCCGATCGGCTAACTCCACTGCCTCTGCCTCAAAGCCAATGCCCGCCAGCAACACCATCGGGTAGCCGTTGCAATACGCTGCATCCACCGTTTTGGTTGCGCCGCCCAGAATCGTTTGACAGGCAGCATCGATCGTGTCGGGAATATCCAGCGCATTCGCAAACGCATTGGCAGTACCTCGTGAAATGATCCCAAAAGGAATCGTTGTGCCGACCAAAGCTGCTGCTGCTGCCGAAAGTGTGCCATCGCCACCAGAAGCAATAATGGCATCAACCCCACGCTCAACGGCTGCGATCGCCAGCGCATCGGCTCCCACCTCTTCGGTCGTCATCTGAATATCCAGATCGATCTCAGGTTCTAATAGCGCCTTAATCGCTGCCAGATCTTGCTCTGGATCACCCTGACCTGCCACCGGATTGAAGATCAAACAGGCAGAACGCTTCATAGATGCTGAGGATTGTTAGGTGAATTTAGACCAGCGGTTAGCTTCAAAGCCCATGCCGCGAAATCTTTGTTGTGCAAACAATTATACAGATGTTCTGTATGGCTGGCAGGCGACACAATAGAAGTATGCCTCTCTGCTGCCGTCATTTTAGTCCTTCCAAGAGAATAGCCAGTTATGCCTGATCCACGGATGTATGAAAGCGATACCTTTGTGCTGCTGGAGTCTGGGCGATCGGAGTCGTTTCTCACCACTGCCGAACTGCTCGACAAACTTAAAGCCATTTTGTCTCAACGCCAGGATGACCTCCCCAGAGATCTCCAACGCTTCACCTCATTGGACGAGCAGGCGCAGTACTTGCTTGAAACCTCCTGCGAACTCGATGTCGGTCCCGGCGACTTTCTGCAATGGTACGCCGTCCGCTTAGAAAAGTAGACGAGTTTAACTTAATCTTCTCCTTCTTCTCTAGCAGCTTTCGTCATCTTCGGTCGGAGGATGCCATCCAGCAGAGACCCAGGCTTGCCTGACTGTGACAGCATATGGATTATTTAGCTGTAAAGCTAAGACAGTTGCACGACCGCTGGCTGTTAATCCTGCAATGTGAGTGCTGTTGTTTGTCCAAGCAAAGTGACGTAACCATTTCTGTTGCCGAGGATTGAACAATTTGACGTTGCGATTCGTCACTGGATCTATCGCTTGAGTTTGTATGCCTTTGTAGGAATTGCAAAGACGACGGGCAAGCCAGAGATTCTCTTCATCGTCAGATCCGCCTGCTGCTTTAGGAATTATGTGTTCGATCTCTAAAACTCCTAAAACATACTTTTGAAGACTACGGCAATAGCCACACTGATGCTTTGCCCGTGCCCTCACGCGTAACCGAATTTCCTCAGAAATTTGACTCACTGGTTCAGAGGTTCAATTAAGCCACGCTTGACAGCCTCATTGAGAGCAGTCGCTTTTCGTAGTAGCCCCTCCTGATAAATTTGCATAAGGGTTTGTAGCTCTGAACGCTCATTTTCAGCTAAGAGATCTGCTTGCTGGCGATCGAGCAACTCACTCAACCAAGCATCTTGATCCGGTTCCATCTGTAATTCTGTTAGGGCTAACACCTGTTCATCAGACAGATCAGAGACAGGCTCAACATCAAGACTAGCGGCACCGATCGGCATCATAGAAAGTTGAATCGTGTCTGCTAAAACACTCGCAACATCCCGATTCGCTAACCGCGCAAACCGCTCAGCACGCTGATAAACCTCATCTGACAACGTAATCGTTATATCCGTACTCATAATAATTACTTGATGTTGTTTGTCTAAATTAGGCTTTTTCGTAAGGTGTTGGTAATCGAAGCAGCGATCGCCACTCCATAAAAAGGTCAGATTCAACGATCGCCCTCACTCTTCCTGCTGGCGCTTTTTGCGAATGTCGTCCAAAATTTTTCGCAGTTCTTCAGTTTCATCCCGTCCATTGGAGGGCGGCATAGTTGCCAACGCTGGCTCTGTCGCAAGTTTATCCATCAGGGCGTAGAACGCGTCTTGGTCATCCCGATGCTCAAAGAAGTAGGACAAGAGTTCTTTGCGATTCATTGCTTGAAAGTCTGGTTGGCTCATGGGAATGTCCTTTTACCGTCACGGTTAATCAAAACAATCGTCTCTTCACCCGCCAAGATGAAGATATTCCCTGTCCGCTCGTCGATGCGAACGATGTAAATAGGCAAATACATCTTGGTTAAACTGTAGCAGACGCTAAAACATTTCAAGGTTTGTGCTGCTGTAGGAATGGTTGATGCTCCTGAAAGCGCTTCAATGTTTAATCTACCCTTCAGGCAACCACACAATCATTTACGCACTGGATTTGGATTAATGCCACTCAAAGATCGAGCGTCGTTTAAGGGGTAAACTCTGTCACTACTCTGCCACCACTCACGAGGATGTTCTGGTCGCGTAGGGTGCCTGTTGCTCTTGGACCTGCCAGGTTCAAGGGCGGCTGACCCTGTTGGTAGCGAACATTCCCGTCAGCTTCAAACTTTTGGGTCGCAATGTTCCAATTCAAACGGTCTGAGTTGAGTTGAGCTTGATTCTTTGCACCAACGCCGCGCACGGCACCTGCCAAATAAAGCATCTTGGACTTGAGATCAATGCGCCCCTCATTGCCGCTGAGGGTGACTTGCTGCTGGCGGTTATCGATCGTCAACAGTTGGTCAGACGCAATGGTTTGACCTTGCAAATTCCAAACAATATCGTTGCTGGCGAGTTGAACGGGTGGGTCAACCAGGTTCAGCCGAGCATTTTGCTTGAGCGTAATCGTTTTTGCTTTGAGGTCTGCTACGCCTTGATTGGCACTGGCGCGATCGGTCAAAATTGTTTTGTTGAAGCGATCGATCTGTAAGGGGCGATCGCTCGCCAGCGTCTGCTGCTTAATCTGCCAGATCAGTCGCTCAGACTGAAACTTTAGATCTGGGTTGGTGGCTTGAGCCTTAACGCCACCCTGCAATTCCAACCGTTGGGCACGTGTAAACAACCGTCCTTCTTTCGCGGCGATCTTCAGTTGGCGGTGAGTACCTGTCAGATTGTTGCGAACGATGACCAGGTCATTGCGTGGCTGCCATTCCAGTTCATCACCCTGCATCACCAGTCCATCACGCGTGTCGGTCGCCGTAATTTTGCCACGTAAAAAAATCGTCTGACCGTTTTGCTGAACTTCGCCCTGTTGTCCTTTTACCTGCAAAACCGACTTCCCATCCTGAAAAAATTCGCCTGCGGGCTGCTGGAGGCGGGCAATCTTTTTATCTTTGCTGTAGCTTGCTTGCGTTGCTTTCACCTTCCACCACAGCCGACCCTTATTATCAAACTCCTCTAACGTGACAGCGTTAAAGGTGAGGCTGTTATCAAAGTCCGCAGCCTGCTTGCTATCCTGAGCGATTTTTTCGGCAGTGCGGCTACGGTTGCCGCAGGCTACGGTTGTACAAAGCACGAGCAGCAACAGCACGGGCAGTAGACGGCTCTTTTGCGCTGTAGCGTTGCGCTGCGAAGAAAAAAGAATGGGCATGATGGCAGTTACAGGCAAAGTGAAGCATTAGACGTGAGACTATCCTTTAGTCTACAGTCCAACGTCTAACGACTAAAAGGCAAGACTCCGATCGCGGCACTGGCGTTCCAGATGTTTCAACCGGATCGTCGCTTTCTACCAGACCAAAACAGGGAACTCATTTATTCTGCTTCAGCGTCTTCCATCAAGCCGATGGTTGAAAGAGGGCGATAGGTATAGCTGCGCGGCGTTTTTTGGATGTCTTCTTTAACGTTGTCTAGATCGATGTAGCGATCGGCGACGTTAATCAAACTGTCGCTCGTCATCGATCGCAGGCTTACCACTTCCACCCGCACACCACGATAGCTGACTGCATTCACCGCATACGCCAGATCACCATCGCCGCTCACCAGGACGGCTGTGTCATAAGAGCCAACCAGAGACATCATGTCAACGGCAATTTCAACATCCAGATTCGCTTTTTTAGAGCCATCAGGTAGTTGCACCAAATCTTTAGAGATGACCCGGTAGCCGTTGCGCCGCATCCATAGCAAGAAACCCTGCTGTTTTTCATTGGTGCGATCGACTCCTGTATAGAAAAAGGAACGCAACAACCGTGAACCAGCCGTCAGGCGACAGAGTAACTTGGTGTAGTCGATTTCGATTCCCAGTTGGAGCGCTGCATAAAACAGATTAGAGCCATCAATGAAAATAGCCACCCGCCCACGATTTTCGAGGACTTGTTCCTGAGTAAAAACAGATTCATGATCAAAATTATTGCTTAGCACGAGTTTATACCTTGGTTTTAAGGGCGGAACGGTTTAATCTATCAGTCAAGGGCTGAGGATTGCTTGAGCCTCTCAGTTGGAAGCAGCTTATAAAGTTTCTAATCGTTGAAAAACGGGTTGAGGTTCGCTCAACGCCTGCTTAAGTGGCAATATTCCCCAAGAGGCATGGAGGGCAAAGGGAGCAGCAACATTTATTAAAGCCTGTTGATTAAAGTCAACGGAGAAGCCTAGCTGTTGGTAGACAGCCGTGCTAAGTTTTGGCGTAATTGGCGCTAGAAGATATGCTGCAAGTCTAACTGACTCTAATACACTGTACAAAATTTGCTCAACTGCCTGCTGCTGCCCCTGCTTATGTAACGACCATGGAGCCTGGTCATCGATATATTTATTGCCAGTCTTTACCAGGGTCAAAATTTCCTCGCAGGCGCGACTGAAGGCAAGCGCACTGTACGCCTGGGCAACACGATCGCCCAATGTGCGCCCGATCGCAGCCAGTGTGGTTTCTGCTTGCACTGCCGCCTGTGATAGATCTGGAACAGAGGCACCACAGTACTTGTATGCCATCTTCAGCGTACGATTGAGCAAATTTCCCAAATCATTTGCCAGGTCGGCATTCAGAGTATTGATGAAGCGTGTTTCGCTAAAGTCGCCATCCCGCCCAAACTCGATTTCCTTCAAAAAATAATAGCGAACGGCATCAGAACCATAGCGATCGACCAAAGCGACTGGATCGAGCACGTTACCTAACGTTTTGCCCATTTTCTGCCCGTCTTTGGTCAAGTGTCCATGCCCGAACACCCGTCCAGGTAGCGGCAACCCAGCCGATAGCAGCATTGCGGGCCAATACACAGCGTGAAACCGCAGGATATCCTTGCCAATCAAGTGAGTATCGATCGGCCACCAATGCTGAAGTGCATTTGCCAAGGTCGCTTCACTCTCAGGCTCCAGTAACGCTGTCACGTAACCCAAGAGCGCATCAAACCAAACATAGATAGTGTGCTTAGGATCGAATGGCACGCGAATGCCCCAATCCAGGTTCACGCGGGAAATCGAAAAATCTTGCAGCCCCTGACTTACAAAGCTGAGGACTTCGTTGCGGCGTGCCTCTGGCTGAATAAAGTCAGGTTGCTCGGCATAGATCGACTCCAACTTGCTTTGGTACTTCGACAAGCGAAAAAAGTAATTTTCTTCGTTGCGCCATTCTGCAACCCGGTTGGTGTGAATCGAGCAGCGGTGATCATCCAGCAAGTCGCGCTCTTCTTTAAATTCTTCACAGGAAAGACAGTACCAGCCTTGCTGCCGCCCCAGATAAATATCGCCTTGATCCCAGACGCGCTGGAAAAATTCGTTGACGATCGCCTCATGGCGGGGATCAGTCGTGCGAATGAAGCGATCGTACTGAATGTCATACTGCTGCCAAAGCGCTTTAAAGCTTGCTGCAATCTGATCACAATGCTCCTGGGGCTGCAATCCTCGACCTTCAGCCGTGCGCTGAATATTCTGACCATGCTCGTCAGTGCCCGTAATCATCAGCACAGACTTACCCTGCAAACGCTGAAAGCGGGCGATCGCGTCAGCGGCGATCGTTGGATAAGCGCTGCCAACATGAGGCAACCCATTTACGTAGTAAAGCGGCGTTGTAATTGCAAATGCGTTGTTACTTGTTGGGCTGAAAACCATGTATTTTGAACGAAAAACGATCGTTGTGTAAACCAGTTAGAGCCTGCCAGCATCAAACCAGAATACAATTTACAGAGAGTATTGAACGACAATTCTTTCTGTCAGTTCACATCAAAAAACGGGCAAAAGTGCCAACCTCACCTTGACAAGCACCCTTCAATTGCTTAGAAATGCAAGTCTGCTGAAGATATAAGTCCTTTAACAATTCTAGCTACAAACTGTGTCGTGACAGCTAAGAAAAGCTTAAGTTAATCATTAGATTGAATAATCTTGTTGTTGCTTTACGCAAGAACTTGGATGCGACCGTCTTTGCAGACAACAAGACATTTAAGGCATTTATATACTTAACGCATCATGTTATTTGCCCTCATCCCTAACCCCTTCTCCCCAGGGAGAAGGAGCTTCCGCTTCCGGTTCCCTCTCCTGTGGGAGAGGGCTAGGGTGAGGGCGGATTGGGTGACGCAAGTATATAAACACCACATTTAAGCCCGTCTCATCTAGACGTTTGAACGCTGGCAAAGCGCTTGAGAACACTCAGTCCGCCTAGACTACCCCTATAGACTCATTCAGATAGACTCGCCTGAAACTAGACTGAGTCTGGAAGCGATGGTGTTCACCCATCGAAGCCTTCACCTGTGACCCATGCCATCAAACCAGCGGCTAAACCATGTAAAGTAATGTTAACACTTCCTTTATCAAGTAGAGCGTTCTAACTCCTTCTTGTCCATGCCTTCAGACCAACCACTCCAGCTCTCACGTCTTTTGCTTGCAGTTCTGGGGACTCGCCTTTACACGCATCATCAAGACCGCATTCCTCACTGTGGTCCAGTGCTGATCGTTAGTAACCATCGCAGCTTTTTGGACGCACCGTTGCTCATGGCTGCCCTCAATCGCCCTGTTCGCTTCGCTTGTCATCACTATATGGGTCAGGTACCCGTGATGCGGGAAATTGTTGAGAAGATGGGTTGCTTTCCCTTGTCTCTGCCGGAACAGAGACAGCAAACTTTTTTTGGACAGGCAGCCCAAATCTTGCAGGCTCAGCAAGCCGTTGGTCTGTTTCCTGAAGGGGCTGAACCGATGGTCAAGCGCACCGTACCAGAAGTGGTGGGAGGCTTTCAGCGTGGATTCGCTCACTTAGCGCTGCGTGCTCCCGTGCGAGATTTGGTAGTGCTCCCCGTTGCGATCGCCTCCGAAGCAGAAGCCGTCAACGCAGCGTTTCCCCTCAGATTGCTGAGCCTTATTGATCCCTCAGAACCGCTTTTCTCACAGGATGGTTGGCACCCAATGGTGATCTACCAGCGCGTCAATCTTTTGATTGGTCGTCCCTACTGGATTCGTCCTAGCCACCGTGAGCACTATCAAGGCAAGCAAGCGAAAGCGCTTGTAACTGAACTCACGCAACAGTGCCACACCGAGATTCGTGATTTGTTGCAGCAAGGGAGCTACTAAGACGATGCCTGACATTCAAAGCCATCCTTGCTTCCTCACGCCAGAACGGTTACAGCCAGAACTGCCGCTGTTTGTGTTTTTGCCTGGTATGGATGGCACTGGTCGCCTTCTCAGAACCCAGACGGCAGGTTTGGAGCCTGCCTTTGATGTGCGCTGTCTGGCGATTCCACCCGATGATTTGACCAATTGGCAGAGCCTTACTGATACTGTTGTTGCTCTCATTGAGGCAGAGTTACAGCAGTCGCCCGATCGCTCAGTTTATCTCTGCGGCGAGTCCTTTGGTGGCTGCTTAGCGATGAAGGTAGCACTCTCCGCGCCACGATTATTTGACCGTCTGATTCTGGTCAATCCAGCCTCTTCGTTTCATCGCAAACCACTGATCGCATGGGGATCACAAGTCACGCGCTGGTTACCAGAATTTGCCTACCGCCTGTCGTCGATCGCTCTGATGCCCTTTTTAGCGTACCTGGGGCGTGTGGCAGAGAGCGATCGACAGACGTTTTACGACGCTGTGCTCTCGGTGCCGCAAAAAACCTCGATTTGGCGGCTTTCTCTGCTGGGTGATTTTGATGTTGAGGATGAGCAACTGTCGCAGTTGCAACAGCCTGTCTTGCTTTTAGCGAGTGCGGGCGATCGACTGTTGCCTTCGCTGGCAGAGGTGCAGCACTTAGAGAAGTGGTTTCCCCACGCTCAAGCTGTTGTACTGCCGTACAGCGGTCATGCTTGTTTGCTAGAAGCAGACGTTAACCTGTATGAGATCATGCAAGCACAAAACTTTCTGACCGAGCACAGCCAGAGCCTCGCGCGATCGCGGCGAGCCACAAGCAGCACAGTGCCTATTCCTGCCGAGTGAGCCGCTGCATTGCTCCTGAGAGCATGTTAAAAAGTCATTGCATACTGTTGGAGCAGCCTTTCACTAGCTCACAACCGCTTACTGCTTGACAGACTAGCCGATCGCCCGACGCAACAATGCCTGATGCTCTAATGACAGTGACGCAAAGGCTTTCTCTGGCTGGGGCGACTGTAGTAATTGCAGCAGTTTCGCTAAGTCTTCTGAGGGCAAGCTGGACTCGATAGATTCGTCAGCGGGGTGACGGCAAACGCCACCTTCACAGGTCAGACCCAGTTGATGCCAATAAATAGTGGGGATCGATCGCCCCCGCTGACCGACATGTTCACGATTGAGCAAACGGGACTCCGTATATGCTTTCGGCGATACATGGTAGCGAGGCTCACGCGGGTGGGGCACCGTGAAGCAACCAAACGCCTTGCGGTATTCTTCAGAGTCAAGAATGGCTGTAATCATGGTCGCCACGCCCTCGTACATCATGATGTCGCAGTAATGCTTAATTTCATCCTGGCTTACGGGTGCCCGTCCCAGAAAGTGCTTGAAGCATAGCTCCAGAAACTTCATGTTGGAGGAGTTGTGATAAAAGGCGTTGAGGTAAACATCCGATCGCCCTAACTCACTGAGAAACCGTTTGACACCAATCTTATCCGTGAGAAAGTCTTTCTCAGCTTTGGCTAGACTTTGGCGCTCAAAGGTATAAGGCTGTCGCTCCAGCACTTGATGATAAAGCTGGTAGAGTGCGCCTTGACGCTCCTCGGCAGAAGAACGACGACTGACCGTGATCGGTTGGAAACAGTTCATACAGTGTCCTCAACGAATAGGTGATGCATCTGAGGAAACGCGAGGGCTGCGTCGAGGGCGTTTAGGCTTAGGAACTCAGTGCTCGTCGTTGTATTGAGGCACTGATGAAGGCTGAAGGCTAAAGGCTAAGGGATGAAGGCTAAGGGCTAAAGGCTAAAGGCTGAAAGCCGATCGCTCGTTGCTATCAGTGGCAATTTCTCAAGCGTGGGATTGCAGCGACTGCGTCACAATGTCGAGGTAAGGACGCGTCAGGGCTAAGTCCTGAGCAGGGAGAGCCGCCGCGATCGCCTCTTGCAAAAATCGATAGGCTGTCGTGCAATGAGCCGTTTTTTTATGAGCCAGTAAGATCGTATCCAACCACGACATCATTTGCTCCTTAAAAAAGGTCTCGTCATCTCGCAAAATCGATAGCGCTACGTAACGGAGCACTTCAGTCATGTCATATTTACAGCGCGCACCATGCTGTTGCACTAACTCTGGGTACATCTGTGCGAGCTTACGGAGTGCCTGGATCACTAAAGGTTCACCGTGATCACGTAGCTGCTGGTAGGTGTGCAAGCGCACGGCATAAGTTCGAGCATATTGTTCTAGAGGAGAAAGCTCCTGAGCGCTAAGGTAGCGACCATCAGCCTCCAAAACGCTTTTTTCCAGGTTGTGATTCAGGGTATGCATAGTTAATCGTGCTGAAATGACACCAAAATTTAGGAGGGTTCTGATTCACTCTCGCCAGTGTGGCAGTGCTCATGAACGGGCATCAGTAGAGGCAACCCTGATACCCGCGATCGCAAACCGATGACCGCTTCCTTAAGTTGCCCACTGTCAAAATTGGGCTAGACACGTCATAACAATTCGCAACACGTCCCATTACTTCTTTGCAAAGAAATAGTTTGTAAAGCATTGAGCAGTACCAGAAACGTCCCAGGCGATGAACCACTCGGACTGCTGACCGTTATTGATCATCAAAGCCTCATATAAAGTGAGGATACCCGTACCTGAAGCTTGTCCCCACGTTCTGGTGCAGGCGCGGTAGCTTAGAAGAAGGAGAATAAAGTATCGTCGCAGGCTAGTACTATGAGTCAACTTTGGAGCCGGGTCGGTAAAGCTGTTGGTGCATTCTTTCTGTTCGGCGGCGGCACCATGTCGATCGCGCTCGTGACGGCGATTTTGACTAGCCATGCAGTGGGTGGCTTTTTAGCGCTGCTGACAACCTTTTTGATTCTCTTTGGTCTAGCTCCCGCGTCTCTCGGTGTGTGGTTACTCTATGTCAGTGCCAGACTGAAGCGACAGGCGATTAGAGAGCGCTTCTTTCAAGTACTCCAGGTTAGTCAGGGTAGAGTGTCGGTGCTGGGTTTTGCCGCTGCTGCACGGTTAGAACCCGCGATCGCCCGTCAGCACCTGGATGATTGGGCAAAAGAATTTTCTGCCACATTTGATGTCACCGATGAGGGCAACATTTACTACATCTTTGCGAAGGAGCCACTCTCGCTACCTGAAACCAGCAGCAGTCTGTGGAGACAGGCAATCCGTCAATGGCTTCAGTCTGCGGTTTAGCTAGTGCAAACGCTGATTGCTACGCAGGGCAGGTACAACCCGTAGTTTTACAGTAGCGACCAAGTGCTTCTCCTAGTAAATTCAAGGGTAATTCGTGTTAGTACTGAGAACAACTTGGGCATACTTTGTTCAATGAAATCGTCAGGTCAAGCAAATCGTTAGGGACTCTACGTGCGGCTATCTCAGATCGTCTGCCTTGCCCAAGGTCAGCGGTTGGTCTGATTGTGTCTGGAACGCTAGTTTGTAAACGGCTACTCGGCTTTGTAGGTGCTGGCAGGATCAAGTCTACTCATGGATTGAGCTTGGCACTGGCTGGTGCAACCTTTTACTGAAGTCTTTTCTGAAAACAAGTACTCATGGTCGTTGTACGCCCCAGCCATGCTATGAAACCTGAACATCTTGAACGCTTGCGCGAGTGCTGTAAGAGTGATGTCGCGTTTGAGCGGATGCAGCAGATCCTATTGGCAGCAGAAGCCGAGCAGCAGCAAGTAGAGCTTAAAACACTCTGTCGATCGCTTCTGGGTGATCCAGTCCACAGTGGCTCGGTTGGCGCTGACCGTAGCCACTATTTCAAATCGCTTGAAGAACTTATGATGGAGCGGACGGCTGATTTGCTCAGTACCAACAGTCGGTTGCAGCAAGAAAATATCGAGCGTAGACGCGCCGAAAAAGCACTTCAGGAAAGCGAACAACGGTTTCGATCGCTCATCGAAAACGCCACCGACATTATCGTGGTGTTGGATCGGAAGGGCACTTTTCGCTATTGCAGCCCCTCAGCCGCAAAACTGCTGGGCTATACCATTCAGGATGTGGTTGGCTACAGCACAGCCGAGTTTGTCCATCCCGACGATATTCCCATCATTGTGACGGTGCTAGAACAGGCGATCGAACAGCCCAAAGTGAGCCAACCTGCGATCGAATATCGTGTGCGAAACCGTGATGGCTCCTGGCTGTTCTTTGAGGCAGTGGCAACGTGCCTGCTGGATGTACCCGCGATCAATGGTGTCGTGATTAACTGTCATGATATTACCGAGCGCAAACGAGCCGAAGAAGCGCTCCTCATTGCTAATCGTCAGACAGTGACGCTGCTGGAAAGCATCACTGAAGCGTTCATGTCTTTAGATAAACAATGGCGACTGACCTACGTAAATCAGCAGGCAGCGCAATTGTGTCAGCGATCGCGAGAGGCACTTCTGGGACAATGCCTTTGGGATGTATTCCCCGATATCGTCGGCTCTGTCTTCGATCGGGAGTATCACAGAGCGATGGAACATCAGGTGCCCGTCACCTTCGAGGAATTCCATCCGTCCCTTAATGCGTGGTTTGATGTCCGGCTATCTCCCTGCGCTGACGGGATGTCCGTGTTCTTCTTGGATGTCACTGAGCGTAAGCAAGCGCAAGCAGAGCTGTTAGAAATGAGTACCGCTCTGGGTAACGCCGTTGAGGGCATTGCTCGTCTGGATATTAATGGTCACTACATCGCGCTTAACCGGGCTTATGCCGCAGCGCTAGGCTATCAACAAGAAGAAATGATTGGCATGTCCTGGCAGCAGACCGTTCATCCTAATGATATTGCAGTGGTTGTGACTGCGTATCAGCAGATGATGATTGAGGGCAAAGCTGAAGTTGAGAGCATGAGCGTACGCAAAGATGGCTCGACGTTCTACAGCGAGAAGGTCATGGTAGCGGCGTATGACTGGCACGATCGACTCATTGGGTTTCACTGTTTCACTAAAGACATTACAGAGCGAAAACAAGCAGAAGCCGCACTATTAGAGAGTCAGGAGCGTCTCAAGCTTACGTTGGAAACAACGCAGATGGGCATTTGGGACTACGAGCCACACCGCAATACAGTGAAATGGTCTGATAGCTGCGAACAGCTCTACGGCTTTGCACCAGGCACATTTGATGGAACGAACGAGGCGTTTCTGGAGTGTATTCATCCCGACGATCGCGCCGCCGTACTGCAGCACACGATTCAGCAAACGCAACAGGCAACGAACTACAGCAAGGAATTTCGCATTATTCAACCAGATGGTAGCATTCGCTGGATTTCAGAGCGGAGCCACACGTTCCACGACGAAATGGGGCAGCCCACACGGACGCTTGGCATTTCGATGGACACGACCGATCGCAAACGCTTTGAGGAAGCATTGAGCCAGCAAGCGGAGCGGGAGCGGTTAATGAGCGCGATCGCGCAACGGATTCGCACCTCCCTGGATTTGGAGGAAACGCTCAACACCACCGTTTCAGAAGTGCAACAGTTCTTAAAAGCCGATCGAGTTGTCCTCTTTGAGGTGGAACAAAAAAACAGTGGTCGGATTACGGCTGAGTCTGTCGATGCGAACTGGCAGTCAATGTTGGGACTGAGGGTTCAGGACAACTGGGTGCAGCATACGTTAGAGGCGCAGCAGCAGGGTGAAGTTGTGGTCTGGGCTAAGGCTCAAGAGCTTGATTCAGACAGTGCTTTGCAGCGCTTTTTGGAAGCATGGCAGGTAAAAGCTGTGTTAGCGGTGCCCATTCTGCATGGCAATACTATTTGGGGTGTGCTGGTCGCTCAGCAGTGCTCGACCGAACGGCACTGGGAAACTTACGAAATAGGGCTGCTAGAACAACTGGCAACCCAGGTTGCGATCGCCATTCAACAGTCAGAACTGTATCGTCAAGTCCAGCAGCTCAACACAGCGCTAGAAGCTCAGGTACACGATCGCACGGCGCAACTTCAACAAGCACTACGGTTTGAAGCGACCCTCAAGCGGATCACAGACTCTGTCCGCGATAGTCTTGATGAAGACCGAATCTTACATACTGCCGTTCAAGAACTGGCATCGGGTCTTGAGATCATGGGCTGTGATGCCGCACTCTACGATCTTGAGCGCCGCACGTCCACGGTTTGCTACGAGCACATCCGCTCCGATCTACCCGCTGCCAATGGCACAACCATCAAGATGGACGACCTTTCTGATGTCTACGATTGGCTTTTGCGGGAACAATGCTTCCAGTTTTGCCGCACCCACCCTAGCCGCCCACGACTGTTGGGCAGTCAGCACGCCATTTTGGCATGTCCGATGGTGGACGACCAGGGAGTCATGGGCGATTTATGGTTATTTCGTCCCTTTGGCGACACGTTTACAAGCCAGGAAATTCGACTGGTGCAGCAAGTGGCAAATCAATGCGCGATCGCCATTCGTCAAGCACGGCTCTACCAGGCTGCTCAGGCGCAAGTCGCGGCGTTAGAAGAACTCAATCAGCTCAAAGACGACTTCCTCAGCACGGTGTCTCATGAACTGCGAACACCGATGTCGAATATGAAGATGGCAATTCATATGCTGAAAACGGTCTCAGCCCCCGATCGCCAAGCGCGTTACCTCAACATTCTGCAATCGGAATGCTCACGCGAGATTGAACTTATTAACGACTTGCTTGACTTGCAGCGCTTAGAGGCATCAGCCTATCCCGTTTCGCTTGAAACCGTTGACTTACTGGCGTGTGTCACCACAATGGTTGAACCGTTTTATTCGCGTACCAGCGATCGAGAACAAAGGCTGAGCGTACAGCTACCGACGCATCTACCTGCAATCACCACGGACAGAGCAACTTTACAGAGAGTACTGGCAGAATTGCTAAATAATGCCTGCAAGTACACCTCGCCTGGCAACGCAGTAACGCTAGCAGTGAACTGTGATCACTCTGATACTGCATACTCCGACACTGCATTGGGTGATGCAGCGGCACACGTCATCTTCACGATCAGCAATCAAGCGGAAATTCCCATCACAGAGTTACCACACATTTTTGAGAAGTTTTATCGCGTTCCCAATGCCGATCCGTGGAAACAAGGAGGAACAGGACTGGGACTTGCCTTAGTCCAGCGTCTAATCATGCAGCTTGAAGGGGTTATTCTAGTTGAGAGCAGCAACGGTTGGACGCACTTTTCCATTCAACTGCCCTTACTCAAATGTTCCTTGGCAGAGACAACCTTGCCGACACTCAGCCCTCAAGCATGTTAATCAACGACCTGCAAAAGACCCATTTGCAGACGGTCAAAGAGGTTTCTGACCTGGCTTTGCTCTTCATGGCTCAGTGGCGTACCAGCAACCATTGCATGCAGAAAGTAATTTTCATCAACGCGGGTAATTCTGCCGGAGCGCACGATACGATCGATGACCTGAGCGATCGTGAACGGGGTTGAATAGTTTGGTAATGGCATTGGGGAACCTCTTCTGCTCATGAAGGTTGGCTGTAAACCTTTGCTTCATGTAATCTTCACAGATATAGTTTCCCTCAACACGCAACTGATTTGCTCCACCCGAAGGAGTCATTCGATCGGGTGAACGTGTGCCGCGATCGCGACATAGGTCGCTGAGTCAGTCTTAGATGCAACGCTAAACAAGCATCTCAAACCCCTCATCCTCTATAGCAGTCCCAAATTGGTTGTGAGCAGAACTTAAGCATTGAGCGGTCAGCGGTCAGCTATCAGCTTTTCTCCAACCGCTGACCGCTGATAGCTGACTACTTGATATCAATATTGCTTCTCACGATTTGTACCAATTCTATAAAATCACCCTACAGATTCATTTTTGCTGCTGACCGCTGACCGCTGACTGCCAGTCGAAGCCTGCCTGTGTAGCTACAGTTTAGTGAAATGGTATTACTTAGGATCGCTCCATAAACGCACATTATTAGCATTGAACCTTCAACAACCGCTTACGGAAGCAAGCCGTGGCTCTCAGCCATGAGTGCAGGGTTAGCAACGGCTTTCTGTAATTGCTTTCCTAAAGTTTGAGCCTGTCTTTTCACCAGTTTTAAGCTGTGTGCAAGCGCTGAGATTTTTTGCTCGGTTTACGTGTTGATGTTCGATAAATTTCTTCTTGGGCAAAACAGAGTGAGAGGCGCTGTGCCCCGACCACAACCCAGACATACCAGCGAAGCTGCTCGATCTCACTCAACAACTGGTCAACCAGCCAGGGTTCTGAGCAGTGGATCGTCAGTACGTTCGTTTGATCAAGGTGCAGAAAGCATTTTGCCAACGTATCGGCAAAGAAAGACCGAAGACGCTCTATTCGGTGTTTTTCGAGCAGGAGCGAATCTTCAACGGTTAATTCCAGAGACATAGCAACAACCCTCAAGCGAAGATGTCCTGATTTAACTTCATTGATAGAATTCTTCCCTACGGTAAATCCCAGGATTTTAGTGCAAGTGTGCAAAAGCAATCTAAGGAAATTTACGGGTTTGCCACAGCCTTGCAGCAACCAATTTCCGGTTAAGAGGGCTTTTCGGTAGAATAGCCTATTGTGAAGCTAGGCAAGCTCATAGTAGTAGCGTTTTGTGAAGACTAATCTTTAAAGACCCGTCAGCAGCACCAGTCGTTACATTTGTTTTGCTTTCGCTTGATTTGCAGACGAGGTTATACCGTCGTTCTAGCTGTCTGATACCCTGCTATTAGTTTGTAAAGGAATATTATTGTGAGCCAGCCACGCGTTCTTTGCCTCGGCGAGGTGTTGTATGACTTTTTGGCAGATCAGCCAGGAATGCCGCTTGAACAGGTGAAATCTTGGACACCTTATCCTGGTGGTGCACCTGCCAACGTTGCTTGTGGGCTGGCGAAGTTGGGCACGCCAACTGGATTCATTGGCTGCGTTGGTCAGGATGACCTGGGTATAGGGTTGGTAGAGCTTTTGCAGGCGATCGGCGTTGATAGCACCGGGATTCAGCGTCATCCCACAGCACCCACTCGCGCCGTCTATGTAGTGCGATCGCTCACGGGCGATCGCACGTTTGCAGGCTTTGGCAAGTACGATACAGCGGTCTTTGCCGACACGCATCTCCAGGCTGACCAGCTACCGATCGCCCAATTTGAAACGGCAGATTTCCTGATTTTGGGCACCTTGGAACTAGCCTATCCTGACAGTCGAGCCGCGATCGAGCGCGCACTACAGTTTGCCGACCAGCACTTTGTCAAAATTTTGGTTGATGTCAACTGGCGACCCGTTTTCTGGCACGATGAAGCAACTGCTCTGCCGCTCATTCATGATTTGATTCGCCACGCCGATTTTCTCAAGCTGTCCGATGAAGAAGCAGAATGGCTGTACGAAACAACCGATCCCGGCGTGATTGCTCACCGTCTCGGCAGTGTTGAAGGTGTTTTGGTGACCGCAGGCGAAAAAGGCTGTGCTTACTACTTAGGTGGAAATGAGGGTAGCATTCCCGCCTTTAACATTGAAGTAGAAGACACTACTGGCGCGGGTGATAGCTTTGTCGCAGGATTACTGCACCAACTCTGTCAGCATGATCTTCAAACGCTCGCCGATCCCGATGTGGTGAAAGGCATTGTCAACTACGCCAGCGCGATGGGTGCTTTGACTACAACCCGTCCTGGCGCGATCGCTGCCCAACCCACTGCTGCGGAAGTGGAAGCGTTTCTCTATTTGCATCAACAACCGGGGTAGCAGTGAGATGAGAGGGGTGAGGAGTGAGGAGTTGAAAGGCTGAAGGCTAAGAGCTAAAGGCAAGGGAGTTGTTGGTTTTTAGTTTTTAGTTTTTAGAAGGAGTCAGGAAAGGCTCGTGCACTAACAATCAACCAACAACCAACAACTGGTTCAACTTAAAACTCAAAACTCTCTTCACTCCCTTACCCCTCTCACCTTACCCCTCACTCCTCACCTTTATGCCAGTTGAGATCGAGCGCAAATTTCTTGTCAAGGGCGACGCATGGCGATCGCTTGCAACAGGCATTCCCTACTGTCAAGGCTACATTGCCTCGACCGCAGGGCGCACGGTGCGAGTACGGGTCGTTGGGGAGCACGGTTACTTGACCATTAAAGGCGCGACCACTGGCATCTCACGGGCAGAGTTTGAGTATCCCATCCCGTTAGACGATGCGCTGGAACTATTGCAGGCGCTGTGCGATCCACCGTTGATTCAAAAAAAACGGTACACGATCGAGTGTGAGGGCTTGCTTTGGGAGGTAGATGAATTTGAAGGCGACAACCAGGGATTGATTGTGGCAGAGGTGGAACTGACAGATGCCAGCCAGACGATCGTGCTACCGGATTGGATCGATCGTGAAGTCTCCGACGATCCCCGCTACTTTAACTCGAACTTGGCAAAGCATCCATTTAGTCAGTGGAGAAGGGACGAGGCATGAATGGCTGGAGTGGCTTCTGACTACTGACTCCGCCCTCTTCTCTTTCCTAACAACTAAAAACGAACAACCAAAAACTCCTTCTACCATTTTCAAAGATTCAACGATCGTCTAATTTCTGCCACGATCGCCTCTGGAGATTGGTCAATGTCGATCGAAAGGGCATTAATGGGTTCTTCCAAGCTATCGAACTGGCTTTGTAATAAATCTGCTTTCATGTAATGTCCCTGTCGCTGCTGCAAGCGCTGTTGAATGAGTGCAAAGGAACCTTTGAGATAGACTTGCTTGATCGGCGATGATTGACTGAGGCGTTGGCGATATTCAGCTTTGAGCGCCGAACAGGCAAGGACAATGTGAATGCCTGCCTGCTGCCAATCGGCGATCGCCTGCTGCATTGCCAACAGCCACGGCAGTCGATCGGCATCGCTTAAGGGAAGACCACGACGCATTTTTTCAATGTTGGCGGCAGGGTGAAAGCTGTCAGCATCCTGAAACTGCCAGTGTAGTGAAGCCGCTAGGAGTGTACCGATCGTCGTTTTACCAGAGCCAGAAACACCCATCACCAGAATAACCATGACTAAAGCCAACCTCGTGCTGTTGAGAGAAACCGGGTTTCTGGACGCATAGAGGCTCACAGTCTATTCTCGTGCAGAAACCGGGTTTCTACGCCAGCCCGTTTCATGTATGATAAGTACAGTATTCCTACTTGCTTATCGTAGATTTTCTACTGTAGTCTGCTACCCTTTACAAATTCTAGCGGCACGGCTGCTTTCCACTTATGGCTGCAACCTCTTCTTATCGCACCCCAACCTGGCGTAACTGGTTGGGCATCGTTGGGCGGCTTCCCTGGATTTGGATTCTGCCGACAGCCTATCTTTTCTTGATGTTGGTTTTGCCGACGATCGCCCTATTGCTCAAAGCCAGCACTGAAGGACCTGCGCGCTTTTGGAGCATCGCCACTAGCCCGATCGCCATAGATGCTTATAAAGTAACCTTCGGCACCGCGATCGTTACAGCCGTTGTAAACGGTCTTTTTGGGCTGCTCATTGCCTGGGTGCTGGTGCGCTATGAATTTCCGTTTAAGCGCATAATTGACGCTGCCGTTGACCTACCGTTTGCGCTGCCCACATCCGTCGCGGGCTTAACGCTGGCAACGGTTTACAGCGAAAACGGCTGGCTTGGCTCCCTCTTTGCGCCCTTTGGTATCAAGATTGCGTTTACCCAATGGGGGGTGGCGATCGCCATGCTCCTGATCTCGCTACCCTTCGTTGTGCGGACGGTGCAGCCTGTCTTAGCAGATTTAGAACGAGATGTTGAAGAAGCTGCCTGGTGTCTGGGAGCCAGCAAATTTCAAACCTTCTGGCGAGTTATCCTGCCTCCGATCGTCCCTGCTGCTTTGACTGGCATCGCTCTGGGCTTTTCACGAGCGGTAGGGGAGTACGGCTCGGTTGTGATCGTGTCGTCCAATACTCCTTACAAAGACTTGATTGCACCTGTATTGGTCTTTCAGCGGTTAGAGCAATACGATTACGCAGGTGCCACTGTCATTGGAGCCGTGCTGCTAGTCATTTCACTCGTGTTACTAGTGCTCATTAATCTTCTACAGGCGTGGGGTCGTCGTTATGGCTAATCTTGGATCATCATTAAAAGCGTCCTCAACTGCCTCCCAGTCTGTGGAGGTGCAACCGCGTGACTGGTCAAAAATTGGGTTGATTACGGTGGCGGTGCTGTATCTCACCCTCATTCTGTTCATTCCAGCGCTCAACGTCTTTGTGCAAGCGTTTAGCAAAGGGATCGGACCTTTTTTCGCTAACATGAGTGATCCGGCGTTCCAGAGCGCGGCATGGCTGACATTCATCATTGCGGCGATCGCAGTACCAGTGAACACAGTGTTTGGGCTGTGTGCTGCCTGGATGATTGCTCGCAAGCACTTTCCTGGTCGCGCCTTTGTGATCAGCCTGTTAGATGTGCCCTTCTCAGTGTCACCTGTGGTGGCGGGCTTGATGATTGTGTTGCTGTACGGACGCAATGGCTGGTTCGGACCGTTTCTGGAAGCACACAACATTAAAATTATTTTTGCGCTTCCAGGGATGGTGCTGGCAACTGCCTTTGTCACCTTACCCTTTGTGGCACGCGAAGTCATTCCAGTGCTTGAAGAAGCGGGTACCGATCAGGAGGAAGCGGCTCAAACCTTAGGAGCCAACAACTGGCAGATTTTTTGGCGCGTTACGCTGCCGAGTATTCGTTGGGGCTTGCTCTACGGAGTATTGCTGACCAACGCTAGAGCGATGGGCGAATTTGGTGCTATCTCCGTTGTCTCCGGTAATATTGCCAGCAAAACGCAGACACTGCCGTTGTTTGTGGAGCAGGCTTACAAGCAGTATCAGACGGAAGCTGCGTTCTCTGCCGCTGTTTTATTAGGGCTTTTGGCAGTTGTGACGCTTGTCTTGAAAGAAATTTTGGAGCGCAAAACTCGCATCACAGAAGTCAAAGAGGAGGCGTAAATGTCACATAGCAGTATCTCTGAAGGCTCACTGGCAACGCCGCAACCGAATGATGCCGTGACTCTGGGCGACAAAGATGATCCTCGTCCGACTCAAACCCGCATCAGGACTCGGATTCCAAAGAACTATCACGATGAGCCTGTGATCTCCCGCTTGACCTCTCACTACGGCTTGACCGTCAATATAACGGCTGCCTTACTGGGCGCGAATGCCAAAGACGATGGCTGGTTTGACCTAGAGCTTCGCGGCACCAGCGAACAAATTCGCAGCGCTTTGCTTTATTTCAACGAGCTTGACTTAGAAATTTGGCGCGAGGACACCGAGGATCAGAGTGATGGCTGGTAGCGCGACTTACCACTACTGAACGTGTGATGGGTCTTACGACATACTGTTTTCGATCGCCCAGCGAGCGAGTTCAGTACGGTTGTGCAGCCCTGTCTTACCCAACATATTGCTCACATGGCTTTCGATCGTGCGTTGACTCACATTCAGCTCATCCGCGATCTCGCGATTTGCCATGCCTCGTGCCACAAAATGCACAACCCGCAACTCAGTGGGTGTCAGTTCAACATCAAACGGCACCTGAATCTTTGGTCCGCTATCATTTCCCTTGCCGGGACGGTCAGCGATGCGTGCTGCTTGCTTAAGTGACGACTCAACCTGAGCGACCAGTTCTTCTGGCTCAAACGGCTTGACCATGTAAACGTCTGCTCCAGTATTGAGTCCTTTGACACGATCCTGGCTTTGCCCTTTAGCAGACAGAAACAGCACTGGAACCCAACTGGTACGAGGATTTTCTCGAACATGCTTAACTAATGAGTAGCCGTCCATTTCAGGCATCATTACGTCACAGATGATCATGTCTGGAATCTCTTGTTCCAAGACTTCTAAAGCCTCTCGCCCATTTTCTGCGGTGACTACTTCGTAGCCTCGAAATTCCAGGTAGTCCTTGACGAGCAGGATTAGGTTAGGATCATCGTCAATCAGCAGGAGTCGCTTATGATTGCCCACGCTGGTTTCCTTCATGCTGTGCTACTCACTGTTCCTGGGTCAATATCTTGAGTGACAATAAACGCTTTGAACGTTCTAGGCTCTGAATTCTTTGGACAGATTCAGACAATTTCCCTGCAATGGCTATGAATGGTCGAGCTCCTGACGAACTTGCGTAACCCACAATGGCTCTAGCCTTTGAAACATTATTGTAAGCAGCATCAGAGGAATCGCTGAAATCTCAATAAATCTAAATACTGATTAAATATTAATTGACTATCAACTTAGGAGGGTGACTTAGTGCCATATTTCACTGTGCCATTATATAGCCTCTCTAAGTAAATAGCCCCTCTAAACATATAGCCTTTCTTAGGTAAACGTCACTTTATCAAAGTAAGGGCTGCTGCGTTGTCTAGTGAGACTAAAACCGAATCACGCGAACCGAGCCGCTTTGGTTTTATTATTCTAACAACCAGTAGTTTGGCTGCGCTGCAAATGCTTGTCCAGCATAAGAAATCGACACTGATGTCGCGGTAAGTTTGGCGATCGTGCTCCATTCGTGATCGGTTTCCTAACCTGTGGGCTGATGCTATTGAAAGGAGCTGTAATCGTGTAGAGACGGTGCTGAGTGCTAGGGGTCGCCTTGCTCATCGATCGCTCCGTTAGGATCTTCTTGCAAACCGTCTAGTCGGCTAGTTTGGGGAAGTGTGTGAACTAGAAAGGCATACTCCTGCACAACCTGATTGGCAAGCAGATGCTCCTGGATGATGCGTTCAATTACGTCAGGTTTAGCACTGTGATACCACACACCATCTGGGTAAACCACCAAAATTGGACCTTGTAGACACACTCGCAGGCAGTTTGCTTTCGTCCTAAAGAGGCAGTCAGGAGTCATCTCACTGGGTCGATCGAGGCTCAATTCTTTGAGGCGGCGTTTAAGATAGTCCCAGGCTTCTAAACCAACCGCTTTAGCGCAGCATTTGGGGTTGGTCTGATCAGCGCAAAGAAAAACGTGGCGCTGTATGTGAGGCAAGCCCAATGTCTGTACGCAGGCAGCTAGCGAAGGGGCTGAAGTCTCCGAGGAAGGTAGAGGTGTTTGAGAAGTCATAGACGATCGTGACGAGAAGATTCTTGTGGCAATGGTAAAGCCAAACGTACAAGGGGCAATATTGTGATATCAAGCTGCCAATCTCACTCTAAAGCGTAGATGACCCATCCTGAATTTTCAGCCAAGCTCTCTACTGCCAGGGCTGAGCGTGCGGCTCAAGGCAACTTGCTTGGCTTGCTGACAGCCGCTTTTTATAGCGTGTTTACACTTTTGCCCAACAGTAACAGTCTGATGGTCGCTTGGCCCTGGGTGTTTGTCTGGCAGGTTGGGCTTTGCTGTCCGGTGCTGTGGCTGCTGGGGCAAAGGCGACTACACGGGTTAGGGCACGGGTTCGATTGGCTAGTCGGGCTATTGATTATAGCGCTGGTGCTTTCGGCAGGTTTGGCACCAGCACCCATGCAAGCTCATTGGTATAGCTGGGCGACGTTTTGTGTTCTGGCGGCGCTGTATGGACTGCATACCTGGTTGGATGTGCCTGAGCGACGATCGACCGTGCTAGTCGCTCAAGGCTATTTGAGCTTAGCGTTCATTGCTGTCAGTCTGGCGCTTTGGAGTCAGACAACGTTGCTGCCGGAGCTGTCTCGTCTACACGCATGGCAGCAGGATGGTGTCAAGTTGCCGTTCGACTTCTCGATCGTCGAGCTACGCAATTGGGCACCGATTGGGCACCAAAACTATGTGGCGGGTTATCTGGTACTGACTCTACCGCTACTGCTAGGCTTAGGAATCGTGCAAACGGGCTGGCGACGTTCACTTTGGCTGCTAGGTTTTGGGCTGGGGTTGCTTGATCTTTACACTACCAGTTCGCGGGGTGGGTGGTTTGGCTTGTTGGCGATGGCGATCGCTGCGTTTGGGCTTCTACTATGGCGCAGTCGGCTGTCTCGCGTTTGGCTAGGCGCGATCGGGGTAGCGGGCATGATGGCGTTGGGGTTGCTGGCGCTAACAAATGACCGTCTGCGGTTGTTGATTGCAAGCGGTCTAAGCGGTAAGGCGGGTGGCGAAGTGGCATATCGCCTGATCACAGTGACAACAGGTTGGTTGATGGGTTGCAGCCACTGGTTAACGGGGACAGGACCCGGAGGGGTGCCGCTACTGTTTCAGCGCTATCGTCCAGGTTGGGCTGGGCAGCAGGCGGAGTGGGCATACCAGCTACACAATACCCCAGCTCAACTGTGGGCAGAATTGGGGCTTTGGGCAGTAGTCATTGGTGTGGGTACGATCGGCTTGCTGGGATATGTAGCGCTCACATGGGTGCGGGGAACTGAAGCACCCGTGCAAACACCACCCCTATTGATCGGCTGCATTTTGAGTAGCTTCTTGGGCTACGGTGTCGTCAGTCTGACGGATTATCAACTCGACAACATCTGCATTAGCGGCACACTGGTCGTGTTTTTAGCGGTACTGACAGCCGAGTTTCGCGATCGCAGACGCACCGAGAGTCTCTCAGGAGCGGAGCAGCAACCGATTGAGCTATCTGCTTTACCGTCCCAACCCCTCACGCCATTACGCCTGCAACCGCTTCCCTTCCTTCCCCTGATGGGTGTTGGTATTCTCATCGCAGCAGTGATCTGGTTAATCCCCGTTCATCGTGCCTGGTTCCTTTCTAGTCAAGGGTTCTTAGCACTCAATCGGGGTGATGTAGCAACCTTTGTCCAGCGCTTGAGTCAGTCACATCAGTTGGCACCGTGGGAACCGTACTATGCCTACGAACTGGGTTGGAATCTAGGCAACCTGGGTGTGCAGACCAACGACCCAAAACAGCAGCAGAAACTGATCGAAGAGGGCGTTTACTGGCTAAGAAAGGGCATCCAGAGCGCACCCAACCAGGAGTTTGGCTATACAAGCCTGGCGTGGCTCTTGTTGAACCGCCAACCAAGGGCTGCCAGCCATATGTTTGCTCAGGCTGCCCAATTAGTACCAGCCAAGCGGGGTGCTTTCTACGGTTTGGGCTTGAGTCTTTTGGCACAGGGAGAGTCAGAGCTGGCGATCGCTGCCATGACGCTAGAAGCGCTGCGCGATCCCGTCTTGCTCACTAGCCCCATCTGGAGGTTGCCGGAGCTGAAGCCGTTGTATGAGCCAGTCACCCGTCGTGTTGAGACCGAGCTAACCACCTTGCTTGCCAGTGCTCAGGAGACCCAACCGCTGGCATCGTGGCTGCATAGCATTCGAGGCGGGCTGCGCTGGTGGAGAGGAGATATCGCAGGTGCACGGCTCGATCTAACAATCTCTGGAACAGAACTCAGTAGCCTCGTCCTCGATTTGGCTGAAGGGAAGCCTGTAGCGTCTCCCCTCACAACGCCCTGGGGCAGTGCTGGGACGGTGGCAAACCGCAGTGGTGCCCTAGCGATCGCTGCATGGCTAGACTCCACAAACCGCCAGAAGCTACTCCAGCAAGCCTGGATCATCGCCACTCATACCGATCCACCCGCTAAGCTTGTATCTGAACTGGCGGCAACGATGACCCAATCATCAACCTTTGACCAGTGGCTGAAACAAAATGCCCCCAGCCAGCCCTATCGGCGCGAACGAGCAGGCTTTGGCGTGCTCAGCCGTCATATTGACGGTTCTATTCCAACCGATTTTATGACAGTGGTGGATAACGTTCCGATCGCCCAATTCTGCAAGGATTTAATACCGTCGCTCGACTATGCACCGTCGTTGGATATTGCCTTGCAAGCAAAACGTGATGCTCTGGTGCAGCGAGTCTTAAAGCGATCGTCGTGATGCTATATGGCAATCCGATTTGAATGATGAGAATCACACTGGTATGAGCGTCAGCGGTCAGCGGTCAGCGGTCAGCGGTCAGTAAGAAGGCTGATTGCTGACTGCTAAATGATTCAGTCTTGCTCACAAATGATTTAGGACTGCTATATGTCAATGGATATACACGTGAAATCATTCTGCACTCAGATCACGACGGGGTGCTGTCCGTAAAAGGGTAGCGCTTTTGACCAGTGGGGTTTTAGCCCTTGTTGCCGATCGTGCTGTGCGAGTGCCAGAACACTAGAGACAGATGTGCCTAAGTTCCCCTCTGCTTGAATCAGATGATACGGGCTTGCCCAAGCTGCCAGGGTTTGCTGCCAGCGTTCCAAACTCATTACAGCGTCAGGAAGGAGCGTGTGCAGCCCGCTGGGGGACAACTGGTAAATGGCACCGAAAACTTCACCTCGTTGTGCTTGCATTTGCACGGCAATGGTGCGATCAATAAGCGTTGCCTGGACTGCTTGAGCATGGGCGATCGCCGCCAGCGTAGAAACGGCATACAAAGGCAGTTCCAACTGCTGCGCTAAGGTACGTGCGGTCACGACACCCAACCGTGTGCCAGTGAAGCCACCCGGTCCTTGAGCAACTGCCACAAACGCCAGATCCATCCAGGTTTGGGGCTGCAAAAAATTGGCAAGGTGGACGTGCAGATGAGTCGATAAGTCGCGTCCCAAAGACCAGACCTGCGATCGCGCACTGCCAGCAAAATTGTCGATCGCCAAGCCCAAATCGGGACTGGCAGTATGAATGGCTAAACCGTATTGGCTAGAGTCAACTGTCAATTGTCAAAACCTACGTGCTCATTACCTTATTACTTTGCTCAAGCCATCGCTCCAGTCCTACAGCCCTTTGCCGCTAACGAGATCTACTGTCTCAGTCTAAAAGCCACATCAGTCTAAAAGCCACAGATGAAGCCATTTCACTGCTAACCGCTGACGGCTGATGGCTGACGGCTAACCGCTGACCGCTGACGGCTGACCGCTACAAGCCTGTTGTCGATCGAGAATTGCCTGCCGAAAGCCCAACACCACCAGGATATTGGAGAGCGTGAGAAAAGACTCTGCGCCACCATGCAGCCAGTCTACATCGGCTAGATTTGCCCCGTATGCAGCTTTAGCATACAGCCCTGCTGGAATGGTAATCGCCACAAATACTAGCAGCGTATAAAAGCCAATCAGTGCCAGCCGGGGCGTTTGCCCAGAGCGCGTTAGAAACCAGAGGAAGCCAAGATAGGGAAAGAGAGAAACCGCGAATAATGTTTCTTTGGCAATGGGAAAAACCGCTGGCAGCAGAAGGATGGGTAAGGGCAGAATCGTGTTCAAAGACAACGATTTACTGGTCGATCGCTGGGCGATCGCCGATCGCCAGAGCCACCAAGCTGCGACCATTTGCGTACAGTTTCCCACCACGGTCATAGAGGCTTGCAGCGTCACCAGCCACTCTAGCGAAGCAGCATTATCGAAAAAGTGCCAGGTACAGGCGCACATGGCACTCACGAGAGCAGGCAGCATGGCGATCGACAAGCCCCACCAGGCACGATTCTGGCTCACTTCGCCATACGTCCAGATGAGCCAGAGGGCAGCAATCCACTCAATAACGCTAGAAATATGAATAATCCAGGTAGGAATAGAAAGAGCGTGCATGAGGTCATTAGCAAGGGTTTGGGGGAGCAGTCAGGCAAATAGCTATCAGCGATCAGCCGTCAGCTATCAGCTATCAGCCGTCAGCAACTAATTCTATGCTCAGCAGCCTGCATCTTAAAGAATGCCAGATTAATGCAAAAGCCAGCGGTGATGAGCTTCTCAATGCTGACGACGAACGACTGACCTCTACTGTATCGCTGACCGCTATAGCCTGCTGCCTTGTCGTCTGCTAACTGCTGATCGCTGATCAACTTTAAGTGCTGACCGCTGACCGCTGACCGCTGACCGCTGACCGCTGACCGCTGACCGCTGA
>NZ_JCACKI010000035.1:0-25938 GCF_059505325.1 Tildeniella sp.
CAGCCAGCAGGGTGGGTACCATCAAGACACCGAACCAACCTACGTACAGGCGGTTGTCGGTGCTGGTAACCCAGTTGCAAAACTGATCCCATACGTTGACGCTCTCGCGTCTCTGTAAAGTCGTAGTCATGGTAGTTATGAGTGCTTGGTGTATGAATGTATTGAGTTCTTAACGAACCCGTACAAATAAGATAGCGAAGTTAACATCTTTTGTAAAGCGATTGTTACTAAATTCTTTGGGTGCGCGCTGTCTATCTAACTGGTTAGTCGTCAAGACACGTTCAAGCACTATTACGCTGTATGGTCTCAAAGACACTTGCAAATCACCGGGGAGTGAATCAACCGATACAAGAAGGGAGTGAAAGGATAATCCCTTCACTCCCTCAAATGGCTTAGCTCGTCGAATCTTGCTCACTTGGACTAGCTAAAATGCTGAATCAAGCTAGATATGTCTACTCATTCACGCTCATCTGTGTCGAAATCAGCCATACACGAGCACTGGCACTCAGACTAGCTCAGTTTTGCCAGAAACGTCCTGTCAGACACCTGGCATATCTTCTGCTAAGCCTTAAACGCTAATGAAAACTCTCTGAAATCACCGCAGGTCTGTACTCAGATGGCTTGATTTTGTGCTTCACCAGGTTTGCCAGTTCCTGAAGTTGACTAATCGCTTCTGCACCTTCTAACTTCATCAGTTCTCGATCGTCTCGCATCTCAGTCCAAGTGATGCCATAGTCAGAAACCAGGAATCGGATGAGGTGGTTGTCTGCCAGACTGACCATAAACGATGCGCTATTCATCTGCCCGCCACAGGTGTAGCAGGACGCAAGGTAACCTTGTCGCTCTAGCACGATTGCAAGCGCCTGGAGATTCATGACGAGATCTTGAACGAACTGACGGTGTTGCTCTGCAAGTCTTAAGAACACGATTGCCCTCCAATCACCACACTTAAATCTTATACCGTTTTAATACTTTCTTAAGAATTTCATTTTTACAAGATGGACGTTTATAAAAGTCGCTTTCAATTTTATTGAGTACAGCACTTGTCTGGCTCTGCGTTGACTTTAACTAATTACACTCAAGGTTAGCCAGATTACGGGGGAAGAAAGTATCTAGAAAGACAGTCGCCTCTTACACTCTCTTTTAGCCTTCAAGCAGTTTGCCCTAAATATGCATAGACTCAGCTAAAAACAAAAAGTTCCCAGAGCTTAGGATCAAAGTAACAAATTATTGCTGGAAGCTGCTGTCATACATTAATCCACGTGCCACCAGCCAAATGCCGGACCGATGAGACGAATGGTAACCCACACAGCCACAAGCGCCCCAATGCCTATCCATGCGCCTCTTGTGGAGAGCTTGACAAACTGGCTCGCCTGAGTCTTACTCACTGGTAACCACGGGAGGATGTTAGATTCTTGACCGTACTTCTCTCCCAGAGTTTCTTTTCGCCGCTTTGATTCACCCATAGCTGTACTGATAAATAGAACTGGCTGCTTAATCTCAGTGAATGCACCCGTCTTTGGTGGATACGCTTAATACCTTAGTCTAATACTGAATAATCAGGTTGGGAAAATAAGTTGGGATCAAGATAATTGAGACGTGCCACAGGATGAAGCGCCGCAAGGACTTGCTGCCCATAGTTTCGATGAACCACGCGACTATCGAGCAGCGCCACAACACCCTGATGATCTCGCACTGGCGCGATCGCTCGCTGTAGTTCTGCCAGCGCCGCTGGAAGGAGATAAAGGCGAAACCAGTCTTGCCGCAGTTGCTTGTGGTAGGCGACGCGTCCAGCAACGAGAGGATTTTCGAGCGACGGAATGGGCAAGGTTGCGATCGCAAGCAGATGAGGTGTAGGTAAAACGCTTTGGTGCTGTTTCCAAAACGCCCAACCCGTTACGAGAACGCCGTTCTCGTCTAAGCAAGTACGTTCAACCTGCACCCTTGAGCCAAATTCTGATGCCAGTACCGATCCTACTTGCGCTTTGAGCGGCGTGTCGTCTACTAGCAGAACAGTCAACCCCTGCATCCCTGAACTAACTCTCAGTAGGGAGTGCATTTCTCGAATAAGTGCCCACTGAAACTCTGGCGTGTTGGGCATCGGCAGGCGCTCAGGCAAGTAAAGCTGGATGATTTCGTCCTGGCGATCAGGCGTAAACTTCAGACACGTTAAGTCCTCTAGCCCCAGCCGTTGACGATAAACCGTGGCTTCAGCATCAATATCTAGCGCACCACCAATGAGAATGACAGACTGCTGCGACCAGAGTGGGGCTAACGCTGATGCCACTGTAACGGGACCACAATGCAGGGAGAACTGTCCCTGGCGGCGCGAGATGTCTGCCCAGAGGAGCTGGCTATCAAGCTGAAAGGCAGCCTCAAATCGGCTCCAAACGGTAGGCAGCAAAACAGGTTCTGACGCGGGATCAGACCGCTGCAAGTTTTGCAAGAGCGCTGCCAGCACCTTTTGTTCAAACAGCTCTAGTAGGCAGCACTCATAAGGATTAGCTGGACGTTGAAAGATCGACTTTGTGAGCTGAACGCGGGCATCGCGAATTGCCTCAGCATGGTTGGGGCAGGCAAGCATCAGCTCGTCCCAGTTGCTTGGCTGGATGTGCGTGGTGAGTTGAGCGAATGCCCACGCTTCCAAGTCGTCCACACCATCGATAATCGTTGGGATGCCTGCTGGAAAACGATCGTGGTGATTAAACCGATCGCTTAGCCAGGCTTCTGGCGTAGTCAGCAACAACCCTTGAAACGCTGGATTGGGAAAGCGATCGCCCGTGCGAATGGCTTTTGACGTTTGAATGCAGGTTCGCAACTGGGGGATTTCCACCATGAGCAGCCGCTGTTGTACTGCTTCTGTGGCAACCACGATGACAGGTCCTTGCCACATCAGGACTGGAACCAGATAGCTGAGCCTGTAACGTCCGTGATAACGAGAGAGTGCGTCGGTTTGCATCAGCGCGCCGCGCCCCAAGCGCAAGGCACGTGCCACCAACCGTGCCATCGTCAAATGATGAGACCAATAGGGTTTCCCTTGCTCTCTCAAGAACGCTCGGAGTTGCTGGTGAACTTCTACCTCAATCACGAATTTTAAACTCTCGCATGTTGGGTGACTTCATTTTGACACAGATGTTGGGGCTGTCCTCGGAGAGAGGTGGTTCTGCACTGTTCGGGCAGGCGCTGACAGCTAGCAGCGATCAGTCAAGAGTTGACGCTGTTTCTGAGAACGTCTCTGAGAACCAATCTGAGAACCAAGCAAAGCCGTATGGTGACGACAGTAAGGTATTACCTGTCAGTGGCTAGATCCCCGACTTCTGAATCAGGTTTAGTCAAGCAATCAGGGCTGAACAAAGAAGTCGGGGATCTGTCTCTTTCACAGATCTAAATCAGTCACTGCACCAACGCTGCTGGAGGAGACGAGCTTGGCGTATTTTGCCAGCACTCCAGCCGTGTAGCGTGGTTTGGGTGGCTGCCACAGGGCACGACGACGATCGAGTTCAGTATCAGAAACGTTGAGTTGTAGCAGACGGGCATGAGCGTCGATCGTGATCGAGTCGCCTTCCTGAACGAGAGCGATCGTGCCGCCCACATATGCCTCAGGTGCCACATGACCGACCACCATGCCGTAGGTACCACCAGAGAAGCGACCGTCTGTAATGAGACCGACCGAATCGCCCAGTCCAGCGCCGATGATGGCAGAGGTTGGTGCCAGCATTTCACGCATTCCGGGTCCGCCTTTAGGTCCTTCGTAGCGGATGACGAGAATATCACCTGCACTGATTTTGCTTGCGAGGATTGCGTCTAAACACGCTTCTTCAGACTCAAATACACGAGCAGGTCCGGTAATTTGGGGATTTTTGACTCCCGTGATCTTAGCGACGGCTCCTTCGCTTGCCAGGTTGCCGCGCAAAATTGCCAGATGCCCCTGCGCGTAGACAGGCTGATCCCAGGGACGAATCACATCCTGATCGGGGCGGGGATCGGCAGGAATGTCTTTCAGCAACTCAGCAACGGTCTGCCCAGTAATCGTCAGGCAGTCGCCGTGAAGCAAGCCGTGTGCCAGCAGCATCTTCATCACCTGCGGGATACCGCCTGCTTTGTGCAAATCGGTGGCAACGTAGCGACCAGAGGGCTTGAGGTCGCAAAGAACAGGGACACGACCGCGAATGGTCTCAAAATCGTCGAGGGTGAGTGGCACGTTGGCGGCATGGGCGATCGCCAAAAAGTGCAGCACCGCATTCGTCGAACCACCGATCGCCATAATCACCGCGATCGCATTCTCAATGGACTGGCGGGTGATGATGTGACGCGGCAGGCGTTGGTGACGAATGGCATCCAGCAGCGCGATCGCGGACTTCTCAGCACTATCGGCTTTTTCGGCATCTTCGGCTGCCATTGTGGATGAATACATCAGGCTCATGCCCATCGCTTCAAACGCAGACGACATCGTGTTGGCAGTAAACATGCCGCCGCAGGAACCCGCACCCGGACAGGCGTTGCGTTCGACTGCCAGCAGTTCTGCATCGGCAATTTTGCCTGCGCTATGCTGACCGACTGCCTCAAAGGAACTGACAACGGTGAGATCAGTACCGTGGAGGTGTCCCGGCTTAATGGTGCCGCCATAGACAAAGATCGCGGGAATATTCATCCGTGCCATTGCCAGCATTGCACCGGGCATATTTTTGTCGCAGCCACCGATCGCCAGCACACCATCCATACTTTGGGCGCTACACGCGGTTTCGATCGCATCGGCAATCACTTCCCGCGACACCAGCGAGTATTTCATGCCCTCAGTGCCCATCGAAATACCGTCGCTCACGGTAATAGTGCCAAAGGTTTGCGGCATCCCACCCGCGTTGCGAATGCCCGCTTCTGCACGTTTTGCCAGAGGTTCAATACCCATGTTGCAAGGGGTAATCGTGCTGTGTCCGCTGGCAATGCCCACGATCGGCTTCGTAAAGTCTTGATCGCTAAAGCCAACGGCTCGTAGCATGGCACGGTTGGGCGATCGTTGCACGCCCTGTGTCACAACCTGGCTTCTCAGGTTTTCTGGCAATGATGGTTCGAGCATTCTCGGTTCTTCCAATGAAATGGGCAGTTAGCTGTCAGCAGTCAGTGTTCAGCTACAGGAGTTTTAAATGAAGTCAGGCATGGTTTGTGTTGAGATCCCTGCCAATCCTTTCTCATTCTCCCAGAACATTGAGCGATCGTCGCAATCAGCTCTGCACACACCAGCAACGCAGCGGCAATACCAATAACTAACGACCAATCACTTGCAACACCTTTAACGATCGATTGCCAAATAACCCTGCAACTGCTGATTGCGCTGGTTTGTGAGGCGTGTTAAGCACTGGTTACGAGCCGCATTGCCGCCACCGCTCGACTCAAAACTACAGGTTGCATCCCGAAAGGCAATCCAGGCGAGTTCGGCAGTTTCTAGCTTCTGTTTGCGATCGGGTTCGAGCCGTTGTAGAAGTTGCTGGTAAAACTGATTGAGCCGTCGATCGGCAGACTGGTAGTTGCTCCCGCCGATCGGACTTTTCCCTGTTAAATAAGTGTTTAGGTCAGCAGTCCGTCGTTGTGTGATCTGATCTTTACAGCCGGAGACGAGCATGGGCTGCATTGAGCCGCCTTCCGCTTCACTGCCATAAAAATCGCATTCGGCATCACGAAATTTGATCCAGCGCAATTGGGCATCGGTTAGCTTTTGGCGACGTGTCGCAGAGAGCTTAGGCACCAGCGCTTGATAGGCACGATTCAAGGCGCGATCGGCTTCTTCGTAACTCAGTCCAGCACAAATGTTCATAGCTGACTGCGTTTGAGCCTTGTTGCAATCTGGTTGCTGTGCCATTAGTACCGGGGCGGCTAGTGACGGACTGGCAATAACACCGCCAACAAGACAACCCAAAGCTGTCGAAATAACTGGATTTCTAAATGGTGTCATAGAGGTTTGATGTGATGGTTGGAGTAGAACGGTAGCAATAACGACTTCAGTTCAGCAGGGATCAATTTCGGGGTGCTCGGAATCGTGTATATGTTTGTAGGCAAACGGTTTAGCGCTGATGATCAAGCCTGTAAACAGTTGGAGTTGTTGGGGATGAACGGTGAAGGATAAAGAATGAAGCGATGATCGCCGAGCCGATTCTGACGCTAAATCTGCCACTCTGATAGCCAATAACTAGCTCAGCACAAGATTGTCTCTGTGTACAACGGTTTCAGCACCGGGATAGCCAAGGATCGTTGCGATCGCATCGGATTGCTGTCCCTTAATCTGGTGTAGTTCGCTGCTGCGGTAGTTGATGATGCCTCTGGCGATTTCCTGACCGGAGCGATCGCACAGTCGCACTGCCTCCTGGCTCTGAAATTCACCGTCCACCTGCACGATTCCGGCTGCAAGAAGCGATCGACCAGCGCTGCGGATCGCGTTGACAGCGCCATCGTCCAGGTAGAGCGTACCTGCGGGCACTAAGCCGTGGGCGATCCAGCGTTTGCGCGCGCTGGCAGGGCGAGGTTGAGGTTCAAACTGGGTACCGATCGCCTCGCCTTGCAAAATCTTTTCCAGGTTTCTGGGGTAGCGACCGTCCGTAATGACTGTACGAACGCCAGCACCCGTGGCAATTTGTGCCGCCGCAATTTTTGTGATCATCCCGCCTGTACCCCAACGAGAGCCGTGATCCCCCATCTTGATCTGTAGATCCTTCAGTTGATCCATTTGACTGACGCGAATGATCGGTTGTGCGTCGGGATCACTGCGCGGATCGGCTGAGTAGAGGCGATCGACATCGGTGAGTAAAAACAGCCAGTCTGCTCGAACAAGGTTGGCAACCAGCGCTGAGAGGGTATCGTTGTCGCCAAACTTCAGTTCATCAACCGCGACCGTATCGTTTTCATTGACGATGGGGATCACTTCGAGCTGTAGCAATTGCTGAAAGGTACGCTCGATATTGAGATAGCTGTTGCGCTGCACCAGATCGCTGCGAGTGAGTAATACCTGAGCGATCGGCTGCTGCAAGGAGCTAAAAAAATCATCGTAGATGCGGATGAGTCGTCCCTGCCCAACGGCTGCGACTGCTTGCTTGAGAGCGATCGCACGTGGTCGCTCTGTCATGCCCAAACGGGCACAGCCAACGCCCACTGCGCCGGATGAAACCAAGACAACCCGATGCCCTTGTAGCCGCAGATGGCTAAGGACCTCAACGAGACTGGCGATCGTTGCCAGTGCCAAACGCCCTGTTTCTGGCTGAGTCAGGCTAGACGTACCAATTTTGACTACGAGGGTTTGGGACATTGCTTCGAGTGGCGATCGCGAGCGGTTTGAGTTCAAACAATCATCGCTTTAAAATGGCAAAGCGCCAGAACTGCTGTAAACAGGATCTAGCGCCTTGCACAAATATTCACGCGCATTCATCGTTAGAGTCTTTATGTAAGCTGACTCCACTACTATATTCATCAATTTAGCAGCGGTTTTCGTTGATCCCTGACTAGCTTAAGCTTTTTTTTAGATTTCTCCTTGCTAACGCAAAGCAGGTTTACGGTCAACCTGGGCACTTACTTGCCGGGGATCAGTGACGCTCCAAGCGCTTGCGAAAGCCAGACCTCAAAGGAATGCAGCGGAGACCGTCTAACCGCTTCGTTTGGGTTGACCATCGGCTCTACAAGAATCGTGAACATGCCCAATCGATTGCCTGCTAGAACATCGGTGAACAGCCGATCGCCGACCATTGCCACTTGCTCGACAGGCAACGCCATTGCTTCAACCGCCCGTCTTAGCTTCCGACGAGACGGTTTGCCTGCCCCTGCGATGTAAGGCAAGTCTAGCGTCTTGGCAATGCGCTGAATGCGACCTTCGCTGATGTTGTTACTAACAAGCCACAGGTTGGCAACCTGACGAAGCTCGTTAACCCAGGGCAGCAATTCTGCTGAAACCTCCGCCATCCGGATGGGCACTAGTGTTTCATCCACATCAAGGACTAACCCTTTGAGTCGGTGCCGTTGCAGCACGTCAGGCGTTAGCTTCAGCACCGGTCCGTGCACGATTAAGTCAGGTTGGAGAAGTTCGCCCCAAGACATAAGCAAAAAGAGTAAGGAATAAGCGTGAAGAAAGCACAGTGAAGCCCTTTCGACGCGCAAAGGATGTTTTTGGAGTAGCGCACGATCGCATAGGGCGCTACGTTGCGATTTTTGAACTGGCTGGTCTTGCCCCTGAACTTTGCCTGGTAGATTTGCGTTTATCTTGAATGATGACTTGTGCTGCCTGGTGTTCTGCCAGAGTGCGGCTGAAAACGTGAGTACCATCGTACCGCGCAACGAAGTAGAGGAAATCAGTGTTTTCTGGGTTGAGTGCTGCTTTGAGGCTGGCTAAGCCTGGGCTGGCGATTGGAGTAGGCGGTAGACCCGTATTGAGGTAGGTGTTATAAGCAGATGGCGTTCGTACCTGTGTCAGAGAAAGAGGTTGGTCTGGCGTTTGCTGGATGCCTAGCCCATATTCAACCGTTGGATCAGCGCCAAGGGGAATCTTCTGTTTTAAGCGGTTTGTAAAAACACCTGCAATGCGGGGGCGTTCGTTGGCAATCACTGCCTCTTTTTCAACAATGCTTGCCAGCGTGACCCATTCTGGAAAGTTTAAAGGGGCTTGCTTTCTCTGTTCATACAAAGGGAGTGCTACCTGCTCAAAGCGATCGAGCATCTGCTTCAAAATAGCTTCCGGTTTAACTGGTAGCCCCGCCACGTCATAGGTATCAGGATACAAAAACCCTTCTAAAGCTGGCAGACCGGGAGCAGGCTTTGGCAACCAGGCGTACTGGGCAGTGGGAAAGCGCTCTACTGCCGCAAAAAAATCCTGCGCCGAAAAGAACCCTTGCTCCTCGAAGTAGGCTGCCATCTGCCGCAGTGACCATCCTTCGGGGATGGTATAGCCAAGCCGCACTACATCCCCTGCCCAAATTTTGGTGGCGACTGCTGCTAATGGCTCTGTGCGCGAGAGTTGGTACACACCCGCCTTGAAGCCTCCCTGTGGCTCTTTTAACGCGAGCCAGCGTGCCCACGCATCCCACGCTGCCGACGAGCGAATCACGCCGATCGCCTGTAGGTCTCTGCCAATTTCTTGAGCAGAGGCACCGTCGGGAATACGGAGTTTTACGGGGTTGGTGGGTGTACCTGTGGCGATCGGAGGGGCACTGGCGGCTGTCCACCAAACCCAACCACGCCAGCCAATCGTCCCGATCGCCGCCAGTAGCAGCAACAGAACGATCGCACCCTTAGTCATGCTGTGTATTGCTTTCATGCTCTATAGCTGACTCAATCGCTTCAAACAATTAGTTGTTAGCTCTTAGTCGTTAGTTGTTAGCTGTTGGCATTTAACGGAGAGTCACTTGCATAAACTAAAGATTGTTGAGCGCTGTCAGCAGACCGCTAAGCGGAAACAAGCCGCCGCTTTTCGCTTCAGACTCTTCAGTTTATATAGTGAACACTGACGTATAGCCAACGACTCTAACAACTAACAACTAAACACTACAGACTTACTCAAACTGGTCGATCAACTGGTCTTCGATCATTGGTAGCAACGGCTCAATTTTCTCTAACTCTTCGGGCGAAAGCAGTTGCGGTTGGTTGTTAGCATCCACCCGCGCCAAGATGAAAAAGGGATCAAGCGGCGCGTAAATGCCAAATTCTTGCTCTTCGTAGTAGAAGCTTGCCAGAAATTGCAGTTCCTCTTCTTCGCCCTCCCCCTCAGATTCTAAACCTGCCAGGTCATCTTCCTCGGTTAAATCAGGAAGATCGCCTTCTACCGTCAAGGTGACAGCGGTGCGTTTCAGCACAAGATTCTGCTCCTCCAAAACCACTTTGGCGACTGGAAAGAGAAGATTGATGTCTTCATCGTCTTCAACTGGTACGGCTTCCTCTTCGTCACCATCTTCTTGCCATGCGATGATTTCGACGGGCGAGTCTACTGGCAATAGCAGCACGTAGTCTTGTCCTTCTACTTCGAGAGCATGTTCAATGGTGCAGGTAATCGTCCGTCCGGCATCATCCGTCAAGGTAACGGTTTCTACATCCATCTCAAGATCGTCTTCATCCATTCCGGACTCTCCACTAAAATCGGTCATGTTACAGGCGTTTTACACATCTCTGCCCCCGTGACTCAGAAGGAGGTTGAATCCAAGGCTTCGGAGTCAGCCACATCGAGCTGCGGAGACGTTTGGGTGTAAGTTGCCTTGAGGCGGCGCTCATCCAACCATTGTTGCAGAATGAGGGACGCAGCTTTGCGATCGATGAGTCCTTTATTACGAGAAGGCGAGATCTTCTGTGCGTGGAGCATCTGTTCTGCTTGAAAAGAGGTCAAGCGCTCATCGACATATTCCAGCGGTAACTGTAGTGCGTTTGCCATTGCTCGTGCAAATTTTTGCACCTGTCGCGCTTGAGCACCGATCGCGCCACTCATGGTGTACGGTAAGCCCACAACCAGTATCTGCACGTCACGTTCGACGACTAACTGTTGCAGTTGGGCTTGCACTTGCTGGAAGGATTGACGTTCGATCGTGGTTAGACCAGCAGCAATCAGCCCGGTGCGATCGCAGCCAGCGACACCAATCCGCTTACTCCCAACGTCTAATCCCAGGGCAGAAATTTGCATCCCCAGGCACCGCTTAACAGCAAGGTCCTTCTTGCGGCGGGTCAGAGAATTCGGTTGGTACAGGTAGATTTAGCAATGGGTTGTTGGTTCTGATGGAGTCGTCTGTTTCACTCGCGTTATTCGGTGGCTGTGTGGTGTCCGCCTTGGGATCGGTCGTTGCCTGATTCCACAGCCGCAGCAGCGAAATGCGCCCCGGTACTGGCTTACGGGCGGGTTTAAACCCCTGTAGCACTTCCGAGAGCTGGAGTGAGTCGAGCGCCATTGGCAGCTTGGATTCCCGCAGTTTGTGCCAGACCGATCGTGACATCATCAATGTGTGAGCTACTCGACTTGCGCCGATGCGCTCCAGGTATTCTTCGCGCTCTGGCTGATAGTCGGATGAAGCAAGCTCTAGGGTCTGAGGGGGCAATTCTTGAGTGATGCGCGCCATTTGGGACATGAGTTCAGGGTAGAGCCAGGTATAGGCTGGATGTACCGTCAACTGTGCCTGGTGGGGTTGTGACCCATCACGGCAGAGACGAATCTGAAAATAGCCGATCGCCGCTTTCCGCTGAGGTTCAAACACGTAGCCACTGACCACCTCAGCACGGCGAAACCAATTTTTGACACCACCCATCAGCGAACCCAACAAGCTCGTTTTAAAGTCGAGTACGTGACGATCAAACACCTGCCGCACGAGTGGAGGCATGGCTGCGGTGTCGAGCTGATACAGCAGTTGAGCATCCGCATTACTAACGGGCAGCAGATTTGGCAGGTCAGGCTCTCGCTCGGCAATCTCCTGCAGTTGCTCAGGCGCAAGCAACCAGTAGGTTGTCTGCGCTAACGGCTGAAAGCCATTCTGACGATAGAGCGCCAACAGTGCCGTATCGTTGACATCCACTTCTAAGAGCCAGGTACGCGCTTCCCAGATTTTTTCAAAGCAGTGCCGCAGTAGCTGCGAACCGACGGTTGCTAGACTGAGCTTTGGAGACAATTTGGATTGTTCAGGTACTGTATCTGTTGGTGTTTCGGCGATCGGTTCAGCGTTGTGCACAACGGCAACCCGATCGACCCTCCAGGTGCTGCGTGTGCGGTTGAAGGGCGAAACCCGAACCATGCCCCGAAGCTGATTGTCCTGGTCTGCGAGATAAGCACCAAACGTTTGCTGTGACGGTGTCCACACCAGGCTAAAGGCTTTCTTCAGACCGCGCCAGGGTCGAAATGTCAAGGCTTTTGAGGGCTTTTCAACATCGGTTGCGCCGATAGCACGATCGCGGTCAGCTTCTGCCTCACAGAGACGCTCGACTGTTTCCAGATCACGATACTGGATCGATCGAATCACGATTTGAGCGGTCTGAGGAAGAACTTGAGTCATCGTAGGTATGGCTGCAACCAGCCGCGCGCAACATCCAAAACTTAAAGGCTCAGTCTATATTCTAGAGGGTTTAGAGATTAAACCGACGTTTCTCACATATAGGGGCTGCAATCATTGCCCAGCCGATGAATGACGATCTCATTGCATCGCTAGTCTATTGACGCTCTACCGTTTGTCCTCCCAGCACCTTGACGGGTCGAATCAAGACGACAGGAGTTTGTTCGCTGGCATTACCCGCCGGATTTTTGATTAACGCCTGCTTGAGAAACGGTACTGCAAGGTCTGAGGAGGCTGCCAAGACTTTCACCGCTCTCAAATCGTTAACATCCACAATGGCAGCCGAAAGCCCCGTTTCACGCTTGATCTGGTCAACCACCTGCTGGGGATTGTCTGGTCCCAGGACAATGAACTGATCGTAGGGCGGAATGGTGCCTGTGACATCATCAATCAGACGTGCTTGCTCTCCGGCTAGCTGGTAAAACACACCTGGCTTGCCGAACACTTTGGCGATCGCGCCCACCAGAAAGGCTACCAGCACTCGCACAGGACCAACCAGATCGATCAACGTTTGTAAGCCACAGGCAGTTGCCAGACTGGATGTGGGCAAAAAGAGATAACATAACCGCCGCGCCACCCAGCCTGGTTTCACGTCACTGGGATGTCGAAAGCGCCCCTGCATAATTGCCAGTGGTGTTTCCCCGATCGTGACGACATCGCCTGGTTGGGCATGGGGCAGCACATAGCGCTTGATCACTGCTACAGGGTTATCTAGATGCGTCAGCAAATGGGTACGAATAGGCAGCACGTCCGCGTTATTAGCGGGTCGCCAATTTTTTGAATCGTCTGGGCTAGGAAAGGTCAGTGGCACGATCACATGGCGTACTTTAGGAAGTCGTCCTTGCGGTCCATAGGTAAAGTAATGCACACGAATCCAGGCAACTCTCAGCGCATCCAAATCTTGCCCCTGGAGTTCTACCTGAATCTCGATCGGGGATACGTCCCGTTTCACAATATGCCCTTCCCAGTAGCCGTCTGCTCTGGGTTCAGCATCTTTGTAGCGAGGAATCACCTGTGTACTGGTCGTAATACCGTTGAGGCTGTTGGCAGAGAGCAGCTTTACCTCTACCCAGATTTCTGGCACCATCACTTCTAAGCGCTGCGTGAGGTTATGAAACGCCAACTCACCCACTAATAGGTAGCGCTGCGGTTCATAGACCTCAAGCTGCCAGTGACCAGCTGTTAGCTCCAGCTTGTTTCCCGGTCGCTGTCGGTACTGCACCTCTAATGCCAGCAGCAAGAGAACTGCTACAGCAATCATCGCGATCGCAATGCTCCCCATCATCCCCACAAACGTTACTTTGCCTCATTACTCTGTTAAGAAGTTTAGTAGGAGTTGGGGGTTTTGCGGCAGGAAGTGAGGAGAGAGGAGAGAGGAGTCAGGGGTGAAGGGCAAGACGGTCGAATTAGCTTAGACGAAGGACTGCATGACTTCTTTACACAAGCCGACTAAAGCCGAAATCCAAGCGGCGATCGGCAAAACGGTTCCCGATATTATCGCGCCTGACTTACGCGTGTTGTTCTGTGGCATCAACCCCAGTCTTTACAGCGCCGTTGTCGGGCATCATTTTGCTCGTCCTGGCAATCGGTTTTGGAAGACTTTACAGACTGCTGGCTTTACAGAGCGGCTGTATATGCCAAACGAGGATCGCGATCTGCTGCGGTTGGGGTATGGCATTACTAACGTGGTCGATCGCGCGACAGCCACAGCCGATCAACTCTCAAGAGACGAGTTGCTTGTGGGTGGACAGCAACTTTTAGCGAAAGTGCAGCGCTATCGTCCGCAGGTGCTTGCGGTGTTGGGTATTGGTGCCTATCGTACTGCCTTCGGGCAACCAAAAGCGACGATCGGTCGGCAAGTAGAAACACTGCAATCAGAAGCTCTACAGGACGCGATCGTATGGGTACTGCCCAACCCCAGTGGGCTAAATGCTCACTACCAGCTTCAGGATCTTGCCCAAACCTTTCGAGCATTGCTGGATGCGGTGATCGCTGAGTAACCCAGAAACCGGGTTTCTTCACGAGATGTCGTTTGGGAATCCAGGCAATTTCTAGAAACCCGGTTTCTCTCAATGCGCATTCAATCCCAGTCCGTCACTCAAAAACTCTAGCGCGATCGCCTGTGCTGATGGCATTTGCCCATACGTAAAGACATAGGGTACATCGGCTGGTAAGGTCGGCAAAAATTTATCCAGAACATAAGGACTGCCGTAAAGCACCAGTGCCAGCAGTTGATCAGACTCCACTAAGAAGTGAAACCAATCGATCGCGGTTTGAGTCAGCCCAGCGCTACCACGAAAGGGATTGCCGCGAATAAAAAGCTGTAGCAGAGTGGGTTGCCAAGTGGACATCTCTTTGTTGAGCGCGATCGGTGGCGTGTGTCGATCGACCAGTTGCAGCGCATAGCCAAGCTCTTGGGGCAGGGCGATCGCAGGCGTATGCCGTCCTAATCCTTCACCTGCCAACAGATCATCGACAATAATCAGATTGCGGCGATCGCACGACCAGCGGGCTTGCGTCAACCGCGAGTGGTCAGGACACTGCATCTGCATTGAATTCCGCACGATCGCAGCCACCATTGCTTGTGCTTGCGGCTGTGCCAACTGTGCGGTCAGTGCTTGTGTCTCGATACCAACTGAGGACAGCGTTTCCCAGGTGTGAGACGTATCGCCTTGAACCGACGCGCACACTTTGTACTTGGCTCGCCAAATGCGTTCAACCGATGATTGGATACGATCGGCGGCGATCCGCCCCATCTCGACTGCCTCACAGAGAGCTTGAATGGCACCGTCTGGATCGAGCGGCATTAGCAGAATATCGGCACCTGCTTCGACTGCCAAAACAGCGGCTTCATTTGCACCATAGCGGTTGGCAATGGCTCCCATCACGAGCGCATCGGTGACGATTAAACCGTCGAAACCTAATGCTTGCCGCAACTCCTGCGTCAGGATGCGAGGCGACAAGGTTGCCGGAAACTCCGGATCAAGCGCTGGAATTTGCAGGTGAGCACTCATTACAGCATCCACACCAGCCGCGATCGCAGCCTTAAACGGCGGAATTTCAATTTGAGCCAGACGATCGCGCGCATGGGCTAAAACAGGCAGTTCTAAATGGGAATCCACGGCTGTATCACCATGACCGGGAAAATGCTTCGCACTCGTCAAGACAGAATGGCGTTGCGCTCCTCGCAGGAAGGCTGTTGTGAGCTGGCTGACGATCGCAGGGGTTTCGCCAAACGATCGCACATTAATCACGGGATTATCAGGATTGTTGTTCACATCCACGACCGGAGCCAGCACCCAGTTGAGACCGATCGCACGTGCTTCCTGTGCTGTTGTGTCTCCTAGTTGTTCGGCATAGCGCTCTGCGCGATCAGGAAAATTTTGTGCGACTGCCGCCAGTGCCATTGGTGGGGGAAACCAGGTCGCTCCAGAGAAGCGCTGTCCTACGCCTTCTTCTACATCGGCGGCTACGAGCAGTGGAATCGTTGCCCATGCCTGTAACTGCTGCGATCGCAACGCTACCTCTCCTGCACTGCCACCCAGCAAAATGACTCCACCCACACCCAACGTCTCCACCCAATGCCGCAGCATTGCTGCTGTAGGTTCCCAGACAGGATACTGAATCTGGTGATCAAAGAGATAGCCCGACGCTCGCACCACAAGCATTTGCGCCACCTGCTGCTGTAGCGAGAGCGCTTCAATGTCAGGGAGGAGAGAGGTCATGGGGGAAGGACGGGGGAGCAGAGGGGACGGGGGAGCAGAGGGAGAGTGAAGAGTTTTGAGTGAGGAGTTTTGAGTAAGGAGTTTTGAGTGAGGAGTTTTGAGTGAAGAGTTAGAGGAAAAACGTGAGAGCTTGAGTTTTGAGTTCAGGTTTTAGCCTTTCTCCCCCTGCCTCCCTTTCTCCCCATGCCTCCCTTTCTTCCTCCTGCCCCTCCTCCTCTACTCTTCTGTCTGATCAACCGCCTCATTCGTCTGCTCCGCCGACTCCCGTTCCTGGCTGAGACGGTTGAGCAACGATAGGACTTTGTCACCACGTTCTAAAGAACTGTCTTCTAGAAAAATGACTTCGGGTGTTCGTCGCAGTCGAATGCGCTGCCCGAGTTCACTGCGAACAAAGCCTGTGGCTGACTTCAAACCTGCCATTGTTTCGGCTTTGGCTTCACTGGTGCCGTAGATGCTGACAAAAACTTTGGCATGCTGTAAGTCGCCAGCTACTTGCACATCGGTAACACTCACAATACCTGAACCGACTCGATCGTCCTTGATGCCGGATAGCAGCATCTGGCTGACCTCGCGTTTAATCAGCTCAGCAACGCGTTCAACCCGACGACTCGTAGCCATAACAAACCTACCTTTTGATGTGTGCGCTGCTTGATGTAACGTTGCCGCTTTGATCACTGAACGATCGCTATTCACTAAAGCAGCCAGACCAATCAAGCGACTCCGACTCCCAACATGGCGCGGAGGGTGAAGCCGATGAAGACAAAGCCTGCAATAAAGACGCTGACTAAAGCGATCGCGGTCACAGGGTTCCTAAAGAGTGGCGCAAGCGGCTTGAGCGCGTTCAGCAAAACACCTAAAACCACACCCGTAATAAAAATAGGGTACTTAGAGACTGTGTTCCAAAAGTTTTGCATGAGCTTGAATGAAAACGGCGTACGTTAGATGGATTCAGGTTAAAGGCGCTGCTGTTTGGTGTGCTGCCTTCTCATTTTACTGGACTTTAGCCAAAGGACTCTGCACTAAAGATAAACAAGCTGCGTTTGAATGCCGCTTTGAAGAGCGGTTCATGCAACCGCTAACGGTTTAGAGCCAGGGATCTCAAAAGCAGGATTTTATTCTTTAATGTTCCCGATCGATTGCCAGTCATTCAGGATGCTGAGCAAGGCTCGATCGATGTCGTTATGCGCGTTGATCAAAACCGCTACGTTATTTGACTCGACCCACTGCCAGGTGTCGTATTCGTCCGATCGCAGCTTGAGCCGTTCTTTCTCTTCTGACGTTAGTTCAATTTGATATGTGATGTTCAGGCTGTGAGAGCCGTGCTGCTGCGGAGCTTGATGGCGAACAGCGAAACAGGTGGAATAGACACCAAGATACTGAAAGCGCGACGCGTCTAAATCATCTAGTTGAGCTTCTTGCTGTGCTTTTCGGCGTGCGGTCGCTTTCGGCTCTTCGCCTGCTACCATTCTGCCACCCACGATCCACCAGGACGATCGCGGTTCGGTGTTTCGCTTTGCCAGCAGTATCTGGTTTCGGTGCGTGAAAACCAGATCGACACAGGCAAGGACGAGAAAATCTAGCGCTTTGCTATAAATTGCTTCAGGCAGTCGATCGTCAGGACTCACAGGATTGATACGCCCCGCTTCCTGAAAATGTGGCACATCATGCATAAGACTGGAGTGTGCAGAAGACGTAGAACATCTCTACTGTGTCACAAGGAGCGATTCCCATTCGATCAGTTACTGGGTGCTTGGCGGGGTTGAGCTTTGGCAGTGGTTAATTGCTCATCGGCGATCGCATACCAGACTTGCCCAAAGACACGCGGATTGAGCGCTTTGCCCTTTTGGTCAGGAAAGAGTTGAAAGAAGCGACGGTCTGCCAAGGCATCTAACCGGGGGCTGTTCTTGGCACCTGCTTCGCCCAAAGCCACCAACCATTGCTCGTAGTTCGTGCGGCGATAGCGTCCCAGCTTCGAGCGCGTTTCCGGTTTTAGCGTTGCCAATTTGTCCATCATGTTGCTGGCGATCGTGTTCCATTCGGTTCGCAGCTTTGCCTGCTCTGGGTCGTCAAGTTTGCGCGATCGCAGTTGCGGATTTTTGGCATAGAACACCTCATCCACCAGATTGGTAAAGAACTGAAAATCAATGTTGAGCTGACGACGGCGATCGCGCAAGGCTTCTTGGGATTGAGCATCACCCGAAGAGGTCGCTGTGGGGCTGGCGATCGCGCTGGGCGATGGTTTGGGCGAAGCGATCGGACTGGCGGCTGTAGTCGTCGGTGACGCAGTGGGCTGAGCCGCTGGCGGCTTACGTGGCAAAAATTTCCACGCTGCCACTGCGATGAGCATCAACAGACCAACCACCATTGCCGCAGATGCTCGTGGGTCGCTGTCACCTCTGCGCTTCGGACGTGCTCGCTTGCGGGGTGAAGGAATTGGTACAGATGGCTGACCAGTCGGCTGAGTGACGGCTTCAGGCATAGGCGCAGCAACAGGCTCTGGTAATGCGGCGGCAGTCGCTAAAAGCGGCTCCAGAATCTGTACTACCTGAGCTGCCGAGGCAGGGCGTTTTTTGGGCTGCGGTTGCAGCATCTGGCGCAGAAGGCGCATGAAGGTGGGATGCACTGTGACAAGCGGTTCCCAGTCAATCTGCTGTGTTTGACTGTTGTAGAGTGATTCCGGTCCTTTACCCGTAAGCAGGACGATCGCAGTGACTGCCAGGGCATAGAGATCGCTGCTGGGTTCAGCCTTGCCCTGAAATTGCTCTGGCGGTGCAAAGCCCCACTGTCCTAAAACACTGGTTGCATCGATCGGATGTAGCTGCAACTGCGCTACTAATTCTTGTACCAGCCCAAAATTGATGAGAATCGGCAGTTGATCTTGCTGCCGCAAAATGAGCGTATCCAGCGAAAGATTGCGATGCACAACCCCACGATTGTGGAGATAGCTCAGCACGGGCAACACTTTAAGCAGAAGTTGAATGACCTCTGCTTCAGAAAAGGTTTGCCCCTGAGCTTTGCGCTCGTCCAGCAGCACGCCGTAACTTTTGCCTTCTATATAGTCGCGTATCCAATAAAGTCGCCCCTCCTGGGCAAACATCATGCGTAAACGAGGCAGTTGGGGATGCTGCACTTCGTACAGTCCCGACACATCTTGATGAAAGCGCTGCTGCAACGCCTCTACAGCCGCCGGGTCTTGCTGCGCGGGCGTGAATTCCTTCACGACGCAGAGTTCATTCAGCCGCTTCTGATCGCGTGCCAGATAGGTTTGACCAAACAAACTTTGTCCCGCTGCACCAATCAGACAGTAGCGGTTTTGCAGCAGGGTTCCGGGGGCGATCGAAGAGGGCATGGCGGTATCAGCGTAACGTGGACGATCGAACAAACATGCAAATTACAAGCTCTACAACCACTAACTTTCAGACATCAATTAGACCTTAGATTTGCCTGATTGCATCACTGGCAGCATAACTGCAAACGCAGTTGTTTGAAGGTTGACAAAATTATAGAACACTTGTACTTAAAGCGTATCGTTTTTATGCGTCGTTTTTATTAGCCGTTAGCGTCTCAAGCTTAAAGCTAGGAGCGTTATTTTTTTGGCTTCAGTCATGCTTGACCAGTCAAACATTCAAGCCGTTCAAGAAAAAACACGGTACACTGACATCTGAGAAACCGTGATAGCACTCTATGCGCAGCGATTGTCGTTTACCTGGTAAAACTATGCCACTACACGAAGAACTAAAGGCGATCGTCGATCGCAAACACCTCCTGACCCATCCGTTCTACATTGCCTGGACAGAAGGAAAGCTCACCCGCACGCACCTGAAGCATTACGCCATTCAGTATTTTCAGAATGTGCTGGCGTTTCCAACCTACTTGAGCGCAGTACATTTTAATACGCTGCGTGTGGAGAATGCGATCGTCGTGCGTCAAGCAATTCTCGAAAACCTGATCGAAGAAGAACGGGGCGAAACCAACCATCCTGCCCTGTGGAAGCGTTTTGCGGAAGCTCTCGGCGCAACGGAGGCTGAGCTATCGGAGCCGTCGGCGCTGGCAACCACCACTAATCTTGTAGACACCTTCCGCCAGCTTTGCCTGACTTCGCCCTTTTACGCTGGGTTAGCCGCGCTGTATGCCTACGAGTCTCAGATTCCTGCGATCGCAGCCGTCAAGGTCGATGGACTGAAGCAGTTCTACGGCATGACCAATCCCGACGACTACCAGTTTTTCACAGTGCACCAGCAGGCGGATGTGTGGCATACCGCAACGTCACAGAAGCTGATTGAGCACTACGCCGATACGCTAGAGAAGGAAGCCGAGGTGCTGCAAGTGGCTGCAAAAGCGGCGGATGCCCTCTGGCAGTTTCTGGATGGCGTTTACGAAACCTACTGTCAGGACATCATGGCTGCACCTGTGGCAGCATAACGAACTCAGAAAGCGGGTTTCTTGGAGAAACCCGCTTTCTCTTTGTAAAGGTCTGATCTGCAAGTTCCATCTTCTGTGGTTGGAGTGTCAAGCGTTAAGGGCAACGTGTTGAGCCTTGCACTCGTCGATGCTACTCTGCCTCAAACGCTACTTTGTCGTAAAGATCTGCAAGGGTGATGTCAAACGCGACGGAGTTGAGCGAGAGGATGGCTTCTGCGCCGTCATACTCAGAAAAAATCCATTTGCGGGGTTCAGTTTTGTAGTATTGCTCAACGTGCATGGCACATTGATCGATTAAGACGTATTCCTGAAAAGATGGAATGGTGCGATAGGCTGCGAACTTGCCGCTACGATCGTACGCTTCCGTTGAGCTTGAGAGCACTTCGGCAATCATCAGCGGGTTGGTGAGGGTATCTCGTCGCCCTTCCTGAAGTTGCAGTTCGCCTTGAATGATCATGACATCAGGGTAGGTGTAGATGCGTTTGCGAGGAATCCACAATTGTTGATCGGTGATAAACGCATCGTAAGGTTGCCGTTTCAAAGCAAAGTTTAGAGCGGCATAGAAATTACCAGCAATCCGATTGTGATTGGGCAGTCCACCAGGCATCAGAATGATTTCTCCATCAAGGTATTCATGCCGCTCCTCGGCGTTGACTTCGAGTTCCAGGTACTCTTCGGGGGTATAATGCTTTTTCTCTTCAGCCTGCATAACCATAAAAGTTGAAGCTCCCAATGCTTGAATGAATTAATTTCTGCGGTGGCGTAGCCTGTGCAAGGCACGTATCGCGCTCTCCTCGTTCACGAAGTGTGGGCACAGCCCGTATCACTCTCTCAACCCCTGTTTTAGCAATTTTCAGCAGTTGCATAACCTATGGAAAGTACCGATAAATCTCTTTTCGATGCAACACTCTGACAAAAGTAATTACTTCTTCATTTGCGGTTAAACCAATACGATAGTCACCAACTCGAATGCGGTAGTAATCTCCTTTAGCCTTGAGTTTCTTAATGTTATTCAATTCTTCCAAATTCTCGGCAGTCTCAACTTCTACAATGGCTGTCTTGATTCTTGCAAGTAGCTCAACGTCTCGCAGTTTTCATAAATCTTTCTCAAAGCTTTTTCCAACTTAAACTTCCACGATCGCTACTCCAAAAGTTTGAAGATTGCTTCTCGACTAACAAGCTCAGTATTTTCACCCTCTATAATCGCCCGTTCCATTGCCATATCTTCAATGACTTCTGCAAGCAGCTCAGAAAATTCTTCGCGGTTGTCTCGCAGGAGTTCAACGATCGCGCTTTTGAGTATTTCTTTGAGTTGCTCTGGGTCGAGCGTCATTTCAGACATGGTGCCCTCCATACATAATGATGTGTCAGATTGCAGTAGGTGACTAAGAGCCAACGATCGCCTCTCTCCGCTTTTCCTTTAAGGAGATTACGCCGCTAAAAGAGGCACTCCTAACGCTTGTAGATTGATCGTCTCTACGTTGTGAGAATAGTTATCTAAGGTAATAGCAACCACTTTGCCATCACTGTCATAGTCTAGAAGCAAATCATCAGTGATGGCATCGGTTGATGCAACTGGTTTTGTGGTTAGCTCGATCGCTAGAGTATCGGTTTCAGAAAAATACTGAATTTTCATTGGGGTTCTTCACCTCGCTGCTGTCATTTGTAGAAATTACGGTCAAAAAAGGCGTTATGGACGGTTACGCCATCTTCCAGAGTGATGACTCTAAGTACACGGTTCTCCGCTTCTGCAATGTTTCCCCAGGGTGAAGCCGTATGCCTGGAGGACGAGGGCAGTAGCGGTTGGATGCCCAGATCCCCGACTTTTTCAAAAAGTCGGGGATCTGTAAGCAACTTGGGAAACCTAAGCTTATCTGCTTTCAAACTCCCTCATGCCATATCGCACGATCGCCTTTGAAACTGGCAATGTTTATCATTTATACAATCGGGGCAATAACCGCCAAAATATCTTCTTTGAGCGTGAAAATTACCTGCATTTCCTGCGGTTAGTACGGCAATATTTGGCACCTGAGACGGTAGAAATCTTAGCGTACTGCCTGATGCCAAACCATTACCATCTACTGGTGCAGTTTCAGGCTGGTAGTTTGAGCGCACAGATGAAGGCGCTATCTCTGGCGTATACCAAAGGAATGAATGCTCGCTACAACCGGGTCGGCTCTTTATTTCAGGGACGTTTTTGCTCGATTCAGGTCGATTGCGAGATGTATTTGGTGCATTTGACGCGCTACATTCACTTGAACCCGGTTAAGGCTGGGTTGGTGAGGCATTCAAGTGAGTGGGAGTTTTCAAGTTATCGGGAATATGCAGGGCTGCGGCAGGGCACGTTACCAACATTGGCACGGGTGCAGATGCTAACAGGTGCGACAGATGCCTATCAAATGTTTTTGGAAGATCAGTTGTTGCCTCAAGAAGCAAGTGTGCGATCGCTGATGTTAGATGAGTGATCTAGATCCCCGACTTCTTTAAAGAAGTCGGGGATCTAAGGTGTTTGCGGTGCCTAGGGACCAACGATCGCCTCTCCCATTTTCTCTTTTTCTGCTAATTCTAAGTTTAACGCCAGTAGTTTTTCGAGGAGGTCATCGTCTGAGTGGAAGCCGTATGCCTGTAGGACAAGGGCATCGAGTTTGGCGTGGAGCTTGAAGAGTTGGCTGGTGGGTTCGTGGAAGTATTCGTTGTAGAGCTTAGTGATGCCCCACTGTTTTTTCTCCATTTGGGTGGAGCGGTAGGCGTGGAGGTCTTGGGCGGTGGCGCGGATTTGCTTGACGATCGCGGTTGTTAGTAGATTCCCGGTATCGCCCAGATCCCCGACATCTTGAAGATGTCGGGGATCTTTTAGTTGGGGAAAGGGAAAGGTTTCAAAGCAGGTGTTGTGAGTGTAGGCGGTGCGATCTTCAAGAGTAGATTTTTGGGCGTGCATCCAGGTGCGATGGACGTTGGATGTGAGGACACCGAAAACGTAGAAATCATCTGAAGCAACAACTACTGATTTATCACCAGCCAACCAATTAGATGGGAAAGGAATGAAAACTGCCCATTTAGAGACTCTGGGCACCGCAAAACAGTAGTCAATTGAGGCTAATGCTTTTCGCATCTTGGGAGCATTTTCTCCATGTTTCCACCAATTGACTCGTCGAGTTTCACGACGATTTTTGTCGCGCTCAGGCTTGACAGTTTTTTTAAGATGCTCAAACGGTAAGCGATAATCACTCGCATCTTCAACTGACATATCGCCGAAATCAATAACCCATCTCACAGGTTCTCCATTTATGTTTTGAGCTAAATTTTCTCCCATTGAAAATAGTTTTAGAACGTTTGCATTTTTGGCATCAGCTTTAATCCATTGAATGGTCTGTTGCTCGTCAACTAAAAAACCCATGCCGAGTGGGATCACACCCTGAAAGCACTGATTGAGATTGACTTTGAGACGAACGGCTTGGGAAACATCAGTAGCGGCTCGAAGTGAGGAACTAATACGTGCAACTTCTATCTGATCGAGAAAGTGTTGCTTCGGTTCTTCTCGGCTCCAATTGACAATGCTGACGTGGACGTTTGCTCTATCTTCTTTTGACCCACCAGACCAGACCTGCGTAGAAATTGCATCATGAATGTAGCCATGATTCTGTGTGATGTAATCCAGTGCAGCAGTTCTGCTTTTACCTTGACTAATTGAGTTGGTTCCAACTAATCCTGCTCTACCTTTAGTTACGCCAATCTGTTCATGCGCCAGTCGAAACCAATAGGCACAAAAATCAACCGAGTCCTTGACATCAGGGAAGCGGTTAAAGACACGATCGATGTACTCATCGCTGAGATTCATCCGCAGATGCTTTCCACCCAAGAATGGTGGATTGCCGATAATCGCGTCTGCCTTCACCCACTCGGTAAACAGTGCATCTTTGCAGACGATATTTTCATCGAGCGTATCTAACGGTAGCGGAGACTGGTCGTGAATATCGCACAGGTCGATCGCCACTTTGCGGGCAATCATCAGCGTCACGCGTGCCAACTCTACTGCAAATTCATTCGTGTCCATGCCGTAGAACTGCTGCGGGGTGACAAAGCCAATGCTCATCTGTCCCTGTCCCCGTTCCGAGGTGCGACGGGCATCGATCTTGTCTTGCAGGACGCGTTCCAGTCGTTTGAGTTCAAGATACGCCATGTAAAGGAAGTTGCCCGACCCACAGGCAGGATCAAGCACTGTGTAGTCGCGGATCTCCGCTTGCAGTGCGTAAAGTTCCGCCAAAATAGTGGCATTGGCGATCTTTGCTTCCCAATAGCGCGTGATGGTGGGACGGACGATCTTGAGAATGTCTTCTTCTGAGGTGAAATGAATGCCGTGGGCGTGACGTTCGGTGCTGTTGCTTTTGCCGATCGCCGACTCAAAGATGTTGCCAAAGATGGACGGACGCACCGCTTTCCAGTCTTGTGATGCAGCGGCTTCCAGCAGTGACAGTTCTTTCTCGGTTAGCTCCAACGGCTGCACCTCTCGAAACAAGCCACCGTTGAAGTAGTCCACCCCCTGATAGCGTCCTGCGGGAGTTTTGCCGGGTCGGTTCATCTCCTGAAACAGGTTGCCCAGAATGTCGTAGGTGTTCGAGGGTTTGCCCTGGCGAGTCCGGTCTAAACACTCGCGCACCAGGCTAATGAAGAGGTCTTTGGGCAATAAATCTCGGTCTTCCGCAAACATTGCCAGCACGCATTGCAGCACAAACCGCTGTGCCGTTTTGGGATCGATCGCCTCCCGCGATCGCTTAGTGAGCATCGTCAGCAATTCGCCCATCCGTCCCGCCGCCTTCTCCGTCACCGATACCAGATTGTTGTTGAAGACGGGCGCACGATCCAACTCTGGATTCATGAACGTGAACGCACCCATGCGATCGGGCAATCGTTCCAGGGGAATCTTCTCGATCGGCTCTTCAGACTGCTTGCGAAAGTCGTAGATCCAGAACTCATCAAAGTTGCACAGCATCACATAGCTGGGGCACTGCAACTGCATCCAATAGGTGACGGCTTGCGCGTAGTGCTTGTTGAGGTCTTCGCCCCGCTTCTTCATCTCAATCAGCAAATGAGGCTGCCATGCCAGATCCGCAAAGCCCGTGTTGCCCTTTTTGCTGCCCTTTTTTACCCGTTGCTCCAGCGTTGCCCCTGCTTCCTTCACGCCTTCATGCCCAAACGCCTGAAAGAAGCGATCGAGAAAGTTCTGCGACTCACCTTTCTCATCGCCTTTAAGATGCTGCTGGCAGTATTGAACAAATTTTTGCAGGCTTGCAGGTGTGGCTGTCATGGAGGGAGTTCAGCGTGGGAGTGATGGGAGGAGACGATCAATGAGCGCATGGTTTTACGCGAGGTGCAACTAATCTGCCCTCATCCCCACCCTTCTCCCCAGGGCGAAGGGCTTTCGGATCGTTCCGGTTCCCTCTCCCGGTGGGAGAGGGCTAGGGTGTAGCTTGCTTCCCGTAGGGTGGGCAGTCTTTGCAGGCATTTCAGCAAAGCTACACAGGCTTAAGATTCAGTGTTCCCACTTTAACCTCCAACCTTCAGGCTCAAAACCCGGAACGTCAAACCGTTCGCACTGTGGCGCTGCTTTAAAACTGCAACATTCGACTTTTTTACTCCACCATTGCAGTTCTGAACTCGGACGATCGACCTTTTTGCTCGAAGCACCGAGCTTTTTACTCGGACGATCGAGCTTTTTGCTCCAACGTTGCAGTTCTGAACTCGGA
>NZ_JCACKI010000035.1:26038-60276 GCF_059505325.1 Tildeniella sp.
CTTTTTACTCGGACGATCGAGCTTTTTGCTCCAACGTTGCAGTTCTGAACTCGGAACGCCGACCTTTTTACTCGAAACGCCGAGCTTTTTACTCGGACGATCGAGCTTTTTGCTCCAACGTTGCAGTTCTGAACTCGGACGATCGACCTTTTTGCTCGAAGCATCGAGCTTTTTACTCGGACGATCGAGCTTTCTGCTCCAACGTTGCAGTTCTGAACTCGGACGATCGACCTTTTTGCTCGAAGCACCGAGCTTTTTACTCGGACGATCGAGCTTTTTGCTCCAACGTTGCAGTTTTGAACTCGGACGATCGACCTTTTTGCTCGAAGCATCGAGCTACCGCCAGTGCGCGATCTGCTACACCGATTTTTGGGAGACAGATGAACAGGTGCTACCGAGCAAGCGCCATTGAGCGGTGGGCAAAGAAACGGGTAAAACCAGCTATATTGAACGGTTTAACAACACATTGCTGCCGCAAGTCGGACGCTTGGTTCGTAAAACCTTATCGTTCTCGAAAAAATTGAGCCATATATTGGCGCGATTTGGTACTTTGTGCATCATTACAATGCCTCCCTTCGCTCTTGACCATTACTATTCACCACTACCAACTTTTGCTTAATCTTTTTACCCCAGTGATGAGATGGCGCGTTTGGGGTATCTTCAGGCAAAGGAGTTTTGCGGCTTATCGTTGCTTGTTGTTCCCACACCTGACAGTTTCACCATGAATCTTACGCAACGCTTTCGGTTCAAAGTAAGTGAATTTGCTCTACCGCTCTTCATTCTTGCTCTAGCGATCGCCACTGGGCTGATTGAACCCCGGTTTTGGTCGAGTGATAATCTGGTGAATTTGAGTCGGCAACTGGCAACCCTGATGGTGATCTCGGTTGGTCAGGCGCTGGCAGTCATCAGCGGTGGGCTAGATCTTTCTCTAGCAGGGGTTTTGGCACTGAGCGGCGTGTATGGTGTCATAGTGATGAATAAAGCAGGACTGGCGATCGGCATTCTCACCATGATGCTGACGGGTGCAGGCTTTGGTTTAATCAATGGCATCATCATCACCACCTTTGGCGTGTCTCCCTTCATCGTCACCTTAGGGATGCTATCGGTTGCTAGGGGACTGGCGCTGATTGCTACTGGCGGTTTGCCCATTTACGATGTGCCGAGTGCGTTAAGCGATCGGTTTGGTTTCAGCAATGTGTTGGGCATTCCCACCCCGGCGCTGATTGCGATCGCAACACTCCTTCTCGGTCATGGGCTGCTCCGTCATACCGTGTTTGGGCGCTACGTCTACGCGATCGGTTCTAATACTAGAGCTGCCTTCAACTCTGGCATCAATGTACGAGTCCAAACGCTATTGATCTACACACTGACTGGTAGCACAGCAGGTATCGCTGCCGTAGTGTTGACAGCTTGGGTTAGCGCTGCACAGCCTTTAGCTGCAACAGGGCTGGAGCTACAATCCCTCGCAGCCGTTGTCGTTGGTGGCGTTGCGCTTACAGGCGGGATGGGCAGTATGCTGAATGCATTCTACGGGGTTCTCATCCTTGGTATGCTCTCAAACTCCCTCAACATGATTGGGGTTTCATCTTTTATGCAAACCTTAGTGATTGGGCTTGTTATTGTCGTTGCTGTAGTGCTGGATAAAGTTCGCCGCAACGCTGCCACATGACAGTGACATAATCCGCTACTTGGTAAAGCGTTAAGCGACCTTACAACAATTCTCAATTAAAAGGGGTGTGGGGGCTTCGCCCCCAGCCAGGGGTTTCACCCCTGCACCCCGTCCTAACCCGTGTGACTGTAGCTATACCTGGCTGTTGCTAGACAATTTGCGGCAGCTCAAAGGTTGGATTCGGATAGCAATTCAAGTGCTGACCACACTCAACATTGATGTGATGGTGCCACAGATGTTTTGCATCCCTGGCATGACGTATTATCGATCGTTGTTTGACTTGCTCAATATCCCCTACGTAGGCAATACGCCTGATGTGATGGCGCTGACGGCAAACAAAGCAAAAGCAAAAGCAGTTGTGGCGGCAGCAGGTGTGAAGGTGCAGCTTGTCTGTTTACCTCTGGAAGAGTACAGCATGGACAAAGACCAGAAGCCCATCCGAAACTATAGTGACAAGATTAGCCAGAACCAAAGCGGTGATTTAAATCTGGTTGCCAAAGACACGACCAAAGCATGGATCGTTAATCCAGACGACCCTCTTACAGAGAAGGTGTGGGATGCTGCTAAAAAATGTCATACCGCTTTGGGCTGTCGGCATTATAGCCTCTTTGATTTCCGCATTGACCCCAACGGGCATCCCTGTTCTTAGAAGCCAGACTATATTGTTCCTTCGCTCAGAAAAGCGTGATTTCGATGATGGCAAAAGCGTCAGGAATGCCTCTACAGAAGCTTTTCCAAATATCTTTGAACAACGCGCTTTGACAGAAACGATAGTGGCTCCATTGGCGGTAATTCGACAGCAGCCCCGATTAGTTTCGATGCTGCACGTCATCTAACCACCCTGGTAGATTCAACATCCTGGTAGTCCGCAAAGGCAGACGTTGTTTAGGTAGTCGCGGTTTTAACCATCAGTCATGTTTCAAGCAACCCTCAAGGCAAGCTGGGAGCCGAATAATTGCTGAGAACTTCCTGTCCCCAGTGAACCAGCTTTTCAGGACCCTCAATCAGCAGCAAGTAGCGTCCGTGGTTCAGGTGATGCCGATAGATACTGGCGGTGCTGCCTTCGCCCAAGAAACCAAATAAACCACCCACGATCGCGGCGCAAAGACCGCTAAGAATGCCTGTTAAGAGCACGACCAGCGCTGTATTCCAGCCTGGGGTCGAGATTAGCGAAGCAACTAAGCTCAAGACTGTGCCTGAGCAAGCAGCGACAACGCCAAAACTACGGGCTTTTTGGCAAGCAATGTGTAGCGGTGCCAGCAAGCCAACTCGCTCAGGGCTGCTGTAACCGTCACCCACGATCGCCAAATTTTCTGGAGAAATGCCGTGGTGATGTAGCAAGCGATACGCCTGAAAAGCCGCTGCTTCATCGGGAAGCACCACGATCGCCAGGTGAGTCAGGCGGCGCTTCAGCTTTGTTCCACGGAAAAAACGTGCAATGGTCACAAACCTAGCCCGGTGTGAGGGAGATAATAGTCTCTAGCTTGAATTCTAACCTTACTCATCCGTTAACAGCCTTTAATCTGAAGAGCAATTTAAGCAATTCTTTAGCCCTGTAGCGCATCAGGTTACAGACTATACTGTGGTCTAGTTCGCTTGCTTTAAGCCTAAAGAACCTGACCATTCAGAGACTAGCTTCGCTACTCTAGAAGTGGACTAAACAACTCAATTATTCACAGCAGCTTCACGACCTATGCCTCCTCGCTGGCCCCGTCAACCCGATCGCAACGATCCCGCTTACCGTAAGCTGGACGACCGCATGAACTTTGCGATGCATGTGGCTATTTTTGCAGTCACAAATTCTGGACTCTGGTTTTTCCGCATCCTGGGTGAAAAGACCTCACCACTGGGTACACCTGGAGGACTCCCCTGGACTCCCTGGATCACGCTTAGCTGGGTTGCGCTTTTGGTTGCCCATGCAGTGTTCATTTTTGCGATCGCCAACTATGCCGATCCAATCCCCACTGCTACCAACGCTGGCACTGGCTTTAAGCCAAAAACTTCCACCAGTGCCTCTAAATCAACTAAATAGAGCTTCAGTCGGTAGCTGGTAAGTGGCGATCGCTCATTGTTCCGCCTCCGCTTATCTCTACCGAGCCTTTTACGAACACACTTATGCTCAGTTCTGCTCAACAGCAGTGTCGTTTAATTGCGTTGACTATTTAATACGTACTAGAGCGCTGCCGTTCATTGGTGGTCGCCCCTCAAAAAAATTTGGAGCTTACTGCAATGGCACAAACCAGTTCTACCGAAGCGATCGAAGCGCTTGCCGCCGAGATTGGTGAAAATATTTACATCGACGTGGCAAAGTGGCATCTCTACCTCTCTAATGCCCATCTTCATACTGTGCTGGCAGAGCAGCTTTATCCGATGATTACGGCTAAGGCGATCGTGGAAGATGACGTTATTCAAATACTCCAGAACATCCCTGTCAAGTTGGGTGGTGGTAAGCGTGAAGTGCCGTTGTCAGACTTACTGCCCATGCAGTGTCAAGTTAACTTGATCGACCTGCTAGAGGAATTTCAGCGGAAGCAGTAGCGTTTTGCGCTCCTGTAGAGGCTCAAAGCATTGCGTCTCCACAGGAGTAAATCCTTTTTCAGAAATCGTCATTACAATCAACCTCTAGAGAAACGTTGCTTCAGGCGTAGCATGACCTGATTAACTTCTGGAATCTTGAGCTGGGTGGCGATCAGAGCAAAAGTACCCAGCCCTAAGGCTCCAGCAAGGCAAAGCTGCACGAGCAAGATGAGGAGACCATCCCGTCCTAGAAGGTTTTCACTGGCTTGCAAAGTGCCCCAGGCGGCGAAGCCAGCGATCGCGCTACCGATCGCCAACCCTGCCAGCGGTACAGACCACTCTCGCAGCGGCAAGCCACCCAGTCGACGATTCAAGATCCACAGCATCGTTACCATCGAAATGGCGTTCACGGCGACAGTTGCCAACACGAGACCCGGTGCCCCCAGCGGTTTCACCAGGAAAAAATCCAGCACGGCATTGAGAAAGATATTGACGATGCTAATGCGAAAGGGAGTATCGCCATCCTCCAGCGCGTAGAACACTCGCACCAGAACATCGCGTGACAGGTAGAAAAACATGCCCGACGCGTAAGCAACCAGCACCGAAGCCGTCAGGTATGAATCTTCTATTTTAAAGGCATACCGTTCATAGACAACCCGTGACAAGGGAACCGCCAGCGCTATCATGAGCGCACTCACGGGCAGCATCGTGACAGCAGTGGTCAGCAACCCTTGGCGTATGCGCACTTTCAATTCTGACCAGTTTTCAGGTGCAGCAAGCTTGGCAAATGTCGGCAAGAGCGGCACCAAAATGGCGTTGGAAATAATACCCAGGGGAGTGAGTACCAGCAGCCCAGCGTAGCCCATGGCGGAAACGGCAGCAGCGGCGTTGGGAATGAATGAAGCAAAAAACAAATCTGTCCAGACATTGATTTGCATCATGCCTGACGAAAATGTCGCTGGCACCATGATTCTGATGACCTCCTGCACCTCCGGTTCTCGGAAGTTGAAGCGCAACCGAAAGCCACCGATCCCGGATTTCCACTGGGCTGGAAGCTGCACTAGCCACTGCAAAACCGCTCCTGCCAGCGTTGACCATGCCAACACAGCCCCACCTAAAGCTGCATATTGCGGCAACGCGGCTCGATCGCCTAGGTAGAGCGCCAGCCCACCCAAACCAATTAACATCGTCACACTAGAAAACAGGGGACTGATCGACGGCAGCCAGTACTGATCAGCGGCGTTCAACGCTCCAAAGCCGATCCCAATCAGCCCTGCCAGTACTGCCATTGGTGCCATAATGCGAAACTGCTGTACTGCAATTTCTCTGGTCTGTTGCAGCACCTGGTACGTTGCTGTATCAATACCTTGGGCTGCTGCCTGTGCCGATGAGATGTACAGCCCTGGCGCAACCAGATGCACTAACGGGTCAGCAAAGATAACAAGCCCGATCGTCACAAGCAGCAGAATGCCGACAACCAGTGTGGTAATACTTTCCATAATGGGCGCGACTTCATTCTGCTTGCGCTTTGCCAGAACGCTCACGATCGCGCTGTGGAAGGGACCATTGATGCCGCCCAACAAAATCAGCAAAAACCCTGGAATGACATAGGCAAAGTTGTACGCGCCATAGGCAGGACCGACTCCAAATGCAGCCGCGATCGCCTGCTGTCGTACTAGCCCAAAGATTTTGCTAATGAAGGTGGCAACCGCCACGATCCCAGCGACTCTTGCTAGAGAACGAGTCGGCTTGTTCGATTCAGTCACGTCAACGATTACAGCGAAACGGCTTCATCTATTTAAGCGTGAATCGGGGAGCGCTTAGGGAATTCTCAGTCGAGAAGTGGCGAAGGCAAGAACAGAGCATACTGTTTCAAGATCGCGGTCAGTAGAAGTCCTCAGTTGAGCGGTCAGCGGTCAGCGGTCAGCTTTCAGCATTGGGGAATAAGAATTCAACAACACCGAATTTTGTAGGATATGTAAGGCACTTATATATTTGAAACACCAAACTAGCGACCCCTCACCCCCAACCCCTCTCCTACTGGGAGAGGGGCTTAGAGCTGGTTCTTGTTCCCTCTCCTGTGGGAGAGGGCTAGGGTGAGGGCGCACTGTGGTGAGGTAAGTATATAAACACCATATGTAAAGTCTACTCTTCGAGAAGCAAGCTACGATATGGCTTCGCTAAAGTCACTAGCCGTAACGCATCAAAGCCTGGAGTCGGATGCGTTACGCTACGCTTTGGTAGTGCATTAAATTAATGTGGGATAGATAGCAATATCGTGCCAATGCCACGGTTGAGGTGTTAATCCTGCCCGTTGTGCCGCTGTAGTTTTGCCTCGACTATGCTGCCAAATCCAGTTGAAGTAAGTCACTACTAGCCGCGTTGTCACTTTCGTTTGTTCCCACACCTTGCCAAATTTGTTCTGTCGTCGATGCCATCTTCCGGTTTGTTGCCTGACAATCCCGTTGGTTCGCTCTAATCGCTGCGTTCTGTCTTTGCCAATATGATGCTGCATGTCAGACGGCAAAACTCGTTCATACCCGCCCCAGTCGTCCGTATTGAATTGCTTGCACGCTGTTTTACCTTCGGTGTTGATAACCAACTGCTCAATGAATGCATCCGTGTGTTTGCCCACGCGAACTGCCAGCATTAACCCACTAGAGCAGGCAAGGCTGAGACCAATCCAACAGTCTCCCTGCTCTTGTTCTCGGGCACAACATTGCTTTTGTTTTTTGAGACGAATGACCACATCTCATCGGCACTCATTGCCTCGGTTTGCACCGCTTGAACTTCCCCATTATGTACCAGTTGGGCTTTTTGACTGGCAGCGCGAACAACGCTCACAACGGTATTATAAGCATGTCCAGTGGTACGACTAATGCCACGTAAACTACTGCCTTCACTGGGCGCTTGTAGCAATTGGCGAATTTGTTCAGGACTGATATGGCGACGGTAGTAGAGACTGTCAAAGGATTCGGAAAAGGTTTGATGGCAAGCGGGGCAGAGATAACGTTGATGACCGTTCGGCATTTTGCCATGTTTATGGGCTTTAGCGTGACCGCACAGAGGACATTCCATCGTCTGGCTTCCAGTTGTAGACCACTTCTACTCTACCAATCCCACGTTAGACTGACGCACTACCTACGCTTTTCTGGTATGACGGAACGGCGATACGGCATCCTACACTGTCACATTACTTATTTGCTGCTTGACTGGTTTCTTTATACAGCAACTCTGCGATCGCCGTTGCCAGGTACTGATATTGCTCCAAGTGATTGTAAAGCTGTGCCGAAATGCGTACCAGGCGACTGGATGTGGTTGGGTAAGGTACGATGGGCACCTCAATCTGATACTGCTCCAACAACGCATCCTGCAGCGCTTGAGGGTTGCCATCAGGTAACGGTACTCCTGCCAGTGAGCCAAGCATTGCGTCAGGGCAGGGTGGCGTTAGTTTGAGCGTTTGGCAGAGCACCTGACGACCCGCGATCGCCAGCGCATGATTGTTTGCCATCAGATCATCCCATCCACCCGGTAGCAGCGACCCCATAAAACGGATTGCCTCTGGAATGCACAAATAGGCGGTTGGGTCGTCGGTGCCAGTCCAGTCAAACTCCAGGCGAAAGCGGCTGCGATCGGTGCGGGGAGAGTTCGCACCGTGACTGATCGTGAGTGGGCGGATGGCAGTTTGGCGATCGCGCTGCACGTATAAAAAAGCTGCGCCTTTCGGGGCACACAACCATTTGTGACAGTTGCCCGTGTAGTACGTCGCGCCAAGGGCGTGTAGATTGAGTGGCACCATTCCCGGCGCATGAGCACCGTCTACCAGCGTCTCAACGCCTCGGTGAGTCAGTGCCTGAATCAGCTCAGTCAGAGGAAAAAGCAGCCCGGTCTGGCTGACTATATGGTCAATGAGTGCCAGTCGGGTTTTGGCAGTGACGCAACTGACGATCGCTTCTACCACTTGCTCTGGTGCAGCAATGGGAAAGGAAACCTCTGCAACCACCACCTTTAAGCCATGCCGCTCCGCTACGTAGTTCAGCGCATTGCGACAGGCATTGTACTCCTGGCTTGTGGTTAGTAGTTCGTCGCCCGGTTCCAACAAAAGCGATCGCAGCACTGTGTTTACAGCAGTGGTTGCATTCGGTACAAACGCTAAATCGTCTCCATCTGCACCGACAAATGCCCCTAGCTCAACACGCGCCTGATCCAGTAGCGCCTCCAGATCCCGCCCGAAAAATTGGAGCGGCTGTTGCTCCATCCGTGCTCTCCATTGCTGCTGTGCGTTCAACACAGGTAAAGGGCAAGCTCCAAACGAACCATGATTCAAAAATGTAATCGACGGATCAAGCGACCAATGCGCTGTCCAATCAAAGTTGTTAGCTGATAGTTGCTGGTTCTTAGACATGATTTCGCAGTCTAATCCCTCTAACAACTAATAACTAGAGCCTAACAACTACTTTTAACTCCCCAGGCAAGATTCGAACTTGCGACCAATCGATTAACAGTCGATCGCTCTACCACTGAGCTACTGAGGAATGCTCTACGTTGCGAATCCCATAGTACCGACAATTTGACCACTTTGACAAGCGTCCAGCTAGAGTTTTTGTCAATCTGTCCAATTAAGACACTAGCGTATTCAACAGCTTCCTTGCTCCTGCCCCCGCTCACCGTGCCCTTTCAAGGCTGATGCTTCCCAAAGCGTAGCTTTGCCAGACGCTGTTGTGCCGCCGGATCAAGCGCATGAGCGAGAAAGCGAGTTGACGGCTTTTTAGACTTTTTTTGCTGACGTTGGACTTGTCGATCAATAGACGCGACCTCTAATCCTAGGCGTTCGGCTGACATCCACTCTGCCCCATAACCGACTACCGTTAGCTGTTGCGCCCGATCGGACGTTGCCACAATTAACCGCTGCTGAAACTTACGCATGTCGTATCGAAAGTCAGCGCACGCTTTCTCAATGTACGTATCTGCCGTTTGCCCAAAATCTGTGTAGCGAACGGATAGGTTAGGCGTGACAACTTCGCGGTTACTGCCAGTCTCTCGATATTGAGAGTCAAACACAATTTGAGTGTCAAAGCCCTGAAAAGCACTATAGCCCGTGAGTGCTTCAATCAAATGGCGGCGGGCAGGTTCTAACCCAGCGCGATCGCGCACTTGCCGGAGGTCAGCCCACAAACCAACGACGTTATAACCGTCTACCAGCAACAGAGCTTGTGGGGATGGTTGAGGCATAGCTCAGGAATAGAAAGTGGTAGCTGACATTCGTTCAATCTCAAGCTGCTTCCATCATCACACATTTTGTTGAGTTCTGTTACGACAACTGGGTCAAGACTGCGCGATTAAGACGCTTAGCGGCATCATAACGTCTGCTCAGGTGCAGGTATGCCTTGATGTGCCGTTATGAAACAGTTGGTCACTGATGGAATGCCCAGTCAATTAATAGCCATAGTAAAAAAAGCATGGAAAGATTAGGCGAGTCACCTGTGAATGGCAAAATCTTCTTCTAAACGGAGAGGTCGATCGAGCTTACCGAGTCAAGCCCCAATACGTGTTGAAGAAAAGTAGCCTGTAGTCTAGCTCAGTGGTCGAGCCTGCAATCACCGCTGACAGTTGATCGCTTTAATCACTGCATCTTTTTCATGACTGAGTTAAGTTCATGACTGAGTTAAGCAGCTATATAGCGGTTCCCATAAGAATGCAGTACAAGGGCTGAGGTTTTAAGGCAGAAGGAAAGCCACCGTGCTCTTTAACTTCTGCCCTCTGCCCTCTGCCTTCTGCCTCTTTGCGACTGTACTTCACTGGATGAGGAACCGCTATATCAGCAGTTTATGATCGTAAGAAACACTGCAAAACGATTGAGCGATCGCTGCACCAACAATAGAAACGTAGCGCCAATCCGCTTTTCGTAATGGTGTAAAGCCTTACGAAGTCATTGACCGATTAATGTGTCGCAGATGGAAGTGTGGAGTAAAATCAAAAGCATTAACTAATAAGGATTTTGTTGTGGCTAATTCTCATTCTTACCTGCAAACATTGGCTAAAGATGAAGCGAGCACCTTTGTGGCATCATTGCAGAAAGTAAAAGAACACTTGAGCCACGAACTGCAACAGATCAACGAGCAAATCCAGCAAAAAACACTTCAACTTCAAGGTATTGAGACGTTACTGTTAGAGGCGGCAGGACTGGGATTAGCGCCTCATACCACTTCTACACCAAATCTCACCGCCAGTAACAACGTCAATGCTGCTATGGAAGACGTACCATTCAACGCAGTTAGTACGACGGTATCACCGCTCGATCGGACAACAGTTGCTGCAAATAGCAATCATCTCGCTGCCAATACCGCCGCTTCGACTGTTAGTTCTCCACCACCAAAGCGGACTAAGCAACGGCAACAAAGCAAGCCCTCACAGTCAAAGCGTGATGCTACCAAACTGCCTACTGTTGGAAAAACTAGCGCAGCTAAAACAGAGAAGCCAGCGCGATCGATCCCATCAAGCAGTGATGGAAGTAAAGCATCCCTATCCGGGTTTCAAACGTTTTTGCAGACTAACTTTCAAAATAAATCAATGACTGAGTCAGTGGGTGAAATTTTAGAGAGTGCCAAAGAGCCATTGAATACAGACGCTATTATGGCTGAGCTGTATCACGGCTTACCAGGCGAGGCGTACGATCGAGCCAAGAGTTCCCTTAGCAACATCCTCTCGGTCGGCAAAACCAAGGGCAAGTGGCAGAGTCCAGCAAGAGGTATGTATGTAGGCAATGCGGCTGCACCTAAAGCGAAATAACCTCTCGCAGCCCTCAAGAAGCAAACAGACTCCATCAAAACCGATTGGATTTGGTGCCTAATCATTCTTACAGACTATAGAACGCACCGCATTCTTCACGGGTTTGGTAAGGCAACAGTGTCTCTCACAACCCTTAAGAACGCTGGCAGTGCCGACGATTGGTATACTTTTGCCAAACGATCGCTAAGGCTACTTCGGGTGAGGCAGAAGACGAAGGGGTACAGCGGGCAATGGAACAACAGGGTATTCACTAGCCATCCATTAAGAGGTAAAGCAATGGATGCTGAATGGGTTTGCCATTACTTCAAACGGTGGATACGCTAGACGCTGATGCGATCGCCGCTCACCTTACCAATGATGGTAAGTTCCGGTTTAGCAACCAACCGCCAGCGGAAGGCAAGCAGACCGTTCGGGATGCCCCGGCTCAGCTTTTTGCAACGATCCAGACAATGCACCACGAGAATACAGGACTATGGTTAGGTGAAGCTGGTAACTCAGCCGTATACGAAGTGGATGTTATACCAATTCTATAAAATCGCCCTACAGATTCGTTTTTGCTGCTGACCGCTGACCGCTGACCGCTGACCGCTGACCGCTGACCGCTGACCGCTGACCGCCAGCCGAAGCTTGCCTGTGTAGCCACAGTTTAGTGAAATGGTATTACCTATATGCGCCAGAATGGGATGCGAGTGACGCTACCCTGTGCCAGTATTCTGCGTTCACACAACCATCAGATCTACGACTTTCGCGCGAACATGGATATCCAGGGCAGAAGTGCCGCTGGGATAAGCCTGCATCCTACCCTAATGACTCAAACCTCATGTTAGATGCGTTTACCCTGTCTCCCAGCAGCCCGTAGACAAATTTGATGTAGAAAGTTGCTGCGTCACTAAAGGCGGTGTGAGCTTGAGAAGATGAGAAAACCAGATGTTAAAGAACTGCGGTATGAGATTGGGCGCGATAACCATACCGAGGCTAAAGATCATCATGCTACAGACAACCATGACTAGCCACCTCCACCAAATCTGTATCCCTTAATTTAAGGTATTACCCCAACAAATTAGAACTGACGCAAGCGATTACTTTTGCTATATTACCGTAAGTCTAAATGTGCTTATGATACGCTGACCACGCAAGCTCAAAGTACCCATTGTCTAATCATTATGCAACAAGGAAAAAACACCTTTATCAATCCCACCACCCTCTTTAATCCTGTGCAGAACGGGTTTTCACATATTGGGAAAGCGCCTGCCAACGCAGAAATTGTTTTCGTCTCTGGTCAGTGGGCTTCTGATCTGGCAGGAAAGTTAGTCTCAACAGACTTTGAGCAACAGGTAAGACAGACGTTCAAGAATGTGAAAATTGCGCTACAGGCGAGCAATCTCGCCTTTGAAGACATTATCAAACTGACTATTTATATTGCTGAGTTTGAGCCTATTAAAAAAGATATTTTGATTAAAGTCGCGATCGATGAATGGGATGCTGAGTTTTTCCCAGCAAGCACGATCGTTCCATTGCCCATGTTGGCAACGTATCCTGGCACTTTAATTGAGATTGAAGCGATCGCAACAAAATAGACTGTTGCAACGTTACAAACAATGATGGCATTGGAAACATCCATTTGATCGTTGCCCTCGTCGCCAAACAGAACGTCATCACCTTTTTCACCAAATAATTGATCGTCTCCCTGTCCACCGATAAGGACATCAATTCCTTGACCACTAGAAATAATGTCGTCTCCAAAGTTTCCCAGGATTATATCGTTTCCATTCTCTCCATTCAGAACATTGTTACTAGCATCTCCTACAAGAATTTCATCCAAAAAGCTTTTAGCTTTCTGAATATGACTGACATGAACTTGTCCTAGCTTCGCCATGTTTAACTCCTGTTTATCTCAAACATTGAGTGGAAGTTGGTTAGCTTTAACAGCTAGAACAAGCGTGATTGAAGGGTGTTAAAAACGTATGAAAAACAAAATGGCTCTACCTTATCCTCCAATTGGCAGTGCTCAAGATGTAATGCAAGTTTAAGAGGTTATTTGAAAAGCATCTGGCAGTTAAAACCGCGACTACGTAAACAAAATTCGCCGACGCGGACTATTGAAACGAAAGGTTTTGGCAACCTGCGGCGGCGGGTTTAGTTTGTGTAGCCGCGTAAAGCCTTCGGCATCCAAGAAACGCGTAGCGTCTCCGTTGGCGAAGCCTTCTCCAAAGGAGTAGGAGTATTCAGTCGCCAAAGCTACAAGAGCTTAGACTTTTGAGGCATCCTCTGAAGCAAGAAACAGGAATCTGACAGAGTAATGAGATGTTATTTGCTTGAATGCAGTCGATCGCACCTCAATCAGACTTAGCGGCAGTACTGCTCCACGCAGCGGACAAAGATTTCAACGCCCATCCCTAAAGCCGTTTCGTCAAAGTTAAACCGGGGATGATGGTGTGGATACGCCAGGTTTTTATCGGCGTTGGCAGAACCGAGAAAGAAATAGCAGCCAGGGACTTCTTGAAGAAAAAAGGACATATCTTCGCCACCCATTGTTTGGCACTGGGGCACAACGCCGAGCGGTGACTCAATGACAGTTTCAGCGACCGATCGTATCAGGCTTGCCATGCGCTCATCATTAATAACAGGTGGATACAAGCTGTAGTATTCCAGCGTATAGTCCGCGCCGTGGCTTTGACAGATGCCGCTCACAATTTGTTCCATTCGCTGTTTAAAGAAGCCTTGAAATTGAGGGTTGAAATAGCGGACGGTGCCACTCATCTGAGCCGTGGCAGCGATGACGTTGTGCGCTGTACCAGCGTGCAATTTGCCCACTGTTACCACTGCGGATTCAATCGGGTCTACATTGCGTGCCACGATCGTTTGAAGTGCCATCACAACCTGCGAGGCAACCACGATGGAATCGATCGTCTGTTGCGGGATGGCACCATGTCCACCTTTACCCAAAATGGTGCAGTTAAACAGTTCTACAGCCGCCATCAGTGCGCCACTACGAACGCCGATCGTGCCCAACGGCAGGTTATTCCACAGGTGCAAACCGATGATGGCATCCACATCTGGATTTTTGAGGACACCAGCCTCGATCATGGGCTTGGCTCCGCCGGGTCCTTCTTCTGCTGGTTGAAAAATAATTTTGACTGTACCAGCGAAAGCGTCTCGGTGTTGCGATAGGTAGTAGGCAGTACCGAGGGCGATCGTGACGTGTCCATCATGACCACAGGCGTGCATAATGCCGTCATGCTGCGATTTATAGGCAACGGTATTTTCTTCTTGAATGGGCAACGCATCCATATCAGCACGAATGCCCAGTACCGCACCCGGACGTGTGCCTCGAATGATGGCAACGATCCCCGTTTGAGCGATGCCTGTTTGGTGCTCAATGCCCCACGCTTCTAGCTTTTGGGCAATAAAGGCTGCCGTTAGCTGCTCACGAAAGCCTAGCTCTGGTTTTTGATGGAGTTGTCTGCGCCACTCGACCAGCTCTGGCTGCAATGCCTGAATCGTGGCGCGAATGCGAGACGTGTCAACAGGATGGGGGGATAACGGGGTCGAAACCATAGCGTGTGCCTCTCGAAGAAACCTTGGGCATCCTGAAAGGGATTGCCAACTGCAATAGATCTACTTTAGCGACTTTAGGCAAGGTCTTTAACGAGCGATCGCCATTTTTCTATGACACTGCATTCTTCTCGATCGCCCCAATGTTTGATTCGTCCGGCTCAAGTAGGCGATCGCAAAGCGATTGAGCCGCTAGTAGACAAATTTTATCGATCGCTGAAGCCTGGTAGAGCGCAATGGCTACGTCCACTTTTTTACCAGAGTCCCGTGGCGATCGCAATCACTGCGGGTCTCTTGCTCGCGCTGATACGACATGGTTTCTACTCCCACGCCATTGCTTTGACCATCCTGTTTGTGCTGGCACTGCAAGCTCATCAGTGGAGTGATAGAACTCTAGCGAATTTCTGGGTCGTTGAGTCTGGTGGCAAAGTCATCGGTTGTGCCAAGCTTTTTAAGTACAGCACTCATTCTGAAGCATATCTCGTGCAGGTCGATGCTGCATGGCGTGGTCAGGGCTACGGGTCTTGTTTAGTGCAACGGCTGACTCAAGAAGCGTCACTGCCACTCTATTTAGCCAGCCAGCCCCACCGCCTAGCATTTTACAAGCGTTTGGGCTTTGTGACAGTACCCACGAATGCTGTACCTCTCAGCATCAGAGTGAATCTTGGTCTCGATCGCTACAAGGATGCCAACATCCAGGCATTGGTTTTTAAACCAGGAGCGACAACGGGTTTGACAAACCTCGATCAGCGCATCGTCCCTTAATGCTCTGCGCTCAAGCTCTAGTTGACTTGAGTGGAACAGCGATCAAACGTTCTATCATCAGATTTGAAGCGACTTGAGCCAGTTGAGCCATATCAGTTGGGTCAGCCAAATGAGGCATCACTCCCAAAATAGGGGTATGGGTCAGGGACTGGATCAGATCAGCCGATGCCCACTGCTCAATTTCTTCCGGTGTGCAAGGCTCAACACAGTTAAGCACAATGCCTTTGAGATGAACGCGAGATTGACGAGCCAGCGCCACGTTAGCAACCGCCTGCCCGATCGCGCCCAACTTTACAGGCACAACTAAAACGGCTGACAAATGCCAGTCCCACGCCAAATCTGCCACCGTAGTTTCGTGCGTTATCGGCGAACCCAACCCGCCCAGCGCCTCCACCAGCACCCAATCGTATTGCTGCCGCATGGTTTCAAAGGCTTGCCAGGCGTACTCGATTTCAACACGCCGTCCTTCTTGTGCGGCTGCCAATGGTGGAGCAAGAGGCGCGTCAAAGCGTAACGGGGTGACTGCATCTAGAGAGAGCGCAAACAGTCTGCTGTAGAGTTCGCCGTCGCCAACGCCCGTTTGGATGGGCTTGAGAATGCTCCATGTTTGGTCGGCACAGTAGGTTTGCAAGTAGGCTGCTAGCGCTGTTGTTAAGACAGTCTTACCCGCGTTGGTATCGGTCGCAGTAATGAGTAGAGCGTTCAAGAGTTGTTAGTTGTTAGTTATTGGCTATTAGTCAGGCATGAAAAGAATGAGATAGGCTGAGTGGCATTAGCAAGACCGTCAATGATGGGTCGATCGCCCGCTTACAGACGGACATCGTCTAACAACCAAAAACTAACAACCAGTAACTATTCTAGTTCCGAATACTAATATCCAGGCTGAAATTTGTGTCCTGAGCTGCGATGACATCAACCTGGTAGGTACCGCTCATGGGCAACTGATCTTCCCACGACAGGACGTTGGATGCCGCCTGAATCGGTTGCCCATCGGGGGTGGAAATATTGAGCGTGACGGAACCATCACGCACCGCAGCTTTGAAGATCTGTCCTTCCGTTGCTCTGAGCAGATAGCGGTGAATGAGCTGGGGGGTGGCACGATCGCTCACGGTTGTTGCCGTTTGCCCAGACTCAAAGCGCACACGGTGACGTTGAACCGTTGGTGTTGCTGGTGATGGACTGGGCGATGGTGTTGTTTCGGTTGGCGTTGGGGTGGGAGTGGCAGCGCGTCTGAGGTTGACATCCAGCCGATAGTCGCTCCTGTCCAGCCCTTTGACTGGGCTAAGTTGAATGTAGTAGTTACCTGTGTAAGGCAGCGTCCCTTGCCAGAGCGAAACCCGACTAGACTGACCACTCAGAGGCTGTCGATCGGGACCCAGCAAGGACATCAGCATCCCTTCACCTGAAATAACAGCGCTTAACTGCTGTCCCTGTTCGCCAGCGAGAATGTAATTGACGGTTTCGTTCGATCGCAGCGTACCTGTTTTGGTCACCTTTGTATCAGGGCTGATATCGAGCGTTTGGCTGTAGGCGACAGGCTCATTCGTGGGTTTCGGTGTTGGTGTGAGCGTCGGCGAGAACGTCGGAGTTGGGCTGAATGATGTAGTCAGCGTCGGCGTAGGCGATGGCGTGGGCTGGTTGTTAAGCACTGCCCGCACGACTGCCCAGGTGCCAACACCTGTGAGCACTACTAACCCTAGCCCGATCGCAACCACCGCTAATGGATCGTCCCAAACGGAGCTACGAGGCGCAGGCACGATCGGCACGTTCCGACTGGGGCTTGCAGTCACTGGCAGCGGATCGGGCTGTCGTCCGACCGCCATCGTTGCCATGTGGGAAACGTTTGGAGTCGATGGTACGGCTGTCTGAGCGGGTGGCTGGTAGGGAGGCGGCGTAGAGGCAGCAGGTGTGGGTGCCTGGAGTGCCTGCACCACTTCGGCAACTGACTGAAAGCGATCGTCTGGACGATAGCTCAGCATTTTGTTAAGAACCTGGGCAAAGCCTGGAGTGACCGTTACCCAGCGCTGCCAGTACCAGGTCAGCGTCGCATCATCCAGCAAGGTTTGTGGCTCTCGTCCCGTTAGCAGTACAACGGCGGTTACTGCCAGCGAGTACAAGTCGCTGCTAGGATACGCCCGTCCCGACTGCATCTGTTCACTGGGCGCAAACCCTGGCTTACCAACTGTCGTATTCTGTGCCGTCAGGTTCGGCGATTGAAACCGTGTCGCTAATTCTTTCACCACACCGAAGTCAATTAAGACGGGTTTGCCATCCTGTTGCCGTAGCATGATGTTGTCTGGGGCAATGTCGCGGTGGATAATGCCTTTGCTATGGATGTGAGCCAGCACTGGCAAAAGCTGCCGCATGAGTTGCAACACCTCTGGTTCTGAAAACGCTACCCCCTGCACCTGACGCTGCTCTAACAACGCTCGATAGGTTTGTCCTTCCACGTAATCCTGGACTAAGAACAGACGTTGGTCTTCCTCAAACGTGGCTCGAAACTGAGGAATTTGGGGATGCTGAATTTGGTAGAGAATTTGCGCTTCTCGCTGGAAGAGTTCTTTAGACTTGTCCAGGGCATAAGCGCCTCCCTGTGCTGGGATCAGTTCTTTTAGCGCGCAGAGTTCGTTAAACCGCCCCTGGTCTTCTGCCAGGTAGGTGCGACCAAACCCTCCTTGACCCAAGACGCTGAGGATGCGGTAACGGTTCTGTAATGTGGTGCCAATAGGGATCGGTGGTCGCATAGCGGAATCTTTCTAGCGTCTAGCTCTCTTATTCTGGCAGACAAGGTGTGGCGATCGACCGTGAGTGTCAACCACCCAACTTCGCTTTCACCAGATCTTGTACTTTTTTGCCATCTGCCTTGCCTTTAAGCTGCTGCATGACTGGACTCATGACCTTACCCATGTCTTTCGCAGACGTAGCACCTACTTGAGCAATGATTTGATCAATAGCAGTGGCAATCTCCTCATCTGACAGTTGCTTGGGTAGATACTCTTCCAGAATCGCCAATTCCTGAGCTTCCTGATCGGCTAAATCGGCGCGGTTCGCCTGCTGATATTGGGCGATCGAATCTCGTCGCTGCTTTGCCAACTGCACCAGCACTTCGATTTCCTGCGCCTCTGTCAAGCTTTCTTGCCCCAACGGACGAACGCTGGATTCCTTTTCTAGAATGACTTTTTTGATACTCCGCACGGTTTCTAGCCGCACTTTGTCTTTTGCTTTCATGGCGGTTTTAATATCTTCGCCAATGCGATCTTTCAAACTCATGCTTTTGTTCCTTTGTGTGCTAGTGAGGCTTGATGAAGCGATTAATGTGACTGTATCAGCGCACCAGTTGGGTGAGGACGATCGGCGGTTGTCAACAGTACGTGCACATTGCATAAAATCGTAATGGTGTTTTGTGTAAATCCACTGATTTATTTTTTTTAGATCAATGGAAAATAGGGAGCTATAGAGTAGGCGACTTTAACTGTCTGCTGAGTGGGTGACAATGGTTCAGGCTAAGCGTTTTTGCACTGGTTGAATCAGGTTAGTGTACGATCGTAAGCTCTCTCAAGCCCTTCTCGTTCGCCTGACTTTTTGGAACGCTGTACGTCACTTTTCCAAGGGTATATCCTGAAGTCCGTTTTCAAATCCGAATGGTAATATTGCGATGACTACGTTCGAGGATACGCCGTGATCCGCTCTGCAACTCTTACTCCTCAAGCTGCTCTGCCGTCTCTTAGTGACCAAAATCGGTTACGGCTCCTCTCTGGTTCAGCCAATATGCCTCTCTCCAAGGAGGTTGCACGCTATCTGGGCATGGATCTTAGCCCTATGGTGCGAAAGCGGTTTGCTGATGGCGAGCTCTACATTCAAATCCAGGAATCGATCCGGGGTTGTGATGTGTACTTGCTGCAACCAACGTGCCGTCCGGTGAATGACAACATTATGGAACTGCTGATTATGATCGATGCCTGTCGTCGCGCATCGGCACGGCAGATTACAGCAGTGATGCCGTATTACGGCTATGCCAGGGCAGATCGTAAAACAGCAGGGCGAGAGTCGATCAGCGCCAAGCTGGTAGCAAACCTGATTACGCAGGCAGGTGCCAATCGGGTATTGGCAATGGATTTACACTCAGCGCAGATTCAGGGCTATTTTGATATTCCGCTCGATCATGTGTACGGTTCGCCGACGCTGATCGATTATCTTTCGAGCAAGCAACTGTCTGATCTGGTTGTTGTTTCGCCCGATGTGGGTGGCGTAGCACGGGCACGAGCGTTTGCCAAAAAGCTGGATGATGCGCCACTGGCGATTATTGATAAGCGGCGACAGGCTCACAATGTGGCAGAAGTGATGAATCTGATCGGTGATGTGTCTGGTAAAACTGCCGTCCTGGTTGATGACATGATCGACACCGCAGGCACGATTATTGAAGGCGCACGGCTCTTGAAGCAGGAAGGCGCACGGCAAGTCTACGCCTGTGCTACCCATGCCGTCTTTTCACCACCCGCGATCGAACGCCTCTCTAACGGTCTCTTTGAAGAGGTAATTGTGACGAATACGATCCCCATTCCAGATGGCGATCGCTTCCCACAACTCACGGTGCTTTCCGTCGCCAATTTGCTGGGCGAAACCATCTGGCGCATCCACGAAGATACCTCTGTGAGCAGCATGTTCCGTTAGGCGATCGCTAAGACAGGGTTAGCGAAAGTATGTTGGCTGCCAGCAAAATTCTTGCGTTGAAACTCAGACATTGTCCACGCAACGTAACTGATTTAGGCTAAATTTGCGGTGACGAAATATCGAGTCACGCGAGTGCAGAGACTGAAACGCTCTTTTAAACCCAAGCTCCTTCCCTTTACAGACGAGCAAATCCGCGATCGTGCGTATGCCCTCTGGCAAGCTCAGCCTGAACGTTCAGCCGAAGAACATTGGCAGGCGGCAATTGAGGCACTGCAACGAGAGCGATCGCCCTTTTGGAAAATTAAGCGGTTGTTACGACTAGCCTTTACTGCTGAGACACCAAGTGCCGCTTTGGACGTGGTAAAGGTCATGATTTCGGCATTTGGTGTGTTGGCGACATTCCTTGCGGGATTGGGGTTATACCTTACATATCGCACTGGTCAAGCGCAACTAGAAGCAGCACAAGAAGAACGACAACTCAACAATGAAAAGCTCGTTACTGACCGCTCTGCGAAGGCTGTGGAACACTTAGGGAGTAAGGAGATCGATGTTCGAATTGGTGCGATCCTCTCGCTGGAGCGAATTGCGAACGATTCACCTAAAGATTACAGGACGGTTATGGAAGTGTTGACAGCTTTTGTTAGGAATAGGTCATCGAAGGACAAAAAGCTAAAGCTCATTCCAACTGACGTGCAATCGGCACTAACAGTAATTGGGCGACGAAAAGTGACAAATCATCCAGAGGAGCAAAAGTTGAACTTAACCAACACCGACCTTAACCGTGCTGACCTTCAAGGTGCCAATCTCAGCAGTGCCAATCTCAGCAATACCAAGCTCAACAATGCTGACCTTCAAGGTGCCAATCTCAGCAGTGCCAATCTCAGCAGCGCCAATCTTAGCAGCGCCAATCTTAGCAACGCCAATCTTAGCAGCGCTAATCTTAGCAGTGTCACCCTCTTCAACGCCAACCTCAGTGCTGCCAACCTTTATAGAGCTGACCTCAATCGTGCTAACCTCGGCTATGCTAACCTGTTCAACGCCAACCTTAATGGTGCCGACCTCTATAGAGCCGATCTTTTCTTTGCCAGTCTCCACAGTGCTAATCTCTTCTCTGCCAGTCTTTATGGTGCTAACCTTCTCTCTGCCTACCTCTATGGTGCTAACTTCCAAAACGCTAACCTCAGGAGCACAATTGGCACTGCAACAGCGCAAATTAAAGAAGCCCGATACTGGCGACAAGCCAATTACGATACCGACACCCTCAAACAGTTGGGATTACTACCTGAAAAGCCTAATCGGTGAACGCTACGCACTTTCCCGTTTCGACAGCGTAAGTACTATCCTCACTCAATTGGCGCTTTGATGAGTGTGGAAAAGATAGTTGTGGCTACGGTCTCGCTTTGTTGCTATAACCCTTTCGTACAAGCGTGTTTCTGTTACAGACTTACGCTAACCCTCAAACGCTACGACTGTATTTTCAGCAATGACATAGGCAGTTGAACCGGGCTTCAGCTCAACTTCGTAGCCACCTGTAAAGGCTCCAAATGAGGGCAGTACGAGGCGCTTTTGTTGCTGTTCCAGGTAAAAACACGGCAGACGCAGGTTGTCCAATTTTGTCCTGAGCCGCACACAGGGATGGATGTGACCACAGATATTCAGTGCTTTTGGCTGCGAACATGGCTCATGACTCAGTAAAAGACGATCGCACTGGAGAGCATCGGTAAAACAGGTGATGGAAAGCTGGCTGAGGCTATTGATGAGGGCGCGATCGTGATTGCCGATGATGAGCTTGACCTCTAGATCGATCGCATCTAAAAAACGTGACCAGCCATCCAACACCTCTTTGACGAGAGAAAAGCGAGAATGAAACAGATCGCCCAAGATGATTAAGGTCTTTGGCTGCATTTTGAGGCAGAGAGCTTGCAAGCGATCGAGCGAGTCTTGATTCACTCGATTGGAAATGGGAATACCTGCTGCCTGAAACGTTTCAGATTTCCCCAAATGCACATCGGAAACAAGCAGCATTTGCAGATGCTCAACATAGATCGCTTTTTCTGGCAATAATTGCAGTTCGGTTCCTAAAACAGTGATTTGCATTATTTCTTTTCCCACTGTTTTTTCAAACGCTCAATACGATCTAACAAGCCTTCATTTGACAACCGTGAGCTGAGTCGCTCAATGAGCAATGGAAAGGCAAAGGGTGACGGTCGCTTGGTTTCTTGCCAGATCGTCATTAAGGTGTTTAGGCGATCGAGCGTTTTAGCTAATCGGTGTGCTTCAAGCTGTTGATTTAATACTTCCTGCTCTGCCTGTTTCAATAACAGATTATCCGGCTCATACTTAGAAAAAACTTCGTAAATCAGTGAAGAGCTTACCTGTAGTTGACCCGACGTTTTCTTTGCAGATGGATAGCCTTGAAAAACAAGTCCTGCTACTTGAGCGATGCCACGAAACTTACGACTGGTTAGCTCTGAGATATTAATGCTTGCCTTCAGCTCATCCTCAAGTGCATCCGACGCAAAAAACTGTGACGAAAATAAGTCTTTGAAGGGATAGTCAGCGGGTGCTAAAATCTCAAAGCCATAGTCGTTGACTGAAATCGTTAAAGTTGTCTTTTGCTGGTTGGCAAAACGATAGCCCCACAGAAAACCTAACCCTTCATGGACAAAGCGCCCTTCAAAGGGAAAGACGTACAAATGCTGACCTTCGCGCGTCTTACAGATTTCAATAAGCAGTTCACCGGGAGATGGCAAGTAGGATATTCGTGCCTGCGCTAACAGAATCGGTGCAATACATTCGAGTTCACGATTTAGCGCCGCCTTTTGCTTGACACAGGCAATTTCACTCCTTAAATGCGTACTCAACGAGTCTGAAATCGACAGATTTCCGCCTGTCCAGATCGGGGTGACGGTTGACGTTTTCTTAGTGCCTTTCACATAAACCGTCATATCTTTCATCATGAAAAACTCAAGCTGTTTCCCAGCAAAAAAGAAGACATCTCCTTTCTTAAGTTTAGAGGCAAAGCCTTCTTCAACGGTGCCGATATCTTTCTGATTCATGTAGCGTACTCGCACCGCTTGATTGGATGTAATCGTGCCAATGCTCATACGATGCATACGAGCAATTTGCGGATTGGCTATAACGTAGCGATCGCCCTCCAAAATCACTTTTTTGTAGTTGGGATAGGCGCTCAAACACTTGCCACCTTGAATGATAAACTCCAGTATCCACACAAATTCTTCATCGGTTAAAGCAGCGTAGGAAGCAGATTGTCTGATATCACCAAGTGTTTCTGTAACTGTAAAGCCATCGCCACAAGCGAGTGTAATTAAGTGTTGAATTAGCACATCATAGGGTTTGTGGAGCGATCGTCGTGCTTCAATATCGCCTGCTTTCAAACCATTGCGAAACGCAGAAATTTCGAGGAGTTCTAGCGCATTGGTAGGCAGAAACAAAATTTCGGAGGTGCCTTCGGGGACGTGTGCCGATCGCCCTGCTCGTTGCAATAACCGGGCAAGATTCTTCGCGCTGCCAATTTGGACGACCTGCTCAACAGGTTGAAAATCCACGCCCAAATCCAGCGATGAAGTACACACAACCCATTTGATGTCACCTGCTTTGAGTCCCGCTTCGATCGCTTCCCGTTCTACAACAGAGATGGAACCGTGATGCAACGCAATGCGATCGATGTCATCTGGCAGCGCGAAGGTGAGCGCCTGATACCACCGTTCCGCCTGGGAGCGCGTGTTGGTGAAAATAAGCGTAGATATATTGATATCTAATGCCTCGACCAGTTCCTCATACAGCCTCAATCCCAGATGCCCTGCCCAGGGAAACGTATCGACGGACGTTGGCAAGACACTCTTGATGATGGTTTGGCGATTCAGGTTCGATCGCACGATGACGGGTTGCTGGTTGAGACCGATCGCCACCTGTGCCGCTTCTTCCACATTGCCTAACGTTGCCGAAATTGCCCAGGTTTGCAGGTTGGGCTGTAGCCCCCGGAGATGCGAGAGACATAACTCTGTTTGCGTACCGCGTTTAGAGCTAAGCAGTTCGTGCCACTCGTCCAAAATGACTGCCTGGAGGGACTTGAACCGTGTAGCAGCATCTTTGTACGACAACATCAGCGCCAGCGATTCGGGCGTGGTAATGAGAATATCCGGCATGTTCTTGAGTTGCCGGGTCTTTTTAGACGCGCTGGTGTCTCCGGTGCGCGATTCCACCCGTAAATTCCAGCCCATTTCGTCGATCGGTCGTCGAATTGCTTGCTCAATATCCCGTGATAGCGCTCGTAGCGGTGTAATGTACAGCAGTTGCAGTCCGATTCCCGGCGTTTCTAAAATGGCGGCGATCGCTCCCATCACCGCCGCATAGGTTTTGCCAGAACCCGTTGGCACCTGAATCATGCCGCTCTGACCCGCCAAATATGCCTGCCAGGTTTCCACCTGAAACGCTAACGGCTGCCAGCCTTGCTGTGCAAACCAGGCGAGAATCGGTTCTAAGCGGCGATCGTCCATTCGTTGCGTTAAGGCTGTAAGACCGCCATGACTCAGTTGTTCTACGCTTCTCTACAAAAATAGCGTATACCTTGATTGGCTGACACAGCTTATACCGATTTAAAGCCTGACAGCTACAGATCCAATCGCTTGTAGGGTCACGGCAATGCTATGCCCCTACAAGTGTCGCCTGAACAATGCCATGGTGTTCTCTGACAATGCCATTGTGTTCTCTAACAATGCCATTGTGTTGGGTCGCAATCCTTTTGTATCGCCTGGCAATGCGATTGTGTCACCCGACAATCCTTTTGTAGCGGGTCACAATTCTTTTGTGCTGCCTGGACAATGCCATTGTTGCAGGTCACAATCCTTTTGTGCCGCCTGGATCAGGCTAGTGTGTCAGGTTGCAATCCTTTTGTATCGCCTGATAGTGCGATTGTGCTACCGAGCAATCCTATTGTATCGCCTGACAGTTTTTCTGTAGAGGCATCGCTGATTAATGCGATCGTCAGTTGCAAAAGTTACCTACGTCGGGTGTGCCTGAATCGTTGTTGCTTTAAAGGGTGTGATAGGAGCTGACTTACCTGTTCTCGTCGCGCATACCTTTGGTTATAAGGGCATAATATGGTTTTGCACAAAGACTTCTAACCGTGCTGAAATCCAAACCTGTCTGCGATCGCTGGTTTGCGACGCGCCAAATTAATCCGGGACTCTACTGCATCGGCGAAATACACTATTGGGCATGGAACCGAGCGAATCTGTGGCTCATCAAAGGGCAGAAGCAGGATTTGCTCATCGACACAGGCTTAGGCGTAGCAAGTTTGCGACAGCATATTGCGGCGTTGATTGATAAGCCACTGCTGGCGATCGCGTCTCACATTCACTTCGACCATGCAGGCGGACTGCACGAATTTGAACACAGGGCGATTCATCCCGCCGAAGCAGAGGCACTGCGATTGGGCGATAACCACGCGGCTGTGTGCGCTCAAGCATTGGGCTTTGTACTGGATGAGCACTTCGAGCAATTGCCCTATGCAGGCTTCACGGCAATGCAGTATACGCTCCACAGTGCCGAACCCACGCAGCTTTTGCAGGAAGGCGACGTGCTGGATCTGGGCGATCGTGCCTTTGAAGTGCTCCATCTACCAGGACATTCACCTGGCTGCATTGCCCTCTACGATGCCAAAAACCAGGAACTCTTTTCCGGCGATGTTATTTACGATGGCGAATTGCTCGACCAACTACCCGGAAGCGACATTCCCACCTACATCTCGACCTATGAGCGCTTGCAGAAGCTGCCGATCGAAACAGTCTATCCCGGTCACTACGCTACGTTTGGGCGCGATCGCTACCAGCAAATTATGGCAGACTACTTGGAAGCAAAGCGTCAACCGGGTTGTCCGGGAGAGGTGCTGCCGAAGGAGGCTGTCTCGTGATGAAAGAAAGCATGGCTGAGCCTTTGCCGGACGTGTTAATCCAGTTATTTGAAAATGACGTAGAGCCAGACAGCTTCTTGACGGCATTGATGCCAGCATTAGGGGCAATGTTGCCGTGCGATCGTTGCTTTCTCTATTTGCGAGAACCCACAACAGGGCAGGGAAAAATCACGCACTGTTGGGCGCGGGACGGTCGGGAAGCTGACTGGCTGGGTGCTGACTGGCTGGAAGATCCAACTGCACCGCAAGATCCGCTGATGACGATCGCGCTGCGTACTCCTCTAGCCGTTTTTGTAGACGATATTGAAACGGCGGGTAGTGATGTCGTCGATCGCGCCTATGAGCGAGAGAAATTTCAGCATCGAGCACTCGTTCACGCGCCGATCTATCTCAACGATACGCTGATTGGCATTCTGGAATGCTCTGTGTTCGAGCAGCCAAGAGTTTGGACAGAGGGCGATCGACAGCTCATCGCGCACCTGCAAACCAAACTCGCCGCTCCCACACAGGCTTATATTCATCATCTAAATTTGCCCTCACCCTAGCCCTCTCCCAAAAGGAGAGGGAACAAGAGTTTTAGCTCCCTTCTCCCTAGGGAGAAGGGCTGGGGATGAGGGCAATCATGTCTGCAATCAGCAACGCCCAGTTTTCCGCTGACCGCTGACCGCTGACCGCTAATAGCTGACCGCTTCTACCTACACCGCAGGCACTCGTACATGAAACGAGCGAATGATGCTGAGCCAGCGTCCATCTTTGGTGGTGTAGCCAATTTCAGCCACATAATCGCGATCGCTTACCGGAATGGGGACGTGACGATCTTGATCTGACTCGCGACACTCAAACGACTGCACGCTGTGGGCAGGCACAGAGTCCATATCCATTCCTGTCACTTCGTAGACACGTAGCACCTGAGTTTCCCCGCCCTGCCGTTTTCTGTCGTCCTTATCTGCCTGACTCACTTCCCAGTAAGCGTATGCCTGCTTGGCGCTACGAGGCACCAGGATAATACGGCTCCCCTTTTCGGTAGACACTGGGTGAGACGTTGCACCATGATCTAACGCTGCACGAGCGCTTGTCCAGGCTCCAGCAGCGGTAGCCGCCGCCCCTGCAACCGCTGCTCCTCCCATTTTGAGTGCCGTTCCTAGTCCATCACTAACGGCTGCGCTGCCTGCTTTGACCGATTCTCCCACAAGGTTTGAAGGAGAAGACGATACAGGTAACTGGACAGGTGCAGAGCGGGCAAGCGTTAACCAGCGATCGGTGCCTGTCGCATAGCCCAATTCAGCTACGTAGTCACGCTGTCCGAAGGTGTTGCCCTGTGACTCGTGCCGTAACGTGGCTAAGGGGATGTGTCGATCTTGAGCCAGTTCATCGACATTGATTTGCTTTGTGCTGTGGGGGGACTGTTGATCGAGGTCAATCCCACCCGTCACGTCATGGAGGCGCAGCGTTAACGTCTCTCCACCCTGACGACGGAGCGATTCTTTCGCTGCATCTGACACTTCCCAATACGCGTAGGCATCATCATCATTGCGGGGCACCAGAATGAGTCGATTCTGGTCATCCGGGTCAAGATAGCTGCCCTGCGCCCGATCGCTGGCAAAGGATTTGGCAGCTACTGCCGCCCCAGCAACGCCTGCGACCGCTGCACCTGTTTTGAAGACAGTTCCCATGCGATCAGGAGCCTCTGTGCCAACGGGAGGGCAGGCAGGTACGCGTACATGATCTGACTTGGCTAACGAGAGCCAGCGATCGTCACCAGTCACGTAACCCAACTCAGCGAGATAATCGCGGTTGTCTACAGGAATGGGTACATGTAGATCTTGCTGATCGGCATGACAATCAAACTGTTGGACGCTGTGGGCTTGGTGATGATTCAAATCAATATCGGTGACATCATACACACGCAGCGCCAGCTTTTCTCCACCCTGACGGCGTAAGTCGGCTTTGGCAGCGTCTGGCACTTCCCAATAGGCATACGCATCTTTGCAGGTGCGCGGTGTCAGAATCAGGCGGCTAGGATCTGCCTTTGCAGCAGCAACAACGCCTGCTGGTGCGCCACGACCTTTCAACAGCCACCAGAGAAGTCCGCCTAGCAGCGGAAGTGCCAGCAACAGCCACCAGGGAAAGCCCGTGGTCTGAGCAGGCGCTGCCACAGGGGATGGCGTTGTGGCTTCTGGACTGGGCGCGATCGCCGAAGGTGCAGTGCTTGGCGCGATCGTCTCCGTTTTAGCCGTCTCTACGGTCTGCTGGCTTTCGGGTGCGGTGGCATAGCCTAGAAATGCCTGTGCACCAGGGTTAGGCTCTGGACCTTTGTAAGCATAGCCCAGCGGCTGAGAGAACGGATAGCGAGGATCAGTGGGCAAGGTGTTGTGCATGGGAACGATCGTTGCCCCTGCTTTATCCGTGACTTGATCAACGATCGCATACCCAATGCCAGTTGTTCCGAGCGCTTTGATGACCGCATCAGTGCTATCTTCTGTTAGTTTGACGGCACCTGGAGCAACCTTAAACGGCGCTTGCTTGAAGACCGGGTAATTTTGAAAGGACTGGCGAGTATCGCTGGTATCGGGACGATCGACCACGCGAATCGCTCCTGGAGCACCACCGACTTGTGACCAATTCGTGATTTCGCCCCGAAAAATTTTGGCAAACTGCTCCAGCGTCAAATTGCCTTTAAAGGGATTCGCAGAGCCAATGACGATCGCAATCTTGCGACGGCTCAACGGTGTAGCGATCAACCCCTGCGCTTTTTCGGCGGCTGTCAACGATCGACCGATCGCTGCCAGGTCAAGCTTTCCGCTCAGAACTGCTTGCAGGGCGGCGGCAGTGCCACTTGAACCTAGCTTGACATCGGTGCCGGGAAACTGCTGCTCAAACCGCTGCTTAAGCGCCTGGTTGATGGTTGCCATGCTGCTAGAACCATCAATGCCGATGGTGGTGCCGCTGGGAACGGCTGTTGGTAATGGCAGCCCAGTTGGTGACGCTTGCGCCAAAACTGGACGAATGTTGAGTGAGGCTGCGAGCGGCGCGCTACTTACAAGGGCAAGCAATAGTGCAACCGACGCGATCGAGGCTTCTTTTGTGCGACTTTTCATGACAAGTACCCCTTGACTAAGAACAACTGAAGAAACAAACTAGCTGGGCACATTGATAAAACGATTCGCAAACTTGAAGACATCGCCCAAGTCGGTATCACCATCACGATCGCCGTCTAAAAAGCTATTCAAAATGGGGTTTTCACCAGAAACACCTGGCTTACTTGCGCCCATGCCCAGAAAGCCCATCGCTGTTGCGATCAGTCCAGGCAGCAGCGGTTGCAAAATGGCAGCACTCAACCCCGTTTTGTGAGAAATTGCCTGTACAATCTGCTGCTGTAGTTGAGGGGTCAAAAAAGCTGGCAGCGCGGCTGTATTAGCACCAATACCTGCGCCAGTAAACTGATTCAGCAGTCCATCCAGCGCTTGATTGCCACCGGGCGCTAAACTCTGCTGCTTCAACACGGGTAGAAGCGAACCGCCTACAGTTGATAGCGCCGTTTGGAGCATTGATGCATTCACTCCATTGCCAGCACCGAGCTGCTGCGCTGCATTGGTCAGGGTACTGAGCTGTTCGACGCTCCCTGACTGGTTAGGGTTGTTAATTGAACTCAAAACATCAAAGAATAATCCCATTGCGTTAATGCCTCTCTTGGTAAATGTAAGCAGTTGGTCGATGTAAGCGGTGAAAAACAGTAAAACTGCATCTACAGCGAGATGCATCTACAGTCCGAATACGATGTGAACAAATGGTTGCGGCAGTAACTATGCCTGCTTAGCCAAACGAGCAGACCGTAGCGCGATCGCACCATCGATCGCTCCTAAATGGCACTAAACTAGCGTTGCCGCCGTCATTCTTTCACTAACCAGCGCAGTCAGAATTGATGAGAATCGTGGAAAATCTGATTCGCCTCAGCTTTAGAGATTAATGGAAGAAAATAAGGAACTGATAAGCGAGGCTCACGCATCCATCCGGGCGTTGCTGAATGCAAGTATGATTTCCCTCATCCCCAGCCCTTCTCCCCAAGGAGAAGGGAGCCAGAATTTAGTCCCCTCTCCCAACGGGTGAGGGTGAGGGTGAGGGCGGCTTTGACCAGTCATACCTCTATTCCGCAACGCATCCATCCGAGACCCTCTGGTTTAGGTGTCCCTGAAAGAGAGGCACCTATCGCTTTCTTATCTTTCTCGCCTATTCTGATTGCAGCGTTTTTCTGCTGTAAACGAATGACTACGAGCTATACACCTCAAGAGCAGGCAACGATCGCTCAGGCACCCTTACTGACTGGTTTTGCTGTTGCTGCGTCAGATTTGGGCATTGTTTCAACCGCGATCGAAGTGGCAGCACTGTCCAAGGAAATCGTCGGAGCAGCAAAAAAATATCCACACAATAAAGTGATTCAAGCTGTATTTTCGGAAGCGGCGCTTCGCAGCGGCGTGGTCAAGCTAGAAACGCCTGACGTGAAGCCTGATGATGTCAAAGCGGGTGTTTTGGTAGACAGGGCGATCGTGGCAATCAATACTGCCCTTGACACCCTTCACGGCAAAGCAACACCGGAAGAAATTAGCGAGTACAAAGCCTTTATTTATGCCTGTGCTGATGTAGTTGCAAAGGCAGCAGGTAGTGGTCTGTTTGGCTCTGGTGTCAAAGTGAGCGACCCGGAAGCGGGTGCCCTTGCCCAACTCAAAGCAGCCCTTGCCGTCTAAAACAATCAGTGCCAAGGCTTTGTGCTGTAAATGGCGTGACAGAATCCGCTCAAGCGACTCCACCTGTGCCGATTCAGCCTCGTTAAGTTGACACATCTCATTTCTGCGTCGGTTTTAGGAGAAAGAATTAACGATGAACATCAGGCTACCGTTTAGAATCATCAGCGCGATCGTGGGTTGGAGTGCGTTAGCGCTGCAACTCTACCTACTGATTGTGATCAACATTGAAAAAGGGCAACCTGGAATCGTTGGAGTTATGAAGTTTTTCGATTACTTCACGATCCTCAGCAACATTCTGGTTGCCACGGTGTTTACAACAGTGGGTGCGCAACGTTATGCAGACGGTTTCTTTGCACATCCCAAGGTCAAGAGCGGCGTGGGCGTATATATTTTCATCACAGGGATTGTTTATTTTCTGATTCTTAGACATACCTGGAACCCAACTGGGCTGTCGTGGGTAGCAGATATAGCGCTCCATTATGTGATGCCTGCGCTGTATCTCATTGAGTGGTTGTTTTTCACACCCAAGGGCTACTTGCAATGGCATAATGCGGTTCGGTGGCTGGTATTTCCACTCGGCTTTGTAGTCTGGGCACTATTTTGGGGCGCAGTCTTTGGCTTTTACCCCTATCCATTTATTGATGTAGCAACGCTGGGCTACCCACAGGTGTTGGCAAATAGCGTTTTTATGGCGATCGGCTTTCTGGTACTGGGCTTGCTACTTGTCGCCCTCGATCGCTGGCTGGGCAAAAACGCTCAACTAAGCGAACAGCGCGATCTTGCCTAAAAGTGCGATTCACCTTTTCCGACGCGCGTCACTTTAGCGCCTAGTCCATTTCTGCTTCGGCTTCCAGGGCGGCTTCGGCACGTTTACTCTCTTCCAGCGCCTGAATTGCCAGCAGCAGCTCTTCTTCCTGAACTTCAAACTCGTCTTCAGGAATGTCGCCCATGTCGAAGGCAAGTTGCAGTGCTAAAAGGCGTTTGCTGAGGTTTTCGGTTGCGTCAAGCTCGGTGTCGGCGCGTTGTTGAATCTGTTCAGCAATCCAACCGATGCCAGTAACGGGGGCGAAGAGAAGTTTAAAGAGCATGGGGGCGAAAGGGAGGGATAAAGGATGAGTTAATGCTGACGGCTGACGGCTGACCGCTAAACGCTATTCCAGCCGATCGAGTTGGGCAAAGTTAAACGGTGCAGTGAAGTTGTTGTAACGAATCTTGAGCCGACTGTCGAACTGGTGATCCAGATCTTCCACATGGGCACTGAAGTCGGGTTCTGCCTGCCACGGAATGAGGTAAGCAGCGTTGTAAATCATGGATTCAAGCAGCATGTCGTTCTCAACCTGATCGCCTGCCAAAGGATTGAGCGTTTCCTGAAACGTTTGAATGATGGCTTGCTTACGGGCTTCCATCGCACGTTCGATCGCCTGACCGATCGCCACCACCTCATCCATGCCCAATGTTCTTCCTTCCAGGCTGTCTCGCTTTTCCTTCAGACTCTGGTTCTCTTGGAGGAGCAGTTGCAGTTCGCGATCGGCTTCCCAGAAGACTTTCACCCCGACCTCGCGCTGTCCATTGAGTTTGATGAACAGTTTCTCCAAACCTCGACCATAGGGAGCCGTTAGTTGTTCTGTAACCGTTGCCCAATTGTCAATCACTAGACCAAACTGAAGCGGCAACAGCGTCCGGTAGCCAACTTCCATTGCTTGCTCCAGCACCTTTTCGTGCCCTAACAGGTTACGCCGACTTGCCAGGTAGCGCTCCTGCTGCGCTTCGGAGTACAGAAAGGTAAAACCATCAACGACTTGCGTGTGTACAGGTTGCTTATCTAAGCCTTCAAGCTGTAGGGCTTGAGGACCGGGCGCGGGAAAGATGCCGTAAAGGTAAAGTCTGTCTGTCATAGGGGCAACGGTGAGAGTGGGGGAAGTCGGTCAGTGACCGCGATCGCGTTGTGTTCGATCAGCGTGCACGTCTATAGTTCCCTTTCGTACCTTGCGCTCTAACGCCCAAGGCTCTAAAAGCAGGTGAGTTCGACGAACAGCAATTGACAGAAGAAAAGCTGGAGCCTGAACTTGGAATGCAAAAGACTATCTGCTCTGTCTTCCATAGCGGTTCCTAATCCAGTGAAGTACAGTCGCAAAGAGGCAGAAGGCAGAGGGCAGAAGTTAAAGCGCACGGCGGCTTTCCTTCTGCCTCCTGCCTCCTGCCTTCTGCCTTCAAACCCCAGCCCACATACCGCACTCTAATGGGAATCGCTATACAGTCTTCTAACTTTGTCGAACTAACGTTAGATCATTGCGGGTCACACTTGGCTTTAAATAGTAGTTAGAGGTTTCGACGAGTTGGGGTTAACTCACGACCAAACGCGGTTACACTCCAATAAGTCTTAGAACCGATGCTTTTAGCGGCGATTTGAGTTGAGCTTATGAAGTCTTATCTGGCGGCGGCTGTGCAAATGACCAGCCTGCCAAATCTCGAAAAAAATTTGATTCAGGCAGAAGAATTAATTGATCTGGCAGTGCGTCAGGGTGCTGAATTGGTCGCCTTACCAGAAAATTTTTCATTTTTAGGGGACGAGCAAGAAAAACTGGCTCAGGCAGAGGCGATCGCGTCTGCCAGCGAAAAATTCCTCAAAACAATGGCACAGCGCTTCCAGGTGACCTTGCTGGGCGGTGGCTTTCCAGTGCCTGTTGGCAACGGCAAAGTGTACAATACAGCGCTGCTGATTGACCCCAGTGGAGCAGAGTTGGCACGGTACGAAAAAGTGCATCTCTTCGATGTCAATGTGCCGGATGGCAATACCTATCAGGAATCGGGTACGGTGCTGGCAGGAGTGCGGCTACCACCCGTCTACCCGTCTAAAGAACTGGGCAATTTAGGCTTGTCCGTTTGTTACGATGTGCGGTTCCCAGAGCTGTATCGCCATCTCGCTCAGATGGGTGCAGAGGTGCTGTTTGTACCCGCTGCGTTCACCGCTTTTACGGGTAAAGATCACTGGCAGGTCTTACTGCAAGCACGCGCGATCGAAAATACCTGCTATGTGCTGGCTCCGGCTCAAACCGGACGGCACTATGCGATGCGCCATACGCATGGGCACGCCATGATTGTCGACCCGTGGGGCACTGTGTTAGCCGATGCAGGCGATGAACCTGGTGTGGCGATCGCCGCGATCGAACCCTCCCGGTTAGAACAAGTGCGCCGTCAGATGCCATCGTTGCAGCATCGGGTGTTTGTGTGAGGAGTGCGCGCATAGCATGAGCCTGCTCAGCGTCTGGTTGAGTGATCAACGAACCTGAACGAGTGGATGCAGCGCTCAGTCCAACCAGCAAAAAGATAGCTCTAGTAGATGCTGAACTAGGTCAGGCTGTTTTTGAGCTAAGAGGATGTTTTAAAAGTCCAGATGCGTGTAGCTCTGGCGACTGAAGTCGCGGCTACACGCACAAAACCTGCCTACGCAGGTTCCAAAACCCTCGTGCTGAGGTAGTCCGCGCAGGCGGACTTTGTTGATGTAGTCGCGGTTTTAACCGCCAGACACTTTTCAAACAGCCTCTAAGCTCGACTTTATCCAATTAGGCAGCGTAGCACAATAGGCTGAAACAGC
>NZ_JCACKI010000036.1:0-4677 GCF_059505325.1 Tildeniella sp.
GTAGGAGAACTGCAAAGACTCTACTTCTCCATCATTACATCTTGAGCACTACCATGAATTACAGCAAGGTGACAGTGTTGCTCGTGTAATCATTCAAGAACGTTACTCAGCACCAATCCCACCATTGGAAAGCCTTCTGAGCTTACCACAAAATTCGCTGGGCTATGTCTATGCAAAATCACTGCAAGAGGCAGGATTGAAGCCACTTGACGTTGATCCTAGCCTCTTCTCCTGGGAACGAGTTGACTCAGATGTGAGTTACGTGGAGTATCGCTATCAAATCACTCATGATCTATGGCATGTCGTGACGGGATTTGATACTTCGCCGCTAGGAGAATTGGGCTTGCAAGCCTTTTATCTCGCGCAGTTTCGCCTTCCTTCTGCACTGGTGGCACTTGTAGGTGGGCTGGTCGGTTTTATGGTTTCATCTCCCGATGCTCTCCCTATCTTGATAGCTACGATTGAGCAAGGTTGGCAGATGGGCAAAACCGCCAAACAGTTGATCGCCCAAAAGTGGGAAGAGAACTGGGATAAGCCTGTATCTCAATGGCGGGAAGATTTGAACATTCAACTTGTGAATTAAATCTATGAAGTGATGTTGGGGCAGGTTGTACAGACTACAGCCTGCCAGTTTTTGCACTCATAATCAGACAAAACCATGAAATGGAAACTACTGCGGCAAGAAGTCAGACCGCTGACAACTCTTGCTGTCCCAATTGTCGCTGGTTCACTTGGCTTAATGATGCTCAGTCTCACAGATAGTTTGATGATCGCTCATCTGGGTGTCACGTCACTAGCGGCTGTTTCACTGACGACAACTTTTCTTGTTCTGGTACAGTCCGCAACCTTCGGATTTTTGATGCCAGGAGGAATTCTGATCGCTCAAGCGCATGGGAAGCAAGATAAAGCTGATGCGGCTTCTATCTTGAGGCATTCTTTACTTGTTGCCTTAGCTGCTTCTGCGATCAGCGCAATTCTAATTGCGTTCTGCTTTCCGTTGACTCGTTTGCTGAATCAACCTGTGGCAGTCGTTGAAGTTGCTCGTCCTTACTGGATGTGGATGGCAGCCTCAGTCGTCCCTTCATCTCTATTTCAAACCCTCAAACAATTTTACGATTCTACCGAACGTCCTTGGATTGCCTGTGGGTTAATGGGAGTGGGGGTATTCGCCAATGTCCCGATCAATTGGGTATTGATTTTTGGTCATCTTGGTTTTCCGGCGCTAGGGATTGCAGGTGCAGGATTGGGCAGCTTTTTAGCCATCTGTATCTGCTTTGGGACGCTGGCTATCCATTTCTTTTGCTCCAGAAGGATGAAAGGCTATCGGAATAAGCGATCGCCTTTGTCAATCACTGTTTTTGCTCAACAAGTGCGAGAAGGCTTCCCAATGGGGATGCAATACTTTTTAGAAGGTGGAGCCACTTCAATTGCCGGAGTTCTGATGGGCTGGTTAGGGGCAACTGCTCTCGCTGCTAATCAGATCGTCTTTAGTATTGCTGGAATTCTCTATATGCTTCCACTGGGAATGGCATCGGCAGTCAGTATTCGGATGGCACAAGCCTGTGGTGCAGGCGAATATGTGCGGCTCAGACGCATTGGCTATGCGGCGAATGGTGTCGTTGTGGCTTGGATGGCGCTCATCACCTTTGGATTATTAATTACAGGAAAGGCGATCGCACAGTCATTTGTGGCAGATACCCAAGTCGTTGAACTTGCCAGTGTTATGTTTTTAGTTGTAGGCATCATGCAGATCTGTGACGGTGTTCAGTCAGTTAGCCTCGGTGCTTTGCGAGGGATTTTGGACAGCCGTTGGGCGACGATCGTAACGCTGATTTCTTACTGGTTACTAGCACTACCTCTGGGATATGTGTTTGCCTTTCGGTTTGGTTTAGGGGCACCAGGAATTTGGCTAGGCTTTGCTTGTGGGTTATTTATCGCAGCTTCTCTCCTGTTCTGGAGAATGCATCGCCAAACCTTTCGCCTTGCCAGCCAATCAGCCTCAAGCTATCACTTCACCGACGACAATTCATAGAAACAATTGAACTTTGGACAGACAACTTCGCGCTACGCCCCCACCAATAGCTGGAGCAGTATAACGTTCCGGTTGAGCGGCTGCCCATAACTTTTGAATCATCACCAACATCTCTCGATAGTTCGCTCCAACCGGGTTGTTATGCCGCTTTATTGAACGCTTGTTTCTAGACTCGTTCAATACACTATTACTGCATCATATTCACTGCTTTCGAGCTTCACACAGAGCTACTTGAGTTCGATTTATAAGAATTTGTTGTTAGAGTATTGCTTGATCATTCTCCTAAAAATCTGCAAATAGATTGTGAAGCCAAGGAGTGATATTGACAAATAAAGTGCTGCGTAAAAAATATTTGAATAACACAGAATTATGAACGGTATAAGAGTAATAATAGTGGAAAATGCCATTAAAAATGTTCTGAATGTTAAGCGATAAGATGCTATAACAAATCTTGTTTCTTCTTTGCCTATATTGAAATTAAAAATCTGTGAATCTTCTGCTTCACCTAGCTCCCTTCTAATTTCTATCTCATAAGCTTGCAAGTTGTGAATAAAGTACCATGCATAGGCATGTTTCATCACATTTGCCAGTGCAATCAATCCTAAGATTGTAAGTAGACTGAGGAAACCTAAAAACAGAAATAGACTGGAATCAAGCTTTGGGCTCACGGGCAAAATGACCTCAGAAATAGGCTTCCAAATAACGACGACTGCGCCTATTACTCCAAGTGATTTGAAATCATCCGATGTACTTTTTATTAAATCTTCTGCTTTGTCACTAAGTCTTACATACTCTTTATAAAGGTATTCTAATCTCTGGTTAGGAACTGCATCCATTTTTGACACTCCCCAAGCAACTTGAAAGCATACCTCACAGACTACCTCGAATTACTTAGCTTTGAATGCCGATAGATAAACTTCAAGTACTGTCCCTACCAAGAGATGAGCGGTATAACGTTCCCAATCAGCGGCGACAGATACGACTGAAACGAAGCGCGAAGTCTCTGCACGTCCGCTGCATTGGGGTTGTTATGCCGTATCCTCACGATCAACTTCCCGAACATCGATCAACTTCAACTTTGTGCGGGGTCGTTCAACTGTTGTTGAAGTTGTTGCACTTCTTCGATCGATAACCCAGTGCCACGAGCAACGGTTTCAATCGATACGCCTTCTCGTAGAAGATTGAGCGCGATCGCCCGCGTCTTTTCATTTTGAATTGAACGATAAATTACAGATTCTTGCATAATATCCCTCTGCACCAAACGGTAAATTACGTCTTCTTCTAATCTTAACCCAGCCAGAATCGCTGAGGCTGCCATCAAATTCGCTTGCATCATGGGATCTCCGATCTGATCCACAATTTGAGTGACTTGACGCAAAATCCCTTCTGGACTCTCGCTCTGTCCTAATGTTGCAAAGGGGAGTAGCCCAGGATATTGCAGAAAGAGTGCAGCAGGTTGTTCCCATAACCGAATCACATCAAATTCGTGGCGGGTGCGCTCCAGAACATAGCTCGTTTGATAAACCATTTCAGAGGTAGTGGATTTGAGATAAATCACCACTTGCCGCATCGGTTTCCCTTTGTAGCGTCGCTGCCCTCGAACGCGATAATCTAACATCCGAAATGGGATTTCCTGCTTTGGTAGCGTTTGGAATTCGATGTGTAGGATAGACTCTTCCGATTGGAGCAGGATCATCGCATCAGCGCGAATTGGGTCAAGGGAGAGTTCAGAGGGTTGAATCTCGGTCAGGGTGACTGCCTCTCCGAGTAGCCAACTAGCGAAGTCGGCGGAGAATTTTTCGGCAAGGAATCGGCAAGTATCGTCATACATGGGGGAAATTGTACAACTAGCTGTGCCAAGTTAATTTTGAGAAAGTCCAAGTTTGATAAAACGTTGCTATGGGAGATCGTCACAAACTTGCTACTCAAACTCCTCTAAAGCGATCTCACTTTTTTCACTACCGATTAGTGTTGGTCGCCCAGACAGGTATTGGACGACCATCAGGACGGTTTATTCGCCGCGGGTCAACATAAATGACAACATTGCAATCTTCTTGAACTATGAGCCAGGCGCTTGGATTTCCCTCCGTATTAGAAGCCCAAACTGGCTTCCCATCGTACCCATATAAAACAAAGTTGCCGTCAAGTTGCATGACAGCTTTCTCCACAGCACGACCGTTAGTATTAGAAGCCCACAAAACCGTTGAACCAGATCTTGGGAAACCAGAGCGGGTTGGTGACCCAGAGTACAAAACTAGATTTCCATCATCCTGCAATTTTAAAAAACAGCTAGATGCAGTACCAATAATTGCCCCCCGTGGGAATACCTCCTGTCCTACTACAGTCCGACCATTAGGGGGAATATTCTGGGAAAGTGCTGGGAGGGACAACAATACACTTGCAGATATCGTACCAGCAGTACCAGCAACCATCAAGCTTAGTAGCGCAGGGATATAGCGAATCTTTTTAGCACCCAACATCACAACGCAGCCTCATAGAGATAGTTTGAAGTACGGAATCAGGAACTAAACCCACGGTTTAGATCACCTTCCACAACCAGGAACCGAGCGGCATAACGTTCCCAATCACCTGCCGCAGATAACCCTAAAGTTCGACCGACAATCTTTCGGCGGTCGGGTGCATTG
>NZ_JCACKI010000037.1:0-3966 GCF_059505325.1 Tildeniella sp.
AGCGGTCAGCGGTTAGCGGTTAGCGGTCAGCGGTCAGCGGTCAGCGGTTAGCGGTCAGCGGTTAGCGGTTAGCGGTCAGCGGTTAGCGGTTAGCGGTCAGCGGTCAGCGGTTAGCGGTTAGCGGTCAGCGGTCAGCGGTCAGCGGTTAGACATAAATTGATGGCAGATGGCTTTTAGGCACTACTCAATGCGCTAACTAATCGACGGTCAAAAAAAGCTGATAGCTGATAGCTCCTAGCTCCTAGCTCCTAGCTCCTAGCTGATAGCTGATAGCTCCTGTTGCAAGTACTAGCTGTATCAATCTCTACCGAACTGATGGAGCAAATCCGTTAAGGTCACTTCAGGTATTTGCTGTGATCTTCACTACATTTTTAATTCATGCGCTTAGAGCAGTTGCAAGCGTTTCTAGCAGTGGCGGACACGGGGAGCTTTCAACAAGCTGCGCAGCGCTGTGGCGTGACCCAATCGGCAATCAGTCGGCAGATTCAGAGTCTAGAGGCAGCGTTGAAAATCTCGCTGTTTCACCGCACAACGCAGGCGAAGCTGACGATCGCGGGCGATCGGTTTTTGCCTCGTGCTAAAAAGATTTGTCAAGAGTGGCTGAATGCGGTTCAAGACCTTGACGACTTGCTGGCGGGAAAGCAGCCGGAACTCTGCGTGGCAGCCATTCACTCGATTTGCGCGTATCACCTGCCGCCCGTATTACAGCGGTTTTGCCATGATTATCCTGATGTGCAACTGCGTGTGACAGCCTTGGGTAGCGATCGCTCCCTTAAGGTGCTGAAAGACGGGTTAGTGGATGTGGCGATCGTCATGCACAATCGCTTTTTGATGAATAGTCCAGAGATGGTTGTGCAGGTACTGTACGATGAGCCGATTAAAGTGCTGATTGCAGCAAACCATCCCCTTGCGGCACACGAAGCGGTGCGTTGGGACGACTTGGTGAAATATCCACAGGTTGTGTTTAAAGATGGCTACGGGATGCAGCGGATTGTGCAGGAGCAGTTTGAACGACGCGGAGCGACGTTACGAGCCGTGCTAGAACTAAACACGCCCGATGCCTTTCGAGGCGTAGTCCGGCAAGGCGAACTAGTGGCGCTATTGCCAGAGACGGCTCTGGTGGAGGCGTATGCTGATCCAACGCTGGCAGTACGATCGCTGAGTTCCAATGTTGCTCACAGCGATGGCATGATTGCTGATGCTCTCACGGATCCACCGTTTACCCGTCAGGTGGTGCTGGTAACCACGCGCGATCGACTGCAAATTCCGCCAATTCAGCACTTTTGCAACCTCGTGTCAGACTTGTTACCGCCCAAAATTGCGCTGCCGCTGTCGATCGCCAGCGTCAAATGATGGCATTCTGGCGAACCACACAGACGTTAGCGTCTCTGAACTTCTGCTCAGAATTGAGGTGCTACATCGCTTTCATTGAGCCAAGATTATGAGTCATGCCTTTAGAGAACTGCTTCGCAAAGTCGGTAGCGGCACTCACACCAGCGAGTCTTTGACCCGTGAAGATGCCGCTGCTGCCACCCGAATGATGTTGCTACAAGAGGCAACCCCGGCTCAAATTGGTGCCTTCATGATTGCCCATCGGATTCGGCGACCGACTGGCACTGAGCTGGCAGGGATGCTGGATGCTTACGAAGCACTGGGTCCACGCTTGCAACCGATCGCCGCTGCTCAGCCAGTGACGGTGATGGGAGCACCCTACGATGGGCGATCGCGCACAGCTCCACTCAGTCCTCTGATCGCGCTCATTCTGGCAGCGGCAAATTGTCCTGTCATCATGCATGGCGGCGATCGGATGCCCACAAAAGACGGTGAACCACTGATCCACTTTTGGCAGGGCTTGGGTGTGGATTGGAGTCAACTATCGCTCACACAGGTGCAACATGTCTTAGCAGCAACCGGGTTAGGGTTTCTCTACTTGCCGTCCCACTTTCCGCTGGCGCATGGGTTGGTGCCCTATCGTGACCAGATCGGTAAACGTCCACCTCTGGCAACGATGGAACTTATCTGGTCGCCTTATCAGGGTGATGCTCATGTGGTAGCGGGCTTTGTCCATCCACCCACAGAACTCATGTTTCAAGAGGCGATCGCGCAGCGTGGTGTGAATCACTTTACCAGCGTCAAAGGACTGGAAGGTAGCGGCGATCTACCCAGAGAGCGCACTGCCATCATCGGCTTCGGTACACCGACTAGCGGTTTTGAGCGCCTGCACTTGCACCCGCGCGACTATGGCTTTGAAGGTAAGAATGTCCCTCTGGACGCAACACCCAGTCTAATTGAAGCCATGACAACAGTGCTACAGGGTCAACCCTCCGAGTTGATGCAGTCTACACTTTGGAGCAGCGGTTTCTATCTGTGGCGCTGTGGTAGCCGCCCTTCGCTAGAGGCAGGCATACAGGAAGCCAGACAACTGCTCATGGAAGGACGAGTCCTACAAAAACTACAAGACATTCAGCAAGTTTCGGCTCCGCTTCAGCTAACCCATTGAGCGTCCACTGGTGATGCCAAGGTTGAATAATGCAATCGCCCTTCTCTGGAATGAATCCATACTTGGAGCGTGATCCGCAGCGGTAAGCAGTGCTGGAGCCACACGGCTCAGACTGTTGGGGTAGCTTGAGCCAGTTCAAAAACTACTCGACCCAGTTCAGAGATAGCTCGACTAGGCTCAAAGACTACTCGACCCAGTGCAAAGATGGCTCGACCAGGCTCAAAGACAACTCGACTCAGTGCAAAGATCGCTCGACCAGGCTCAAAGACTACTCGACTCAGTGCAGAGATTGCTTAAGCAGGTTCAGCATCAGCTTGAGCAGTCTTTTTGCTCACTCGACTGAGCGCTGCACTTGCTCATCCAGGTAATTTAACCACTCAACCCAGTTCAGAGCTGGCTCGTCCGATCGCAGAGACGACTCAACCCGGTTGCAGGATAGCTCGGCTAGATGATGCACTCAATTCAGCACGATCGCCTCCTGCATAGCGATCGACTGGCAAAACCCTCGACCGTCCGGGAGCAGAGTTTGTAGGTTGGAGAGATAAGTGGGAATACTGAACGGATAAAGTGGTAGACGATCGCCTCATCCACGCTTAATCTCGCGTCCCCTCACTGCCCGAATCTGGAAGCCCTGCATGACTCCAACCGATGTCGCCCGCATTGAGCAATTTATTACCCGCTGGCAAACCTCTAGCGGCAGTGAACGCGGTAACTATCAGATGTTCTTTGGAGAACTGTGTGATGCGCTGGGAGTCGATCGCCCCAATGTGAATGGCAGCGATGCAGCAGTGCCGTACTGTTTTGACAAGCACATCACCATCTATCATCCCAGCGGTAAGAAGACACCGGGCTATATTGACTTCTACAAAGCCGATCACTTTCTGATTGAGGCAAAGCAGGGCAGTGATCAAGCGGGTAAGGGGACAGCGAAACGTGGGACGAATGCCTACCTGAAGGCAATGGAAGCCGCGTTTGTGCAGGCGATCGCCTACACGCGCAATGTATCTAACAAGCCACCGTTTTTATTGACCTGCGATATTGGCGATCACTTTGAGCTTTGGACAGGCTTCAACGGGGATTATGGCGGCTATGGAGCGCGTCAAGATATCGCGCTGACGGATCTGCGTAAGGAAGCCATCTTTGCTCTGTTGGTGGACATCTTTACCGATCCACAGGCGCGCAACCCTGAAAAGATAGCGGCGAAGGTGACGCGAGAGGTGGCGGCAGATCTGGCGGAGCTATCGAAGCGGTTGGAAAGAAGCCCTCATCCCCTAGCCCCTTCTCCCCAGGGAGAAGGGGAACTGGATCAGCCCCTAGTGCCTTCTTACCAGGGAAAAGAGGAACTGGATCAGCCCCCAGTGCCTTCTTACCAGGGAGAAGGGGAACTGGATCAGCCCCTAGTGCCTTCTTACCAGGGAGAAGGGGAACTGGATCAGCCCCTAGTGCCTTCTTACCAGGGAAAAGAG
>NZ_JCACKI010000037.1:4066-59982 GCF_059505325.1 Tildeniella sp.
CCAGGGAGAAGGGGAACTGGATCAGCCCCTAGTGCCTTCTTACCAGGGAAAAGAGGAACTGAATCGGCTCCCTTCTCCCTCAGGGAGAAGGGCTGGGGATGAGGGCAAAAAGCTAGGGGACGAGGGCAGACCGCAGGAAGTGGCTCACTTTCTCATGCGCTGCATCTTTACGATGTTTGCAGAAGATGTGGGACTGCTGAAAGAGCATTTGTTTACAGAGGCATTGGAGACGCGCTGGTTGCTTAACCCCAAGACCTTTCAGCCGGAGGTGGAAGCGCTGTGGCAGGCGATGAATGATGGCACGGCGTTTGGCTTTTATGGCAGGTTGCTGAAGTTTAACGGGGGCTTGTTTGCTGAGGCAACGGCGTTTGAGTTGAATGCGGATCAGCTTGCGGTGTTGCTGACGGCAGCAAAGCGGGAATGGAAGGACGTGGAGCCTGCGATTTTTGGGACGTTGCTGGAGCGGGCACTCGACACCAAGGAACGCAGCAAACTGGGAGCGCACTATACGCCCCGATCGTACGTGGAACGGCTAGTGCGTCCGGTGGTGATGGAGCCATTGCGGGAACAGTGGGATCTGGTGCAGGGGGACGTAAAGCAGATTTTGGGCGATGTGGATACAGAGCCAACCACCACCCAGAAGAAGAAAGCCGTTGCCGCCTTAGAAGGCTTTCTGGCGGAGTTACGCACGGTGAAAATTCTTGATCCGGCGTGTGGGTCAGGCAATTTCTTGTATGTGACGCTGGATTTGATGAAGCAACTGGAATCAGAGGTGTTGCGTCGACTGGAAGATGTGACGGGACAGGCACAGCTACGGCTGGATATTGACCAGGTGAACCCGTCGCAGTTTTTGGGCATTGAGCTAAACCCACGGGCGGCTGCGATCGCCGATCTGGTGATCTGGATTGGCTATTTGCAGTGGCACTTTCGACGGTTTGGCGACATTCCCCCAGTGGAGCCTGTGCTGCGGGAATACCACAACATTGAGTGCCGCGATGCGGTGCTGGCGTATGACGGTAAGGAGGAGGAGGTTGACCCGAAGACGGGGAAGTTGAGAACGCGCTGGGGTGGACGGACGATGAAGCATCCCGTGACGGGAGAACTGGTGCCCGATTCGAGTGATCAGATCCCGATTTATCGGTATATCAATCCGCGCCCCGCTGAGTGGTTGCCTGGATTGCCCTCACCCCTAGCCCCTCTCCCGGTGGGAGAGGGGAACCGGAAGCTCCCTTATCCCAGCGGGAGAAGGGCTGGGGATGAGGGACTTTCTATGCTGGCGGGGCGTACTAGACAAATTCCCAAAGCATTACTGCAACGAGCAAAAGAGTTGAGGCAGCAGCAAACGCCTGTAGAGAAGTTACTGTGGGAGTGTTTGCGCGATCGCCGTCTTCATAATGCCAAGTTCCGTAGACAGCATAACCTGGGACAGTTTATTGCTGACTTTTACTGCCATGAGGCTCGTCTTGTCGTTGAATTAGATGGTGGTATTCATCAACAGCAACAGCAACAGGATAGCGATCGCGACCAATGGATGCAGGCAAATGGCTTTACGGTTTTGCGCTTTCAGAATGAAGCGGTGTTGAGTAACACAGAAGCAGTTTTGGAGACGATCGCGCAGTCTTTGCCCTCACCCCTAGCCCCACTCCCGGAGGGCGAGGGGGACAAGAATGTGGCTCGGCTCCCATCTCCATCAGGGAGAAGGGTTGGGGATGAGGGTCAAGTCTACCGCCCAACAAGAGAGGGGAACGCCGGACTCCCTTCTCCATCAGGGAGAAGGGTTGGGGATGAGGGTCAAGTCTACATCGTGAGCAATCCCCCCTTCATTGGCAATGCCTGGATTCGTGAACGACTAGGCGATGGCTATGCTGAAACCCTCCGCAAAGTGTATAAAGATGTCCCCGATACCGTCGATTACGTCATGTATTGGTGGCACAAAGCCGCAGAGTTAGCCAGAGCAAACCACATTACTCGCTTTGGCTTCATCACAACAAACAGCATTCATCAGGTTCGTCAGCGCAAAGTAATCGAGTTCCATCAAAATCAAAAAGACCCTATCCGTTTGATCTTTGCCATTGCCGATCATCCCTGGGTAGAAGATGAAGGTGCAGCCGTCAGAATTGCAATGACAGTAGGACAAGCTGATACATCGAATATTGTCCGAGTGGCACAACTTGGAAGAGTTGTGAGAGAAATTGAAGCAGAGACACCAGAAGATTCAGCAGAGCAAGTTGATATAAGGTTGCATCAAGTTACTAAGATCTTTAGCGATCTTCAGGCTGGAGCCGACGTTAGTAGTTCAGTAAAGCTAAAAGCCAATCTAAATCTGTCATGTCCTGGGATGAAAATGACAGGAGCGGGGTTTCTAGTTACGCCACAGGAAGCTTCTCTGTTGGGATATGCAGCTAATTCTTCGCTGCACTCTGTAATCAAGCCCTATCTTCATGGAAGAGATATTACAGATCGAGCAAGAGGGCTTTACACGATCGATTTATTCGGATTGTCGATCTCACAGGTACAAACGTCATACCCAACTGTTTATCAGTGGATTTATGAACGAGTTAAACCTGAGCGAGACACCAATAATCGCAAGGCACTTCGTGACAACTGGTGGATATATGGTGAAGCAAGAGCCACTTTAAGACCAGCTTTACAGTCACTTGAGCGATACGTTGTCACAGTAGAAACAGCAAAGCATCGTGTGTTTGTGTTTTTAGACCATGACGTTGTTCCAGATAATATGCTGATTGCGATCGCCCTCGACGACGCTTATTTCCTGGGAGTTCTCTCCAGCAAAATTCATGTCACCTGGGCACTTGCAGCAGGGGGAAGGCTAGAAGATAGACCTCGCTATAACAAAACTGTTTGCTTCGATCCCTTTCCCTTCCCCGACCCCACACCCGCACTCAAACAAAAAATCCGCGACCTGGGCGATCGGCTCGATGCTCACCGTAAGCGCATTCAGGCACAGCATCCCGATGTCACCATCACTGCCATGTATAACCTGCTGGAAAAGATCCGCGCTGGGGTTGAGCTGACTGATGGCGATCGGGCATTTAACAACAAGGCACTGGTCTCTACGCTGAAGCAGATCCATGATGAGCTGGATGCAGCCGTGTTTGAGGCGTATGGGTGGGAAGATTTGCTTTCTCCCTCACCCCTAGCCCCTCTCCCAGTGGGCGAGGGGAACTCCGGACTCCCTTCTCCCCAAGGGAGAAGGGTTGGGGATGAGGGCATTAATGAAATTATCCTTGAACGACTGGTGGCATTAAATGCAGAACGCGCCGAAGAAGAACGTAATGGGTTCATTCGCTGGCTGCGTCCAGACTATCAGGCTCCTGGTGAAGTGCAGACGCAGCAAGTGCTCGAAGGGATGGCTGAAGTCGAAGTGGAAAGCACTATTGCCCCTGTAGAACAGCAGCCCTTTCCCAAAGTTTTCAAAGACCAACTGGCAGCGGTGCGCGATTTACTTCGTACTCAGGGTGGCGAATGGACAGTGGTGCAAATTGCGGCGCAGTTTAAAGGTGCCTCTCGTCAGAAACAAATTATTCTCGCCTGTCTCGAAAGCCTGGAAGCGTTGGGCATTATTGCCAGACATGACGAAGAGGGGAGCGATCGTTGGTATCTCGCAGAGTTGCAGAAGGCAAGCTAAGCGGGATTATTTGTAGAATCCTTTTAGCGATCGCGGCTCCCTCCCGATCGAGCCATTGTCTACAATTGAGTACATCGCTATTGTCTGGAGTGCCCTATGGACAGCAACTCATCGCAACGGCAGCAAATTATCGACACGATTCAGATCTTGCCCAACGCCACACTGGCAGAGTTACAGGCATTTGTGCAGCAACTGCGCGATCGCACGATGAACCACTCCTTACAACCCCAAGCATTAGATACAGAGCGTTTTGATCAATTATCTACACAACTGATCGAACTGTTTATCGCCACTCGCCTTCCAGACTCTGCCCCGCTATCTGACTATGCGGTCAGCCGAGAAGGCATTTACGGCGACCATCCCTGACCATGACCTATTTGCTCGACACCAATATTCTGCTCCGATTTATCGATCCCACAGACCCATCCCATGCGATCGTTCATCAGGCAATTGACCACTTGAGATTTGATGCACAAGATCTGAGAGTCTCAACCTAAAACTGTATCGAATTCTGGAATGTCACGACTCGTCCAATCACGCGCAACGGTTTTGGGCGCACACCCCAGGATACCGATCAATTCCTTCGTCTCCTGACACAGCTATTCCCTGTTCTACCAGATGACGCGGGTGTGTATCCAGAATGGTATCGGTTGGTATCACAGTTTAATGTTTCAGGTGTTCAAGTACATGATGCGCGGCTTGTTGCGGTCATGCGAGTGCATCAGATTTCACACATTTTGACTTTCAATACTGCTGATTTTGCCCGTTACAGTCCTGAAGGAATGACGGCTGTTGAACCGCGATCAGTATTCACCAAACTTTAGTAATATCAGCGATGTGCAACTAATTCGCCCTCATCCCCACCCTTCTCCCCAGGGAGAAGGGCTTCCAGACCGTTCCGGTTCCCTCTCCCATCGGGAGAGGGCTAGGGTGAGGGCAGTTTTGGCAGGTATTTTAGGAAAGTCGCACATCGCGTAATATCAGCGATTTCCAAGTCAACATCAGCAATAGGGTGTGCTCCACATCTCTTTTAAAGAACTGAGAGTTCAAAGCATCCAGCACCTTAGCGCAACGATGTTCTAAATTTTCGTCAGCGGGAATTCTAAAGGCACAGGTTGAGTGGGCGGTAAGTGCCGCAACCATAAACCATCTCACCGCATTTATTCTTTGGAGATCTTTTCATGCCTTACGAAAACATTAGCGCTACCATTTCACCGGAAACATTGCAGGAAATCAAAGCCGCGATCGCCTCGCTCCATGCCAATATGCCGTTCTTAATTAGCCTCACGCCCGATGAGCGTCGCAAGCGGGTGAAGATGGGCGACAAGAGTTTAGCCTTCGTCAACAACAGCTTGAGTGTGACCCAAAACAATGCTGAAGTGGTGCCTGCCAGCTTTAACATTGCCGAATTCAATCGCGATCATCAGTTGACGATCGCGCTAGCAGAGGTGCTGAACCTGCTGGAGCAATTAACCGAAAAAGTGGATGATACCCTGATGGCAGTGGGCAGTGAATCAATGGCAAGCAGTCTGCTGGTGTATGACTATGTGAAAACAGCCGCCAAACATGCACCTGGTCTCAAGAGCGTTGCTGACCAGCTTGGCGAACGGTTCAAGGCAATGGGCAAGAGACACGTCAAACCGGAGCCAAGCTCTGCTCAAACCACTCCGTAAACAGGCTGACTCAGCGTTGAACAGGCTCAATCAGTTTCAGAGATAGCCTGACTGAGCGAAAGGTTCACTCGACTGAGCTGAGCGATAGCCTGACGCAGCTCAAACATGGCTCGATCAGGCTCAACCATCACTCAACTCAACTGGGCGCTCACTCAAGCGGCTGCGAAGATCGCTCAACCAGGTTCAGAGATAGCTCAACCTGGTTCAGAGATAGCTCAACCTGGTTCAGAGATAGCCTGACTGAGCAAAAGTATGACTCGACTTAGCTTAGCGATAGCCTGACGCAGCTCAAATATGGCTCGATCAGGCTCAAACGTTACTCCACTCAACCTGGCACTCACTCAAGTAGCTGCAAAGTTAGCTCGACCAGGTTCAGCGATCGCTCGACCAGGGATTGAATCGTTGTACGATACCGGGCGCTATTCGGCTATAGTACAAAAGTATTTATTTGGGTAGAAGTATATGCAGCAACGAGTGAGCCTTATAACATTAGGCGTGCAAGATTTGCAGCGATCGCTTCAGTTCTACCGCGACGGGCTGGGCTGGAAACCTGCAAGTAACAGTAATGACGACATTACATTTTTTCAACTTGGTGGTGTTGTCTTGGCGCTCTACCCAAGAACGGAACTCGCGGAAGATGCCACGATTGATGCGACAGGCACAGGTTTTTCAGGCATCACGCTCTCATATAACACCAAGAGCCGAGAAGAAGTTGATACGGTCTTGCAGCTAATTGAGCAGCTAGGCGAAACCATTGTGAAACCAGCACAAGATGTCTTTTGGGGCGGCTACAGCGGCTATTTTGCTGATCCAGACGGACATCTCTGGGAGGTAGCCTGGAATCCGTTTTGGGAGTTTGATTCCTCTAATGGTGTCATTCTACCCTCGTGAACGCTTTGAGGTTCCCGTGCCAGTCAGCATCTAGACCTCGTTGACCAAACGTCTGGTGACGGCTTGCAGCGTTTTTAAGCCCTTGAGTGACCCACGAATCAAGCGGGCAGCCGCGATCGGTTGCCTCACCATCCCCCAAGCTAGCGGCAGTGGTTGTAGTGAGCCATGCGCGTCGATCGCGTTAGTAAGGCGCGGTAGATTGTGCTGAGCGTTGTCGCTGACGACTCGTAACATGGCGACCGTAGCACCCGTTTGAGCTAGAGACTTTAGCGCTGCAAAGCCTTCCATATCAACGACATCGGCATGGTACTGGTGAGCAAGCTGGTGTTTTTCCTGGGCTGACCACACGAGCCGATCGCTCGTTAATGCTCTAACCAGCGTTGCTTCCTGCACGAATGCTGACTGTAGTCGTTCAGTCAGTGCGGCATCACAGGGTAAGCGAGTGTGCGCTTCGGCGCGATCGATGCACTCTCGGTAGAGTACGATATCTCCGATCGTATGGTTTGGTGTCAGTCCACCACATAGCCCCATGACCAAAAATGTTTGTCCACCCCTAAGAGCTTCCCTCTGCTGCCACGTCTTCAGATAGCGACCGAGCGGTGCTGCTCCCACTGGAATAGGCACCACTACAGGCGTTGTCGCACGTCCAATGCCCCGGCACACTGCCTGATACTCTGCTCCCTGTGGGACAAGAATGATATGAATCACCGACCGTTGGTTATGCTATTTGTGAGATCAATACTGACATATCAGGACTGTTGATATGACGCGGTTGCGTAAACAAAAGACTTCGATCGCCTCCCTGTCAGTGCTCTTTGCAGTGGCGGCTACTGGGGTAGCCACAGCCAAACCGTTGGCAGCGTCCTTGCAGATTAGTCCCAGTCTGACTCCAGTGCTGGGCACACTCACCTTTCCACCGCCGACGAATGTTCCAGTTGGTACGTCCATCCGCATTGGTGGTTCTAGCAGCATGGAAACCATCAACCAGGTGCTGAAGCGGCGCTTTGAGCAACAGTTCGTCGGGACGGAAGTCCAACTCAATACACAGGGCACCGGACCCGCCATCAAAGATTTGCTGGATGGTAATGCTGATCTGGCGGCGATCGGGCGATCGCTCACCGAGCAGGAGAAAGCGCAGGGGCTGATTGCAGTGCCCGTCTCGCGGCATAAAATTGCGGTCATTGTGGGGTCTGAAAACCCGTTTAAGGGCGACCTAACCTTTGAGCAATTCGCCAAAATTTTTCGCGGTGAGCTGAAAGACTGGTCGCAGTTGGGTGGAGAGCCAGGACCGATTCGGTTCATCGATCGCCCTGATAATAGCGACACGCGTCAAGCCTTTCGTAACTATGCTGTCTTCAAGCAGGCACCCTTTGTCACCGGAAAAACAGCTAGACAGCTAGCTCAAGACAATACCAGTCAGGTTGTGGAAGCGCTTAAGACGAGTGGGATTGGGTATGCGATCGCCGATCAGCTTCAGGGACGAGGCGATGTGCGGGTCATTACAATGAACAAAGTCTCACCAAACAATCCCAAATATCCGTTCTCTCAACCACTCATTTACGTTTATAAAGGACCGCAGCCCAACCCGTCCGCTCAGGCATTCCTGGGCTTCGCTGCGGCTCCTGCCAGCCGTAAGACCATTGAAACGGCGCGTAAGGAAGCGAGTGCGGCGATCGTCACTACTGCCGATGTGTCCCCGCGTCCTCAAGTAACGATACCCAGCCCTCCAGCCGTTTCTCTACCAGCACCGCAAACGGTAGCACCTGCTCCCAGCAATACCGATACAAGTACAGCCGCCAATAACGCAATGCCGTGGTGGTGGTGGCTGGGGCTACCGCTGCTGGGAGGATTGTGGTGGCTAGTACAAAGCCGTGAGGCACAGTTTGAGTCAGAAGACATTGAGTCAGAAGACATTGAGCCAGCAGAAACGATGCTCCCTCCCTATGAGCCAGTAACGACCGAGGGAGCGATCGCGCCAGCGGTGCCAGCGGTTGCTGCTCCACTGCTTGAAGCGGCTCGATCGGCGGGCAACAGTCGTCTGATTTTAGTACCCCGAAACTGCACGAATGCCTATGCCTACTGGGAAATCCCTGCTGACGCTGCCGTCGCGCTACAGCAGCAGGGTGCTCAGAAGCTGGTGCTGCGGCTCTACGATGTGACGGGTGTCGATATTCAACATCAGCCGCCTGTAAGTCTGCAAGAGTTTGACTGTGAGGCACAGGCTCAAGACCGACATCTCCCCATTCAGACAGACAACCGGGACTATCTGGCTGAATTGGGCTACGTTACCAGCGATGGTCGCTGGCTTCAGGTCGCGCGATCGGAGCCTGTACGAGTGCCTGCCTGTGAACCGCTACCAGAAGCGATCGTGCCTGATGCTGAAACGATCGTACCTGCTCCGACCCAGGCACAACCACCCATGCTGTTTGATGATGCCATCAAGATTGGCGGCGCGGCGCTGGCAGGTGGTGCTGTACTGGCAGACGATCGGAGTAGTTTTCCACTCAGCTCCAATAGCACTGTGATTGCAGATGACCACAGCAGCAATGCCACAGTAAACCATTGGGATACGGTTCAGTCGGGTAGTGTGACTCTGGCAACTTTTGGGACAGCCAGCCTCGAAGCCACTCATTCTGCCACTGCTACATCTGTGTTTTCTGGCGAAGCCGCACATGGGATGGAGCGCGATCGCACCCTGGACAGTCAACCGATCAGCCAAAGCCAGGTTTTTCTGGTGCCCCGCGATGCTCAAAATGCGTATATTTATTGGAATGTGAGCCAGGCTGACAAAGATGCTCTGAAGCATCAGGGTGGACAGCAGCTAGTCCTCCAGGTGTATGAGGCAGCGGACACAGCCTCCGTCTCAGCTTCCAGTGTTCAACAGTTTCTGTGCAACGAATGGGAGCGCGAGCAGCATGTACCCATCCCGGTCAGCAATCTCGACTATGTTGCGGAACTGGGCTACGTCACGCTGGATGGGCGCTTTCTGAAGTTAGCACGATCGCCACACACGAGAGTTCCTGGCAGTTAGGAGCAGGAGCTAAATCATGCCGCAATTAATCGAGATGGATTCAACCGTACAACTGAACAATGACCTGAAAATCTTGCTGAGACTACCCACCCTTACGGGAAGCAAGCTACGCCCTAGCCCTCTCCCAGCAGGAGAAGGAACCAGAAACGTCCGAAAGCCCTTCTCCCTGGGGAGAAGGGTAGGGATGAGGGCGAATTTAGCTGCACATCGCGTAAGGTAAGGAGTTGTACAGAAATAACAGCATGGTCTGTAGCCGTCAGCGAGAAGCTGATAGCTGATAGCTGATCCAAAAGTGTGCCGTTATTTTTGAGCAAGCTCTAAGAGTCGCAGACGATCGCCAATATCATCCGTCCGAAGCCGAAAGCGATAGGATGACTGATAGCCTATGCATACTGTTTAGCCCGACTTTTTCTATGTCTTTGCGATCGCGTTTTAACCTTTCCAGGCTTGCTATCGACTACCCCTGGCTCACCTTGGGCTTCTGGATTACTGTCTCTGTAGCGGGGCTGCTGGCATTCAGTTCACTCAAGTATGCGCTGTTTCCAGACATCACGTTTCCTGTGGTTGTGGTGAATGCGTCAGCACAACTTTCTGCTGCTCAAGAGACGGAAACTAAACTTACAAAACCATTAGAACAGGCGCTACAGGAACTTGAGCGTGAAGGCTTGAATGGTGTGCGGTCTTCAACCTATCCAGGACGGGCGATCGTCAGCCTGTCGTTTGATGTTGGCACGAATTTAGAGCAGTCGGTCAAGCGCGTTGACGCAACGCTCAAGCCACTCAAATTGCCGACTGGAGCCAAGTATACGGTTACGCCAGTCAACTTAAATGAATCCGCCGTTGCCAGCTATGCCATTGAGAGTACGCAGCAAGAGAGTAAGCAGCAAACGCTGTCTCAGTTGACCGATGTAGCAGAGGGGCGGATCATGCCCGCGATCGCTCAGGTGCCCGGTGTCCTCAAAGTCAATCTGCTGGGTGTACCTGCTGGAGCGACCGCTGCACCACCAACGCCAACACCAAAAACGGCAGAGCAAGCTGTGCTGGATGCGGGTTCATCGGCAGTTCGTTTCAACGGGCGGGAGGCGCTGGCGCTTGAGGTGATTAAGCGCAGCGATGCGAATACATTGGACGTGGTGAAGGCGATCGACCAGACAGTGGTGCAGTTGCGATCGCAGCTACCAGACGTACAGCTAAACCTGGCAGCGACTCAGGCAGAGTATATCCGCGAAGCAACCGATTCGACCGTGGATGCGCTAGGGCTAGCGATCGCGCTCTCTGCGATCGTCATTTTTCCCTTTCTCTGGGACTGGAAGGCAACGCTGATCTCGGCGCTGGCAATCCCAACATCATTGCTGGGCACGTTCATTGTGATGGCGATCTTCGGGTTCAACCTGGAGACAATTACATTATTGGCGCTGGCATTGGTTGTGGGGATTATTGTCGATGACGCGATCGTCGATGTAGAAAATATCGCCCGTCACCTGGATGAGGATGGCAAATCGCCCCGACAAGCCGCGATCGAGGCAACGGATGAAATTGGCTTGACGGTGACCGCAGCAACGCTCACGATCGCGGCAGTCTTTCTTCCAGTAGGGCTGATGCAGGGCGTAGTCGGACAGTTCTTTCGCCCCTTTGGGATCACCGTTTCAGCGGCTGTGTTGATTTCGCTATTGGTTGCCCGGACGCTTTCCCCCCTACTGGCAGTCTACTGGCTGCGACCACAACACAACCATCCCACGACACAGGGCTGGTCAGGCTTTGTGCAACGCTACCGCACTCTCTTGCAGTGGTCGTTGGCTCATCGGGGCATCGTTGTAGGCATTGCCCTACTGAGCTTTGTGGCTGGGCTGGCGCTGATTCCCATCATTCCTAAGGGGTTTATTCCCAAGCTCGATCGCGGTGAATTTAACATCACTTACACGGCTCCTTTACCCATTGCAGCGATCGCTCAAGCCGCTCAAGCTCAAGCCGCTGCCGCAAATCCAGCAACGTTACCCCCTGGAGTAGATCCGGCAGCTTTAGCGGCACAGCAGGCAGCAGCCATTAATCCATTGACCCCATCGCTAGACACGGCAAAAAAGCTAGAAGCGTTTGTGCTCAAGTCGCCTCAAGTCGAAACAGTCTTTACGACTGTAGGCACGCAGCAACAGCCGAATAAAGGCAGGCTCTACGTTAAGCTGCGACCGGGACACACCGTCCATACGGCTACCCTGCAAGACCAGTTTCGGCAGCAGTTGCCTGTCATCAAGGATGTCACCACAAGCGTCGAAGATATTCAGTTTGTGGATACGGGTGGTGAGAAGCCGCTGCAAGTAGGGCTAATCGGTGATGACCCACTGGTTTTAAGCCAAACCGCAAACACCATCAAGCAGCGACTTGAAAAACTTCCTGGCTTTGCTGATGTCACGACTACGGGCAGCGCAAATACGACGGACAAAATTGTGGAAATTGAGCGACGCGATGGTAGTCGGGTGGCGTATGTCAGCGCTAATCTGCGACAGGGCATGGCGATCGGTGATGCGACCGATCGTGCGTTGGCGATCGCCAACGAAGTCAAACCATCCTCTGTAGCGCTCGATTTGGGTGGTGATTCTGCCAGAGTGGGCGAAATCTTCGGCAGTTTTGGCTTCACGCTGGGTCTTTCCATCGTCTGCATTCTAGTGGTGTTGTTGATCCTGTTCCGCAGTTGGACTGATCCCCTGGTGATCGTGTTCTCGCTGCCGCTGTCGATCGTCGGGGCATTGCTGGCATCCCTCTTCACCCGCAGCGATTTTGGGATGATTTCCGTCATCGGCATCATTTTTCTGCTGGGCTTGGCAAACAAAAACGCCATTTTATTGGTGGACTACATCAACCAACTTCGTCGCGGCGGGTTATCGCGTACGGATGCCATTCTCAAAGCGGCACCCATTCGCCTGCGCCCCATTCTCATGACGACCGCTGCTACCATTCTCGGCATGATGCCGATCGCCCTCGGTCTGGGAGCCGGAGCCGAACTCAGAGCACCAATGGCAATCGCCATCATCGGCGGACTCATCACTTCCACCCTCCTGAGCCTGATTGTGGTGCCAGTCGTCTACGCCCTCCTCGACGACCTGAAGTTTCGGCTCAAAGGGGAAAGGAGTAAGATTTAAAGTATGCCCACGACATCGCAAGCCTTGAAATGCTTTCAGCTTTGCTACGACCTGACCAGCAAGTATTGCTCTATTGATTTAGTGACTGTGGATAAGCGCTCTGGAAACGTAATTCTCTTAGCAAGAGAAGACATCAATCTTGAGATTGAACCCAATGGAAAATGGAGGTTTGTATGAGCATAAAACCTGACTTTACAACGATGACAACGCTTGAACTTCGAGCCTATATTTTGGCGCACCGAGATGATGATGATGCTCTACAAACTTACCTCGACAAGCGCCATAGCGAGAATCCAAATGCACGGGTATATCAGCCTGAAGATAATGTCGCTGGGGCGATCGCAGAGTATTTAAAAGGCAAAAAACAGCAGGAAGCCTCCTGAATTTGCCAGTCTGTTTCAACAAGTCATGCCGCCATAAATACAATAATTACTCAATGCAAGCATTTGTTACGGGTGGAACGGGGTTTATTGGCGCGAATTTGGTGCGCTTATTGCTGCAAGAAGGATATGCAGTCAAGGCACTGGCGCGATCGGGTAGCCACTTAGACAATCTACAAGGTCTAGATGTTGAAATCGTCAAAAGTGACCTGAATGATCCTGACCTGTGGCAGCACATCAGTGGGTGTCGGTTTCTCTTTCACGTGGCGGCGCATTACTCGCTGTGGCAGACCGATCGCGAAGCGTTGTATCAGAATAACGTCATCGGCACGCGCAATATTCTCACAGCAGCCCAGAAGGCAGGCGTAGAGCGCACGGTGTATACCAGTTCTGTCGCAGCGATCGGTGTTAGCAGTGACGGTAAACCTGTCGATGAAACCCATCAAAGTCCCGTCGAAAAACTGGTGGGGCACTACAAAAAATCCAAATATCTGGCAGAGCAGGAAGCGGTGCAAGCGGTGCAAGCAGGGCAAGACATTGTGATTGTTAACCCCAGTAGCCCGATCGGTGCCTGGGATATCAAACCCACACCCACAGGCGATATCATCCTGCGCTTTCTGCGTCGCCAAATGCCTGCGTATATCGATACAGGCTTAAACTTCATCCACGTGCAGGATGTGGCGTGGGGTCACTTACTCGCGTTGCAGAAAGGGAAGACGGGCGATCGCTACATCCTGGGCAATCAAAACCTCACCCTCAAGCAACTGCTCGATCAGCTTGCTGCCCTGACTGGACAACCCGCACCTCAACGCGCCATTCCTGCCTGGATTCCTCTCACCGTAGCGTGGATTGACGAACAACTACTCGCACCGCTTGGCAAAACCCCGTCTGTACCGCTGGATGGGGTTCGCATGGCGCAACAGCCCATGTACTACAACGCTACGAAAGCTGTGCAGGAACTTGGGTTGCCTCAAACCGCCATTTCTACGGCTCTGCGCGATAGCATAGAGTGGTTTGTGAAGTATGGTTACGTGAAGAAAATCTAAAGGATGAAGTCTAAAAAACTTAGCCTTTAGCCTTTATGCTTCATCCTTTCCTTCATCCGTGTTCCCGTTCGAGGAGTGAAAAACGCATGGCAGTCCTTTTACAGCAGGCGATCGAAGTTGGTAAGTACATCGTCTCTCAACGCCTGAAGGGTCGCACGAAGTATCCCTTAACCTTGATGCTGGAGCCGCTGTTTCGCTGCAATTTAGCGTGTCCTGGTTGTGGCAAAATCCAGCATCCCACCGAAATCCTGCGGCAGAACATGACACCAGAGCAGTGCTTTGCAGCCGTGGAAGAGTGTGGTGCGCCTGTAGTCGCCATACCTGGTGGCGAACCGTTACTGCATCCACAAATCGATGAAATTGTGCGCGGGTTGGTCGATCGCAAGAAGTATATTTACCTCTGCACCAACGGCATTTTGCTAGAAAAGAGCCTGGATAAGTTCACGCCCTCTCCTTACCTGACATTCAGCGTCCATCTGGATGGGTTGCGCGAACATCACGACAAATGTGTCGATCGCAAAGGCATCTTTGATGTTGCCGTCAAAGCGATTAAAGCCGCCAAAGCCAAAGGGTTTCGGGTCACAACCAACACGACCATCTTTGAAGGCACTGATCCAAAAGAGATGCAGGACTTCTTTGACTTCATTGGTACGCTAGGCACCGATGGCATGATGGTGTCCCCCGGCTACAGCTACGAATGGGCACCTGACCAGGAGCATTTCCTCAAACGGGAACAGACGAAATTACTCTTCCGCGAAATTCTCGCCCCTTTTAAGGCGGGTCAAAAGAACTGGAACTTTAACCACAATCCCCTGTTTCTAGACTTTCTCACAGGCGTAAAAGAATATGAATGCACACCCTGGGGAATGCCAAGCTATAGTGTGCTTGGCTGGCAAAAGCCCTGCTATTTGCTAAACGAGGGGCATTACGAAACCTTCCAGGAATTGCTTGACAACACCGACTGGAGCCAATATGGACACTCTAGCGGTAATCCTCAATGTGCCGACTGCATGGTGCACTGCGGCTATGAACCTACGGCAGCGGTCGATGCAATGCAGCCGCAAAACATGATGCGGGCGATCGGTAGCGTCTTTGGTATCGCCAACTAAGGTTTGAGTCTTTGAATATCGCGTAAACACAAAACCCCCGACTTCTTGAAGAAATCGGGGGTTTGAATGAATGCGTTAGCAGCCAGTTGCAAGGTTAGTTGGTGAGATCTCTGGCGGCTCGATCGACCCCGCTTTGAACATCACCAGCCGTTTTTTCAGCACCTTTGACATACCCTGAACCAAACTCTTTGAAGGCTTCTCCGGTTTCTTTGCCAATCCGCTTGAAGCGCTCACCAGGGTTGCCTTCTACTTCACGAGCTTCGCGGTTCCACTGCCCCGTTGTTTTGGGTCGATCAGCATCATTTTGGTTGATGCGATCGCGAAGGGTTGCAGGCAACGATTGATCGTTCTTTCCAGGATCAACGTTGGTGGTTAGCAGTAAAAAACCGACAAAAACAACGGTCAAAAGTTGCTTTACTTGTAGTCCCTTCAGTAAGGACGCGATGCGATCGATCGATCTGGAAATCAAATTTGTCATGCCGTTACTCCGTTAAGTCACTCTCAGCTTTTCATGCTTTTTTAAGATGGTTTGGCTTACTCAAAGGTTATAGTCACGACCAAAGGGAATCACAATCATTCAAACCAATGTCTTAGTGAGTGATAGACTCTACCGCAATCAACAACTTCAAGCTACTCGCACCTCTTAGCACAGGCTTAAGACTAACGCTCAAAAGATAACGATTCCTCTGACAAAAGTTATAGTTCTGCGATGTCAAAGCGCGCGATCGGCATTACTTTCGTCAGGAACCAATCTATTGCTGCTGTTCAGTTTTAAGTCAGCACCGTACAATAATTTCGTCAAAGGTCTACTCACGACACAGGCTACTAGAGGCTAAAACGAATGATTAAAGCGTATGCTGCTCACGAACCTGGTGGCGAACTGAAACCGTTTGAGTATGATCCGGGTGCGCTAGGCGCGCTGGATGTTGAAATCAACGTCGAATATTGCGGGATTTGCCACAGCGATTTAAGTATGTTGAACAATGAATGGGGCATCACGCAATATCCCTTCATTCCCGGTCATGAAGTCGTTGGCACGATCGGCGCGATCGGCGATACCGTGACCACGCTCAAAGTGGGGCAACGAGTTGGGTTAGGCTGGTATGCCCGCTCCTGTATGGACTGCGAGTGGTGTATGTCAGGCGACCACAACCTTTGTTTGACAGCAGAAGGCACGATCGTTGGGCGACCTGGCGGCTTTGCCGATAAAGTGCGTGCCCATCACAGTTGGGTGTTTCCCTTGCCAGAGCAGCTCGATCCAGCGGTGGTCGGTCCACTGTTTTGTGGTGGTGTCACCGTGTTTAACCCGATCGTCCAGTTCGATATCCATCCCACCGCTCACGTAGGCGTGATTGGCATTGGCGGGCTGGGGCACATGGCACTGGGCTTTTTGCGTGCCTGGGGTTGCGATGTTACTGCCTTCTCAACCAGTCCCGATAAGGAAGCAGAGGCACGTCAACTGGGAGCCAACCATTTCATCAACTCCCGCGATCCAGAGGCGCTAAAGTCCGTAGAAAACACCTTTGATCTGATTATTTCCACCATTAACGCTGATTTAGACTGGAATGTGTACATCGCGGCACTGCGCCCGAAAGGACGACTGCACTTTGTCGGCATAACGCCAAGTCCTTTATCCAGCGCCATCTTCCCACTAATTATTGGACAAAAATCCCTCTCTGGTAGCCCTACAGGTAGCCCTGTCACCATCACCAAAATGCTAGACTTCGCCGCTCGTCACAATGTTGAGCCAGTTACCGAAACCTTTCCCTTCGAGCAGGTGAATGAGGCGATGGAGAAACTCCGCAGTGGCAAACCACGCTATCGGCTGGTGCTCAAGCACTAAATCTTAACGGGTGCGGACTGCACAAAGGCTGACAACACGGTGTGGGAATAGAACCCGGTCAAGGTCATGCCTGAGGGAAGGGCGATCGTTGCCCTCAGGCATGACCCCTCACCCCTTCCTCTTCACCCTTCTTAAAAAGGTCACGAGATAGACGCTAAACTTTTGACAGTCCCTCATTTTATTTATTGGCTGGATAATTTGACGCGTCTTGTGGTAGACCGTCGTATCCCCAACCTCCGACATGAACACAGCGACCAATATTCCTCTACTGCTTGGGATCAACGTTGCGCTGATTGCCATCAATGCTTTCTTTGCGGCAGCAGAAATCGCGCTTGTCTCCGCCAGTGATGTCCGCTTGCAGCTTTTGGCAGATCAAGGTAGCCGTCGCGCTCGCATGGTACTAGCGACGACTGAAGATAGCACCCGTTTTCTCGCTACGATTCAACTGGTCATTACTCTCACGGGCTTTCTCAACGGTGCGTTTGCGGCTGAGAACTTAGCGACTCCACTGACAGGTGTGCTGAGTCCATTTATCGCTCCTGACCTGGCTGAAAAGGTTGCGCTGGTTGGTGTGACGGTGGTCATCGCGCTCATCAGCCTGATTTTTGGTGAGCTGGTACCTAAGAAGCTGGCAATCCGTCATGCTGAGGAATTTGCGCTCTTTTGCATCCGTCCGCTGCGGTTATTGCAACGACTGACCGCGCCGATCGTCAAGCTGATCAGCCTTTCCACCAATTTGATTTTAGATCTAACAGGCAATCCTGAGACTGAAGAGGAAGGGTCTGTCAGTACAGAAGAAATCAAGGCAATGGTTGATGCCGGACTAGCTGGTAGCACCGTTGGCGAACAGGAACGACGCATCATTCGAGGTGCCGTTGAGTTAAGCAACATTACGGCACGGGCAATTATGGTGCCAAGAGTACAGATTCAGTACCTCAAAAGCACTACGTCCTTGCAAGAAGCCTGCCAGATTGTGTCCGAAAACGCCCACACTCGCTTACCAGTGTGCGAAGACGACCTGGACAACATCGTCGGCATTCTGCACGTCAAAGATCTCATCCGTCCTCTGTCCCCCATGCAGGAGCAACCTCCAGGCATTCGCGAGTTGCTGCGCCCCGTGCATTACATCCCCGAAACCAAGCCAGCCACTGATTTGCTGGCAGAGATGAAGAAAAACCGTCTGCATCTGGTGGTTGTGCGCGATGAGTTTGGCGGGACAGCGGGTTTGGTCACGCTCGAAGACGTGCTCGAAGAAATTGTGGGCGAAATCCGCGATGAGTATGATGCAGAAGAAGAGCGCGAATTTCGGCAAATTAGCGAACACGAAGGCATCTTCAAAATTCGTGCCAGCATTGCCACAGTAAACAATGAGCTGGATGTGCAATTGCCTCGGGACGAAGCAGCAACTCTGGCAGGGCTGTTTTTGGAAGAGTTGCAGCGTCCTCCTGAAGCGGACGATACTCTGCAAATTGATGATGTTCAGCTAACGGTTCTTGAAGATGGTCAGCGTGTGCGTGTCATCCTGGTAGCGATGCCGGAGCCTGAAGAGGTTGATTGAGGGCAGAGGGCAGAGGGCAGAGGGCAGAGGGCAGAAGGCAGAAGATAGAAGATAGAAAGGGGATGAAGGGTGGGTCAGGTGTTTAGGGGAGGGAAGTGAACTGTGGCAGGCTCTTTTGAGAAAAGCAGTATTGGATGGCAGCTTCACTTGCAGCAGCAGCGGTTTAGCGAGTGGCTGGAGCGATTGTTTGCACCGATCGATCGCACTCGATCGCCTAACTGGTTGCTGCCAGAGTGGTTGCTGAGGCTGCTGTTTTGGGTGATTGCTGGCATCCTGGTTGGGTGGCTGAGCTGGCAGGTCTACAAGCTTGCACGTCCTTACTTTCAAACGCCGATCGCCCAGGTGGGACAGTCCGATCGGCGATCACCTCACAGCAGCACTTCGACGGTAGCAGCATGGCTCCAGCGATCGCGCGCCTTTGCCAAGCAAGGCAACTACCGTGAAGCCTGCCGTACCCTCTACATGGCAGCACTCCAACGCTTGAATGACGTAGAACCCATTCCACACGAGACCAGTCGCACTGATGGCGAGTATCTCCAAATTGTACAGACGCTACCCCGATCGGCTCCGTATCAAGTACTTATTCGCACCCATGAACAGCTCTGTTTCGACAACGCCGACCTTTCAGTAGATGACTTCGATCGCTGCCAGCAAGCGTATCAGGAGATTGAAACAATGTGATAGTTAAGGGGGAGCGGGGGGAGCAGGGGGAGCAGGGGAGAAAGGAGAGTGTCCTATCTTGCATTACCCAACCCACATATCCCTTGCTTCTTCTGCCTCCCCTCCTCCCTAGCCTCCCCTGCCTCCCTAGCCTCCCCTCCCTTCCATGCCCCTCTCTAAGCGACAAATTTGGCTTCTAGCGATCGCCCTGGCAACTCTGATCATCATCAGTCTCTTTGCGGCTCCGGGCGGCAAGCGGTTGCAAAGTGGCTCTACCTATGGGCGATCGCCCGATGGGTACGGAGCGTGGTATGCGTTGATGGAGTCTAGAGGTGTGACGATTCACCGCTGGCAGAAACCATTGAAATCATTGTTCCAGCCCAGTGAGCCTAAACTGCCTGCGATCGAAACCTCCGATAAAACCGCAGAGACGCAGAGACGCGGAGATGCAGAGACAGTTCTGATTACAGCCTCACCCCCTCACCCCTTCATTGCCTCCTCCCCGCTGACTGAGCCAATCACCTTGCTCCAAATCAGCAGTGGCGAACCGCTCTCAGTGACCAACCTGGCGTGGGTGGAACGCGGTAATGTCTTGCTGCTGCTAGGCGTGAGTGCCCCTGTAACCAAAGCGCCGTTTGATAGCACGATCGCCAGTTCTGTCGGTGCTATACGCCTTCAAACCAGTCGTCGCGAACCCGATCGCACCACCCAAACTAAGCCGCTGCTAACCGATCCCTTTGGTACTGTTGTCTGGCAGCAAACGTTCGGACGGGGGCAGATCATTTCTGCTGTGACACCGAACCTCGCAGCCAATGCTTATCAGGAGGCTCAGGGTAATTACGAGTTCCTGGCAAAGCTGGTTACGGAACCGAACTTGCCGATCTGGGTGGACGAATATTCGCATGGCTATAAAGATAATGATGTGGTCAAGCAAGAGTCTGGGAATTTGCTTAGCTATTTAGCAAAAACGCCCCTTCTGCTAGTCTTCATACAAGCGATCGTCATCCTGCTGGTGCTCATTTGGGGACAAAATCGGCGATTGGGTCCTGCGATCGCCCTTCCAACACCCGCGATCGACAACAGCGAAGCATACATTCAGGCAATGGCAGCCGTCTTGTATAAAGCCGAGAGTAACCAATTTGTGATCGATACCATTGGCAAAGCAGAACAAATTGAAGTCCAAAAAGCCCTTGGTTTAGGCACAGAACCATTGCCCCTAAAAACGCTGCTAGACGCGTGGACGCAGCAAACGGGACAGCCTGCTGCACCGTTAGAAGCTATCCTCAGCCCCACCAAACACCCCCGTCGAATCGAGGAATCAGACTTGCTAAAGTGGTTGGAGCAGATGCAAGCCGTTCGACAACAGCTAACGAGGTAAGGCTAAAGCTGAAGGAACGCTTCGAGTTTTGAGTTGAATTTCTGTGTCTCCCTCTGCTTCCCCTGCACCCCCTGCTCCCTCTGCTTCCCCTGCTTCCCCTGCTCCTCACTCCTCACTCCTCACTTCCCATGCCCGAACTCAACGCCACCTTCGATCGCCTCTCCCAAGCTCTCAGTCAAGTCATTGTGGGGCAGACTGCCCTGGTGCAGCAGTTTCTGGTCGCGCTGCTGGCAGGTGGGCACGTCATTTTAGAAGGCGTACCGGGGACGGGCAAAACACTGCTGGTGAAGGTGTTAGCGCAACTGGTACAGGCAGATTTTCGTCGCATTCAGCTCACGCCCGACATTTTGCCCTCTGATATTTTGGGCACCAATATCTTTGACTTGAATACGCGAAACTTTACGCTGAAGAAGGGACCCGTCTTTACCGAGATTCTGCTAGCGGACGAAGTGAACCGCACACCACCGAAAACGCAGGCAGCGCTGCTAGAAGCAATGGAAGAACAGCAGGTGACGCTGGATGGGCAAAGTCTGGCTCTGCCCGATTTGTTCTGGGTCATTGCCACCCAAAATTCGCTGGAATTTGAGGGCACCTATCCCTTACCAGAAGCACAGCTCGATCGCTTCCTCTTCAAACTCATCGTCGATTATCCCGACCCCAAAGCCGAACGGCAAATGCTGCTCAACAGCCAATCAGGATTGCAAACGAAGCGTCTTGATCTGGCAAGACTGAAACCACTGCTGTCAGTAGAGCAAATTTTGGCGGCACGGCAGGCAGTGCGATTGGTTAAAGTTGCCGAGCCGTTGCTGGATTATCTGCTGGCACTGGTACAGCGATCGCGCCAGCATCCCGATCTCGCGTTGGGTGCATCACCGCGTTCTGCCGTGGCATGGCTTCAGGCAAGCAAGGCAAACGCCTGGTTGAGTGGACGCGATTTTGTCACACCGGATGATATCAAGGCGATCGCGCCGCCCACTTTGCGCCATCGCTTCATCCTTCGCCCCGAAGCTCAACTCGATGGGCTTCAGGTCGATGCTGTCATTAATGCCTTACTCAGTCAGGTTCCCGTTCCACGTTGAATTGTGGTTAGTCAGAGAGCAAAAAGTCCTGTACTGCTGAAGATTGGTAACCCAAACCAAGCAATCATGAATCTAGCCTATCTACTATCAGTCAGAACTGGAGACTAATGCACTGGGTTGATAGCAGATCCCTGCTTGCTTGAAACGTCGAAGAGCTTCACCCAGGCGATCGCAATCCGCAATTAAGCTGATGCGAACGTAGCCTTCACCACCGCTGCCAAAGGCATTACCAGGAGTCACCACCACGCCTGTTTCTTGCAACACAGAGAGCGCAAAATCCGTAGAGCCAATGCCGGGTGGACAATCAACCCAGAGATACATGGTGGCACTTGGTTTGGGCACTGTCCAACCCAATTCGGCAAGCCCTTGAATGAGAAAATCGCGGCGGGTACGGTAGCGTGCCTGTACCTCGTGCAGGTAAACATCAGGCAGTTGCAGCGCTGTTTCTGCGGCTGTTTGCAGTGCAGCAAAAATCCCGTAGTCCAGGTTGGTCTTCAGTGTGCGTAAGCCTTGCACAATGTGGCGATTGCCGACCACAAAGCCGACTCGCCAGCCTGCCATATTGTAGGTTTTGGACAGCGTATGGAACTCGACCCCGATCTCCTTGGCACCCGGAATCTCGAGCAAGCTAGTAGGCTGATAGCCGTCAAACGCAAGCTCAGCGTAACAAAGGTCATGAACGAGCAGGATTTCGTAGTGACGAGCGAAGGCGACGATTTCTTCAAAAAACTCGCGGGGTGCAGTCGCCGCCGTGGGGTTGCTGGGATAATTGAAGTAAAGGATTTTTGCCTGTTTGGCGATCGCCTCAGGAATCGCTGCCACATCAATCAGCCAATTGTTCTCAGGCTTAAGCACCAGGCTATGAATCTGTGCCCCTGCAATCAACGGTCCCCGAAAATGTGCCGGATAGGCAGGGCTGGGGACTAACACGACATCACCGGGATTGACGTACGCCAGTGCCAGATGGGTCAAGCCTTCTTTAGAACCTAATAGCGGCAGCGCTTCGCCTTCGGGGTCGAGCTTGACGTTATAGCGACGGTAATACCAATCCGTAATTGTGCGTCGAAAACTGGCAGTGCCTTCAAAGGGCGGATAGCCATGATTCGCGGGATTTTGTAACGCCGCGATCGCAGCCTCTACAACAGGCTGTGGTGTCGGTCCATCTGGGTTCCCCATACCCAAATCAATTAGATCCAACCCCTGCTCTCTGGCACGCACTTTGAGTTCATCCAGCCGCGCAAAGACATAAGGAGGGAGCGATCGCAGGCGATCGGCAGGCTTAATCCACTCTAATGTCATAGCGTTACCTCATGAGGAGAGTAAGGGGTGAGGGGTATGGGGTGAGGGGTAAGTTGTTCACTCCTCTCTCCTCTCTCCTCTCCCCTTACTTCTCTCGCCGTTGTTGATACCATGGCTGCCATCAGTTGCGCGGGTTCCACTGTGAAGGGGAGACGGTGAATATCGGAGTGGTCAGCACACGCGATCGTGGCTGCCTGCTGTAGATCGGCGATCGAAACCGCTGCCAAGCCCAGATCATCAAGACTTTGGGGCAGTCCAATCTCGCTGTAAAACTTCAAGAGCTGTTGGCGCGCGGTCGCAGCCAACCGATTACCCTGCACAATTTCTTCGAGGCGTAGCTGCACCAGAATGCCATAGGCAACTTTTTCGCCGTGTAACGTGCTGTGGCTGGCGAGCAAATGCGTCAAGCCGTTGTGAACCGCATGAGCTGCCACAGTCCGACATTGAGCACCACCCAACCCACCAATCACGCCAGCCAGAAGGACGGTCGCATCAACGACTTCTTGCCAGACTTGCCCGCCGGGTTCTTGAAGGGCGATCGCCGCTTTTTGAAACAAAAGATCTCGCAGCACTCGCGCCTGCTGCACTGCTGCAATGATCAAGCTTTGCTCTGAATGCCCACTACTGACGGAGGCTTCGTACCATTTGGCGATCGCATCCCCAATGCCAGCCACTAGCGTTCGACGAGGAGCCGTTTGCACCAGGTCATAATCCAGTATGAGCAAATCGGGGCACTGCGTCAGCGCCACATCATACTGAAAGGCACCCTGCTCAGAATAAACATTAGAGAGCGCTGTCCAAGCGGCACAAGTTGCGGCTGATGTGGGAATCGTGACCACTGGAAGCTGCTGCTGGTATGCCACCAACTTGGCAGTATCGAGCGCCTTGCCACCACCCATGCCAATCACAACGTCTGCGTGATGCTGCTCAGCCGCTTGCACCAGAGTCGCTAGCGTAGTTTCGCTGCAATCAGGGCTGTAAGAAACCCAGCGAGGTTGGAGACTCTCTCGCTCTAGCACTGGCTGCAACTGCGGTTGAAGCGTGACCAGGGTTTGGCTGCCACCAATCACAAGCGGACGCTGACCCAACCGCGCGATCGCGCCACCAACTTGAGTCAACAACCCATAACCACGTAATACCTGGGCTGGGGCGATCGTGAGTGGAGGTTGAAACGCAATCGTTGAATGAGACATAGCAGAATCGAAAGAGAACGCTAGAAAGGCGTTAGTGCGGATCTGGTGCCAAGGTTGAGGCGTTTTACCAGTTTAAGGCAAACGTCCAGAGTCTGTAATTTAAGCTCAGGCTGACGGGCTTGAGGCAGACGACTTTGGAGCGGACGGTTTCGGCAACAGCGCTAGCTGGTCACGATCGATTTCGACGATGCCTGCCTGAGCCGTTGGGGAGGCAAGCGATGGCTTCACCTGTCCCACATACACGGGTTGAGTGACCCCTGGTTTTGGGTGCAGCACCGCACGAGCGCGGATCGTCATCGTCGCTGCACCTTGCGATAAACGTCCTGTGGAGTAAAGATCGATCGCTGCCTGCTGCAACGTCGCATCAAGTGCCGTTTCGGTGATGGTCGGCGGTACCACAATCACTACTTGCGAAGCGCCAGAGTCAAAAACACGGACATACTTGATCGCACCAGGAATTTGAGGGCGATCGTGCAGCCCTAAACCCAGTGCGAACAAGCCGCCCGTCAGCACACCCATAAAGCCAGTGATGCCTACGAGGCGGAACCGAATGCCCCACTTTAGCACCAAGCCGAGAAGCATCAGGACAGCGCAAAAAAGGGTGAAATACCCTGACCAGAGGGCGATCGTAACCAGTGGAAGACCAAACAACATGCGATTCACGGCAAGGGAGCGACGAACTAAGCCTCAGACAACCAGGCTTTGACACGTTCCAGGCTCTGCCAGCCCGGTTTGCGTGCAAAGCCATCTTCAATATTTTGCGCTACTTCATCACGCAGTTCTGGTACTGCCATCACGAGTTGCTGCACGATTTCAATATGCTGTCGCACCCCTTTTTTAGAGGTTTCCAGCATTGCCAGCACCAAATTCACCCGCGCCTGAGGGTCTTGGGGATTCAGCTTGACCGCTTTTTGTGCCGCTTCGTACGCCTGATTGGGCTTTTCGATGAGCAGGTACAGCCACGCCAAGCAAGTCCAGGCAGAGCTACTCTTACGGGAGCGATCGCACACCGCTTGGAATACCGGAATCAGCGTCTCAGGCGCTTCGCCTGCCTTGTAGCGCTCAATGCCTTCGTCAAAGAGTGAGTCAACAGTTTGAGTCATAAGTAGAGATAGAAAGTTTTTAGTTTTTAGTGGTTAGCAGTTCAGACTAAAAACTAAAAACTAACCGCTAACAACTGTGCTTCAGGCTGAAAACGATTTGCCACAGCCGCAGGTTTGGTCAGCATTTGGGTTGGTGAACTGGAAGCCACCGCCAATCAGCGCATCGCTGTAGTCCAGCACGAGACCATAGAGGTAGAGCAAGCTCTTAGGGTCGCACACCACTTTGAAGCCGTCATAGTCGTACACTTCATCGGTTGACTGAACGTTGCTGGCATCTTCAAAGTTCATGGTGTAAGACATGCCAGAGCAGCCTCCGCCCCTCACACCCACGCGCAGGCACAAGTCTTGTCCCTGCTTTTCTCGAAGCAGCAGAACGTGCTTCAAAGCGGCATCTGTCATGAGAATGCCCTGCCGTTGCGATTGCGCTGTTTGCGTCATTGCTTAAAAGCTCCTTGCCAGTGTTCAGTCTCAACTGTGCAGACCTATCTCTCCATAGTATCAGGGATAAATCATACCTGGGTACGCGCGTGAGACGATCGTTGACTAGCTAGGACGGTCAATTTCTTTTACTCTGGAGGCTTAACGCCTTTCACCTTACTGTTTGCATCCGAACGGTTAGAACTCGCGACAGTGCCGCAGTAGAAACCGGATTAGTGTCTAAGATAAGTATCTGTTCTCAATAGTTTTGTCAATCTTGGTTTTTAGCGTTAACTGGCTCCTGAATTTTTATGACTGCGCTCAACCTTTCGACCCGTCGTCGCCTTAAGCAGCTCCCACAGATTGCCAGTGTTTGGGAGGGCGATCGCCGACCGCTGGTTTCTGGCATTCCACCTGCTACTGATTGGACGGATGCGAGCATCGACCCACAGCCTAACGGCGAGTGCATTCTGTGGGTCGATGGCTCCCAGGGGATGGTGCGGGCAATGGATGTGGTGACACCGGATACAGGACCAGAAGCAGTGGTACGAACCTTGCTGCGGGCGATGGAGCATCCTCACAACCCCAATAGCCCAGCGCGACCGCAAAAGATTGTCGTCAGCGATCGCGAGCTGCTGTTTTATTTGCGCGGGGTCTTACAAGATCTCGACATTGTGCTGGACTACGTGCCTTCACTACCGCTGATTGACGAGATCTTTCGAGGTTTTCAGGAGGCGGTGAGCAGCCGTCCACCGCAGTTACCACCACAATACGCAGACGATCTGTCGAACCGAGCGATCGACATCTGGGACGATGCACCCTGGGATGTCTTTGCCGATCATCAGATCTTGGCGATCGAGGTCAACCGCTGGGACTTAAGCACGCTTTATGCCTCGGTCATGGGTATGTTGGGCATGGAGTTTGGCGTGCTGTTCTATCGTTCGCTTGATTCCCTCAAACGCTTTCGGCAGCGCGTGCTAGCGAATGAGTCGCTGGAAGCAATGGAAGAAGCGTTTTTGGGTCAGGACTGTTTGTTCGTCACGTTTGAGAGCGATCGTGACGACGATGACGTTGATGTTGACCTTTCTATGTTGCCGATCGACGCGATCGAACCCGTGTTTGGCAACCTGCATCCGCTGGAAGGTCTACGCTCCTTCTTATACGACGAAGAAGCGGCTGCCCTGCTCGTTGCGCTAGAGGCACTCCATCGCTTCTTACACCAACATCACCTCAAGTTTGAGGCTAACGCGTTCCCAACGGTTAGCAGTCGTTACCGCATTCCTTTGACAGACGACGAGACGGGCAAGACGACTCAAATTTCCATCAAAGTCTCGACCATGCCTGAGCTAGCGGCTGAACTGCTCACAATGGCGGAGGCTGAAGAAAGGGACGACACAGACTTTCCGATCGTGCGGGATGATTTAGTGCCAGCCAAATCGTTTTTGAGTCTGGGCATGGTGCCATGGGACATGCTGGATGTATTGCGAGCGGGTGCAGCAGAACATCACCCACTGCAAGACGTGAAGGTTTCGGGAGACGGCTTTCCAGTCGTGATGATCCAAACCTCGCGTCCTAAAGCGAAAACGCTGATTGGCGATCTCAAAGCCGCAGGTGGGCTGCGAGCCATTTGCTTTAACCCGGGTGCCGACCCGTTCGAGCGTGAACAGTATGACCTGGGGCTGCTTCAAACTGAGAATGGTGAACTGCACCTTTTTGGCGAATTTGGCTACGACGATCCAGACCACATTGCTGCTCGCAAGAAGTGGGACCAGCGATGCAAGAAGACCAACGGCTGCTGCGGCTTGATCATCGCTACAGGGTTGACTGGAGCCAGTCGCGGCAAGCCTCAATTCAAAGACATGGTGGCGCTCTTTGAAGCTCGATCGCTGACTGCTAAAGAGCTTGATTTGGGCACGCTTCAGCTACGACTAGCCGCAGATTAGCGACAAGGGCGATCGGATCATTGCCCTAGATTGCCCAGTCGATTCTTGGCTCCGTTGCGCTCTCGGTTGATTTGCTTAATCACCCCCGGCGGCAATTGGTTTTGCTTTGCCAGTGCCTGATCAAAAAACGCCAGACTGCCTCGATTGTCACCTTTGCGGACAAGAATTTGTGCCTTCAGGTAAAGCACATCGGGATTATTGGGGGTTGCCCGAAGAGCGCTATCGACGGCTGCAAGTGCTTTAGCTTGTTCGTTTAAATCCCGATAGCCCAGCGCCATGCCCCGATCGGCGAGGTAGCGTGGACTGGCGTACTTGTCCAGACGGTCGATCGCCTCAGCAGGGCTAGAGAACGGTAGGTTTAAGGAAACAAATAAATCAATGTATCCCCGCAGCAGGTTTAACTCTGGATCTTTGGGGTCTACTTTTTCGGCATTGTCCAGATACTTGAAGGCTTGCTGAATTTCGCTCAGCGCTTGAGGTGTCCCCTTAACAGTGCCATCTTTGCTAAAGATGTAAGCACCTTCCAAAAAATGTCCCACTGCCTGGTAAAGGTTGCCCCGTAGCGGATCTCTCGCAACTAACGCGGTGGCTGTTTGCTGAGTTTGATCGGCGTAGGCTTTGAATTGGTCGAGCAGCGCGGCTTTTTTCTGATCATCCCTTTCACCCTTCCAGTCGATGTAGCCGATATACGCTCGAAGGGCTTGAGTGAGCGGATCGCTAGCGTCTGCTCGCTGGGCATCCTTAGCGGCTTTGATGTAGTCTCCCTGCTCAAACAGGGCTTTAAAGGCGGCTTCTGTCCGATCGCCAATCGGTCTGGCGTTAGCCGTGCGAAACGGGTCTTTTGCCAGCGCAGGATTTGTCCATAGGCTCAGAGAGACTAGCGCAGCAGCAAAGTGCAGCAAACGATGAGGAGCAGTTTGCTTTGGGGGAGTCAACGTATCAGCCATAACATTCCGGTTGATCGAGTTTGAGACATCTTGATCGAGTTTGAGACATCAATACTAACTTGGAACCAAGTTCGTTAGAGTGGTAGTACAAACCCCTGCTTTAAAGAATGTCCGTTGATGCGGAACACTTGTTGTCAGCGAATCGCCCTGAAAAGCGCTTGCCCAGCGTACGTGTCGGGACGGTGTGCTTAGGTCGATCGCTTCCTTACCGTGACGCAGCTAGCCAACACAAGTTCCGGTAACACTTGGGATACGACACTCCAGCGCTAATAGTCCGGCACGATCGATCGTCTCTTCCTTGCCCATCATCCCAACGGTATGCTCCAGCTCAAAAACTTGACCTACCATCCCACTGCCAGCCATACCGCTATTCTTAAAGCCATTAATCTCCAGATTGCGCCTCAGCAGATGGGCTTAGTGATCGGTCCGAGTGGCTCTGGTAAAAGTACGCTACTAGAGATTCTGGCAGGGCTGGCAGAAAAAACGAGCGGCGACATTTTCTGGCGTGATCAAGAGCTAATTCCACTACAGCTACAGCAGCTTAGCGGGTTGGTCTTTCAGTTTCCAGAGCGCCATTTCTGTGGGAGCAGTATCCTGGAAGAGTTGCGCTTGGGACATCCAGAATTAACGAGCGATCGCATTGAGCAAGCCCTCTCTGAAGTCGGTCTGACCCATCTGCCCCTTCACACATCGCCAGATTCGCTCAGCGGTGGTCAGCAGCGTCGTCTTGCCTTTGCTGTACAGCTCATTCGTCAACCAAACCTGCTGCTGCTGGATGAGCCGACCGCCGGGCTGGACTGGTCAATGCGGCAACAGTTGATTGGGTTGCTGGCAACACTCAAAGCTCACTGGAGTTTGCTCGTTGTCTCCCATGATGCAGGAGAGCTGGTAGATATTGCCGATCAATGCTGGACGCTGAGCCACGGTGATCTCGCAGCGGTCAGTGCCGACGAGTTGAAAGCTCACACAGCAAAGCCGTCAGTGGCGCATTAGAAGGGTGATGGCATGGAGACGCGGTTAGAAGTGGAAGCAACAGAGCAAGGGGTAGATAGCCCCATGCTGGGAAGTGGGTCTGCGATCGCAGGGGCATCCACCAGTACAGATGTCGCGGCGGCTTCTGCCACAAAGCAAGCACCCCTTACACGCGTGCCTCAAACGTCGCCTTTACCAACAATGGCAGGGCTATGGCAGCTAACGTTGGGTTGGCAGCCCAATGAACAGCAGCAAGCGCAATTTCAGCAGCTTTACACCTTAATCCTGGCAGGCAATCACCAGTTCAATCTCACGCGCATCACTGAACCAATGGAGTTTTGGGAGAAGCATCTGTGGGATTCGTTGGTGGGAGTGAAGGCGTTTTTGCCGGCGACAGAACGTCAGCGGTCAGCAACTAAACAAGAGTGGGCGGGAACAGAGGAGATGGGTACAGCTCAAGTGGTGAGCGCTTCAACGCCCTTTAAGGCGATCGATATTGGCACGGGTGCTGGTTTTCCGGGTATTCCGGTGGCGATCGCACAACCAACCTGGGCGGTTACGTTGCTGGACTCAACGCGCAAAAAAATGACCTTTCTCGATCAGGTGCTTGGCAGTATGGGGCTTGCCAATGCCACCACGTTAGCCGAACGGGTCGAGCAGGTAGGACGGCAGCAGCACCAGCGTCAAACCTACGATCTCGCGCTAGTAAGAGCCGTCGCGACCGCTACGGTTTGTGCCGAGTATGCGTTGCCACTCCTCAAAAACGGTGGTTCAGCAGTGCTCTATCGGGGACAATGGACGGCGGCTGAAATGACAGCACTGGAAGCGGCGGTGGCACAGTTGGGAGGCGCGATCGACGCGATCGAATCGTTCACAACGCCCTTAACCCACAGCATTCGCCACTGCATCTACTTGAAAAAGATGGCACCGACCCCAAACGGGTTCCCACGTGCGATTGGGATACCGACGCAGAACCCGCTTTGAGGGCACTGATGTTTGAGGGGGCTGACTGCTAACGTGCCTCGCTACCCAGCTTTTTACGACTGCGCTGTTGATTTTCAACCCAAACCTTGCCCGCCCTCACTAAATCCGCAAGCTGAGTCAAGACGGGGGTGCGATCGATCCAACCCGGTGTCAGGTCACTACGCGAACTGCGTTGCCATCCCAAACTAGGGGAAGCCAGCAGCGTGACAACATCAGGATTGTGAGCGCGGAAAAACGAGTAGGCTCCGTCGATATACATCGGACCGCCATCAGGATGCCCCGCCGGACGTTGTTGTGCTGCTTCGAGAAACGCAATCAGGCGATCGAAAATTCTGGCGTTGACCGCGTAAAAGTGCGTCATCAGCACCCGCTCAGTATAGGGTTGGAGAGAGACCGCAGGCGACACCGTAGGCAAGGCTTCCACATGACCAAAATAGACAAAATCCCACTCGGTCTGCTGAAGTTGTTCGACCAGCAGGGGCTGTGCGGCAGCAAACTGCTCATCAATACTTAAGTCGTCTTCGATGACTAGAACATTAGCTAGTCCGTCTGCCCGTGCTAGCTTAAGAATTTCTAAATGGCTTAAAAAGCAGCCCCGCACACCGATTCCAGGAAACCCCGCCGCCGTATCTGGGCGAATCGCTGGAAAAATTTCGATTTTGGCTGGCGTTAAGGGCATTCCAGCCGTCTCCATTTCTCGCACCAAAAGCTGACGTCGATCGCCTCTCGAAGGCAGATTGATTGCATAGATACGATCGACGTAGTCTCTCATTTGCATCTTTAGAAATCCTTAACTTTAGGGATAAATCGACAGCGAGATAAATTCAACGCATGTTTATTGAGAGTTGAGCGTTGCTAGTGTGACCAGTCAGGAAAGTGCACCTTATAACCTACGGATACATTACGCGATGTGCAACTAATTCGCCCTCATCCCCACCCTTCTCCCCAGGGAGAAGGGCTTCCAGACCGTTCCGGTTCCCTCTCCCATCGGGAGAGGGCTAGGGTGAGGGCAGTTTTGGCAGGCTTTTCAGGAAAGTCGCACATCGCGTTACATTCATTCGACCGAGCCGAAAATTGCTCCTGTCAACAAGCCTGAACTCAGTCCAACATAAAGCTCCTGTCTAAAAGATCTCTCAATAGTTAGAACCATGCAAAACCGTCAACTCATCTCAGTTTATGAAGCAGACAATGGGCATTTAGGGGGGATTTCGGAGGGATTTCGGGGGGATTTAAACTGAGGAGTTGATCGAACAATGGTTGGTTAGCACTCCACAACAGTGTCGTCTCAAAGCATCTCAGAGAATAGGGGTCGTCTCAGAGATAGAGTCTCCCTGAAAACTGCTTTGACCGTAACTTTAAGATTGCTACGGCGATTTTTTAAGCCACTCTTTATCCAATGAATCTACTACGCGTCAAGCTAAAGACTGGGTAAAGAAAAATACAATCGCTCGATCGCAATTCACCCTGACAGCGCAATGCCACCAGTCAGAGTGGCGTTGATCCTTAGAGGATGTTTTAAAAGTCCAGATGCGTGTCGCTCTGGCGACTGAAGTCGCGGCTACACGCACAAAACCTGCCTACGCAGGTTATAAAACCCTTACTCTGCGGTAGTCCGCGCAGGCGGACTTTGTTTACGTAGTCGCGGTTTTAACCGCCAGACACTTTTCAAACAACCTCTTAGCGAATGCTTTTAGTGTCGTCCGGTCGGGCGACGAGAGACGGGCGATCGTGCGCCATGTTCCCCTTCAGAGTGCCGTGCTGATCGGGGTTGAGGAGTTGCTTGAGGCGATCGAGACGGAGCACGATCCGGGCGCTTGCTACGAGAGGCTTGTCCACGCTGCCCGTTTTGAATGGGTTCTGGCTTTGCGTGCGGGTTCGGTTCAAAGCCTGGAACGATTTCTCTGGGCAGGGGCTGTTTAATGAGCCGTTCGATGTCTGCCAGGAGCTTGAGTTCATCCACACAGACCAGCGATGCGGCTTCGCCGACTGCACCAGCGCGTCCTGTGCGACCAATGCGATGAACATAATCTTCCGGCACATTGGGCAACTCAAAGTTGACGACATAGGGCAGATCGTTGATATCGATGCCGCGCGCAGCAATATCAGTGGCTACCAGCACCTGCAAGCTACCATCTTTGAACTTTGCCAGCGCACGAGTACGCGCTGCCTGACTCTTGTTGCCATGAATCGCCAGCGACAGGATGCGGTCTTCGGTAAGCTGTTTGACGAGTCGATCGGCACCATGCTTGGTACGCGTGAAAACTAAAACCTGAAACCAGTTGTGTTCTTTGATGAGGTGAGTGAGCAGTTGCCGCTTTTGATCACGATCGACCGGATACACTTTTTGAGCCACCGTATCGGCAGTGAGATGACGGCGCTCTGCCTCGATCATCGTGGGGCGATCGAGCAGACTAGACGCAAAGGCTTTGATCTCGCTGGAAAAGGTCGCCGAGAACAGCAGATTCTGTCGTTGCTTAGGCAGTAGCGCGAGAATACGGCGAATATCGCGGATGAAGCCCATATCCAACATGCGATCGGCTTCATCCAGCACCAGGATCTCGATGCGTGACAAATCGACGGTACCCTGCTGGACATGATCGAGTAGCCGCCCTGGCGTTGCTACGAGAATATCAACACCACCTTTCAGCCGCTGCACCTGGGGATTCATCCCAACGCCACCGAAAATGGTCATGGAGGTGAGTTTCACGTACTTGCCGTACTCACGCACACTTTCTTCGACTTGGGCAGCAAGTTCCCGCGTTGGAGTGAGAATCAATGCTCTGATGGGCGATCGCTTGCGGGGCTGGCTGCTTGAGGCAGCAGGACGATCGCCCTTCACCTCCGACAGAAGATGCAAAATCGGCAGTGTAAAACCAGCGGTCTTGCCAGTACCCGTTTGGGCACCTGCTAGTAAGTCGCCACCCGACAGCACAGCCGGAATCGCCTGCAATTGAATGGGCGTTGGTTCGGTGTAACCGCGTTCGGTAACGGCACGGAGAATAGCAGCGGAAAGACCGAGAGTGGAAAACGACATAAAGCTCCAGTAGTAGCATCAGCCCCCGCCATAGCAGCGTCAGTCTTAGGCGGAAAAATCAAATGTGACGAGCTGAAAAGGCAGTAACGCTAAGACCGGACGCGGATGCCACAGCTTTGCATTCTAACAGAGTGCAGCCGTTATCTGCGGTGATGAACGATCGCCGTCGCTGACAGACCTTGACGATGACGGCACCAAAGGCTGGTGAAGGCAATCCAGCGGCGATCGTTCGCGGGAGTATAGCAGGGGCGATCGTATTCTTACCAGCAAAGCCTAAAGCCAACGGTCAAAGAAGCTACACTGCATCACATTCGAGGAAATAGTCAAACTGATCAAAATCAAGTACGACCGTCAGGTGCTGATGAAAGTAGAGCGAAAAGTTGATAGCTGATAGCTGATAGCTGATAGCTGATAGCTTCGACTGGTTGTCCAACATTAAGCACGAGTAGAGAACAGCATAAAATGAAGGCAATCCAGCGGCGATCGTGCCTTTCTGCGAAACACAATGACTCAGACAACGCAGCGCTTTCTTAGCTTTGAAGAGTATCTGTCCTACGACGATGGCACAGAGAACCTGTACGAGCTTTTTAATGGAGAGTTGATCGAAGTGCCACCCGAATCAGGACTGAATGTTGAGATTGCCAACTTTCTCTTTGCCATCTTCCTGCCGATCGTTGGACATCGCAGACTTAGGAGTCACGGTTTAGAACTCGAAGTGCGAGGCGAACCGAGAAACCGCTACCCGGACTTGACCATCATTCGTGCAGAGCACATTGACCAGTTAAAGCGGCGCAACACCATTCGGCTCTCGATGGCTCCGCCCGACCTGGTGATTGAAATTGTTAGCCCTGGAGAATTGCAGCGAGACAGAGATTACACTGCCAAGCGGATGCAGTATCAGGATCGTGGCATTCCCGAATATTGGGTGGTCGATCCGCAACTGCAAACCATTTTGCTTTTGACATTGCAAGACGATGTGTATCGAGAGGTTGCGACATTAAGTGGTGCTGAGCCGCTGTCTTCTCCCCGACTGGGCGCGCTCAACCTGACGACTGCTCAAGTTTTTAGCGATCGCGATTAGAAACCGGGTTTCTGTTAGTTGATGCGATCGCCAATGGATCAAGATGCAATCAAGAGTGATCGCACCACGTTCAAGCTCGATCAGGATGCAATCGAGAGCGATGACTCTACATTTGAGATCGATAGCTCTACATTCGAGATCGATAGCTCTACATTTGAAATTGATAGCTCTACATTTGAGATCGATGGCAATCCATTCGAGATCGATCGATGCACAAAGCAATGGTCATAGCGTAGTTTTGAGTCCACAGTCGCACTTTTCTGATCGATAATCGAGAGAGATGTCCATCGCAGCGGTGAAGATTGCGCTATGACCACGCAAACGACTCAGCTTCCCATTCCCACCTTTTTTGATGCTGCGCGTGTGGGTGAAGTGTGGCGAGTGCCCTATGGCGATCGCGCGGCACAAGCAACTGATTGGGCGACACAACACAATTTGCAGCCCGCAGCAACGGACTCGCCCCGCATCTGTTTGCTCATTATCGATGCTCAAAATACGTTTTGCATTCCCGACTTTGAGCTATTCGTCGGTGGTCGATCAGGCATGGGTGCCGTAGAAGATAATGTGCGCTTGTGCGAATTCATCTACCGCAACTTGGGCGTGCTGACCGCGATCGTGCCAACGATGGATACGCATACTGCAACGCAAATCTTTCATCCTGTGTTTTGGGTCGATGAAGCAGGCAAGCATCCGCAACCGATGACAATGATTGCGTTTGATGAGGTGAAGGATGGCAAATGGAAAGTGAACCCGGCGATCGCCTCCAGCATCGCCAACGGCGACTACGCAACGTTGCAAGCCTTCGCCCTTCACTACACCCAACGCCTGAGCGACAACGGCAAATATCCCCTGACCGTTTGGCCCTATCACTCCATGCTAGGCGGCATCGGTCATGCGCTCGTCTCAGCCGTTGAGGAAGCGTGCTTCTTCCATAACATCGCCCGCAGCAGTCAGACTCACTTTGAGATCAAGGGTGGCAATCCCTTAACCGAAAACTACTCGGTGCTGCGTCCTGAAGTGCTGGATCGAGCCGATGGCAGTGCGATCGCTCAAACGAATACATCTCTCATCCAAACACTGCTAGATTTTGATGCCGTCGTCATTGCGGGGCAGGCAAAAAGTCACTGCGTTGCGTGGACGATCGACGATCTGCTCACCAACATTCAGGTACGCGACCCCAAATTGGCAAAAAAAGTCTATCTGCTAGACGACTGCACCTCACCCGTCGTCGTTCCTGGCGTTGTAGACTTCACCGACCAGGCAACCGCTGCGTTTCAACGCTTTGCCGATGCAGGAATGCAAGTAGTGAAATCAACCGATGCGCTTTTGTTGTAGCGGTTAGCGGTCAGCAGCACGAAACGTAGGATGGGCAAAGGGTCTTCCCGTGTCCATCACTAAGGCTGACTATGGGCATGCTGCGCTTTGCCCATTCTCCGCAGGCTAAGAGCTTTAGCATGAAACGTAGGATGGACAAAGGGTCTTCCCGTGTCCATCACTAAGGCTGACTGTGGGCATGCTGCGCTTTGCCCATTCTACGCAGGCTAAGAGCTTTAGCACGAAACGTAGAAACGTAGGATGGACAAAGGGTCTTCCCGTGTCCATCACTAAGGCTGACTATGGGCATGCTGCGCTTTGCCATTCTACGCAGGCTAAGAGCTTTAGCACGAAACGTAGGATGGACAAAGGGTCTTCCCGTGTCCATCACTAAAGCTGACTATGGGCATGCTGCGCTTTGCCCATTCTACGCAGGTCTTAGATTCAATGTGCCTTCCTACTTAGACACGTTTCAAACAACTTCTAAGCTTCAAACACTCCCCACTCCCTATTCCAACGTTTCAACCATCGCCTGCACTCCCTGACTGCTGAGGGTCTGCATCAACTGATCGGCTTTAGTACGATCGCCAAAAGCACCTACTTGCACCAGGCTTCGTCCCTTAATGGATGTGCGAAAGGCATTGGGAAAGGTGGTACGTAGTTGTGCTTGCTTGCTGTCGTCAGCCTCGACGACCACGCGATAGCGCAGTCCCAACGCAGCGCGAGATGCAAACACTTTGCTAGAAGCATTCTGCTGCGCGTGATACACGTTGGGCAAACTGCCCACAACGCCAATCGGGGCATTCGGGTTGGGCACAGGCAATAAACCAGCGCTTGCCAATGTTCCAGACTGAGCAGAGATTGACGAGGTGGCAACGGTAGCGCGTCTAGGCATCGGTGATGGGGTCGATCGCGCTTCCGGTGCGGGAACAGGAATCTCGATCGCGCGTGTCCCTGTAGAAACACGGGTAGCGATCGCTCTGGAACTGGGGATGACCGCGATCGGGGCACTGTCTTGCAGCGAGACTGGACGTAGTGTCATAGCTGGCGGCTGGCTCGTATGCGGCGCTTGTGTACGTTGCAAGACCCGTTGCACAGGCGTTGGTGGTGCAATGGCAACTCTCACAACCTGCATTGCGCGCGGTGGCGACTGCGTTTGTCTGCCAGAAAGCGCTGACGGTACTGGAAACTCAGGCTCTGGTGAGGCACTGGAAGGTAAGGCAACGGCTGCTAGAGGCACGATTGGACGACTCAGTGATCGGACTGGCTGCACGATTGGTACGGGAAACGATGCCGCAGAAATGCCATCGCCTACTGGCTCGCTGGTTGCAGATGGACGTGGCAGCGCTTGAGGTATGGTCTGTGCAACCGTGCCGACTGAGCGATCGCTGACTAACCGTTGTCCAAAGGGAATGGTGTCCGCAGTCGCTTGATTGGTCGCTGCGATCGCTGCCATAGCGATCGACGGTTTACCTATCGCTGGCTTCTGAACGCGGTTTGCGGCACTCTTGCCATTAGCAGCGGTTGATTGATCGGCGCTGACGGGCGATCGTGGCACGGCAGACAGTGACCAGGGCATTGGCGTACCGGATGATGTCGATACTTCAGGGCTAGTACCCGTTAAATCCAACGTGCCGATCGTTTTGTGCAAATCATTGCCAAAAGCAGGAATGGTCTGACGCAGCCCTTTAGCGTTCACATCAAACTGACCATTGTTGCGAAACGAGTTGCCGCCTGGTAGCGTTGCGGTTCCCAGGTTGGGGCGCGACTGGGCGATCGCCACCAGTCCATCTCGCGTGTTGCCATCAACTGAATTATCTCGCACGATCGGCTGTGCGTTCGCCTGCACCACAATCCCATCCTTATTTTGGGTAATGCGGTTGCCAATGAGCAGCGGTGCCGCCTTCTGATTCACATTGATCGCAAACCCAGTCTGTTCAAAGATGTTCTCTCGCACCTCTGCCCGTGACGTACCGTAGATCGTGATGCCGTTCGCGCCGTTCTGATAAAAATAGTTGTTGCGAATGAGCGGCGAACCACTGCCTGTCACCGAGATGCCGTCATGCCCACTTTCGGTAAAGGTACTGTCCAAGATGGCTGGGCTGGTGGATTCAATCCAGACACCATAGCCTTGCGCGTCGGGATTTTTGACCGTCACTCCAGCCAGAATGGCTCGATCGGCACCCACGATCGCCACTTTCTGCCGCGCAAACGTCGGGCTGAGAAAGAACCCACTCCCCTGAATCACAATGCCCTGACCGCGCGTCTCAACACTGCCCTGTACTGTCACATCCGGCTTGAGACGCAGCGGAAACGTTTCGCCTGTTTCCTGACTGTAGGTTCCTGGCGATAGAAGAATGGTAGTACCAGGTTGAGCGACCTGTAGCACGTGTGCGATCGTTTTGAACGGGGCACGATCGCTCCCATCCGCCACAGCATCGTTGCCGACTGCTGGGTTAACCAGAAGAACCTGCGTTGCGTTCATTCCTGGTGCCAATGCCACAGGCGCGTTTTGTGCAACGGCTTGAGAGTGCCCGCAATCAAGACTGGTCAGAAGGGCGTAGCCACTTAGCGTCGAAAGGCAGAAGCAAGAACACCAACGCAGGAGTCGATGTCGCGTGACCGAATAAACCATATTCGTAGCAGCAAATAGCAGCAATGAGGGAGCGATCGCCCAGTACAAGCGCAAAAAACAAGCGCGAAAAACCGCTCGTTTCGCTCTCGATACAGCGATTTAAACCAACAGAAACTTAGCCCAAAAACACCATTGCAGTTGAGCTTGAACGAGACCCGCGATGAACTCTGGTCAACTTTACTCCATACCTGCAAAGTTGAAACACATAGTTTTGCATAAAGATCCCCGACTTCCCGAAGATCCCCGACTTCGTAGAGAAGTCGGGGATCTGTTGGTTTCCCTTCCCATAACTCGATAGCCTGGATAAAACAGTCGATCGATACTTCCTATGGGCAATACAAACAGTCAAGCTCGGTTTGTGCAGGTCTCACTCTGCCGTATTTTGGATGCCAACTTAGACCGTGCGCGTGAAGGCTTGAGAACGATCGAAGAATGGTGTCGCTTTGGGCTAGACAATGCCGTTCTGACCGACGAGTGCAAGCATCTACGGCAGGAACTAGCGCATTGGCATACCCCCGATCTTCGTGCAGCAAGAGATACACCCGGCGATGCTGGCACGTTGCTAACCCATCCTGATGAAGCGGCGCGATCGAGCGTGCAGGCAGTGCTACAAGCCAACTTATGTCGTGTTCAAGAAGCGTTACGGGTCTTAGAAGAATATGGAAAAGTTTATCGCCCCGACATGGGAGAGGCGTGCAAGCAGATGCGCTATCGGGTCTACACGCTAGAAAGCAAGCTGACGGCAGATCAGCGGCGGCAACAGTTAGAACAAGCGAAACTTTACCTTGTCACATCACCCACGGACAATCTGTTCGACACGGTGGAAGCAGCGCTCAAAGGCGGCTTGACGCTGGTGCAGTATCGTGACAAAACCGCTGATGATGATGTTCGGCTTCGCAATGCCCAAAAGCTGGCTCAACTCTGCCGTCATTACAATGCGCTGTTTATCGTGAACGATCGCGTCGATCTAGCGATCGCAGTTGATGCCGATGGTGTGCATCTGGGTCAGCAGGATATCCCGATCGCGCTTGCACGACAGCTCCTTGGCTCCCAGTGCCTCATCGGACGCTCCACTCACTGTCCCGACGATCTCCACCGTGCCATTCAGGAAGGAGCCGATTATATCGGCGTTGGACCTGTTTACGAAACGCCAACCAAAGCAGGCAGACCGGCTGCTGGATTTGACTATGTGCGCTATGCCGCCGAACACGCAACGATTCCCTGGTTTGCGATCGGTGGCATTGATGCCAACAATTTACCTGACGTTCTCGCTGCGAAGGTCGATCGTGTGGCGATCGTTCGCGCCATCATGCACGCCGAACAACCAACGCTCACAACGCAACAATTCCTTTCGCAACTCAGACGTTAAGCCATTAGCTGTCAGCTATCAGCTATCAGCTTTTTTCCTATCCTCTGCCTCCCTTGCTTCCTCCGCTCCCCTGCCCCTTCTGCCTCCTACCCTCTGCCCTCTGCCTTTTACCTCACAACCACCCTAAAAACGTCTGAAGCAGTAACCAAAGGTTTAGACTGCCAATGATGACGGCAACTGACCAGGCAAGCACCTTTAGCCACGTCGGATTAACAAACTCACCCATCAGGCGACGATCGCTCGTAAACATGACTAATGGCACTACGGCAAACGACAACTGCAAGCTTAAAATCACCTGACTCAGCACCAGTAGTTGACCTGTGCTGCGCTCACCAAAAAACACGATCGCAATCAGGGCAGGCACGATCGCCAACAGGCGAGTCGCAAGGCGGCGTAACCAGGACGGCAGTCGGAGTTGCAGAAAGCCTTCCATCACAATCTGCCCCGCTAGTGTTGCTGTGAGCGTGGAGCTTTGCCCAGAAGCAAGGAGTGCCAGCCCAAAAATGGTGCTGGCGGCACTGACTCCCAGCAACGGTGACAGCAGTTTGTACGCATCCTGAATCTCTGCGACCTCGCGGTAGCCAGCGGTGTAGAAGGTCGCAGCCGCAACGATCAGAATGGCAGAGTTGATGAAGAGTGCCAGCGTCAACGCTACCGTAGAATCGATCGTGCCAAATCGGATTGCCTCTCGCCGCTTTTCAGGAGTCGGTTCCCAGGCGCGGGTTTGGACGATGGCTGAGTGCAAATACAGGTTGTGTGGCATTACCGTTGCACCCAGAATGCCGATCGCAATGTAAAGCATATCCGGGTTTCGCAGAATCTCACGGTTCGGTAGAAAGCCCTGAACAATGCTGCCTACATCCGGTCGCGCAAACAGAATCTCCGCCGTGAAGCAAGCGCCGATCGTTGCCACCAGCACGATGACAAGCGCTTCGACGTAGCGAAAGCCCTTGCTTTGTAGGAAGAGTAGCAACAGCACATCGAGCGCTGTGACGGCAACACCCCAAACCAACGGGAGTCCAAACAATAGCTGAAGCGCGATCGCACTGCCTAAAAGCTCTGCCAGGTCGCAGGCAGCGATCGCAATTTCGCACAGCACCCACAGCAGAAAGCTGACACGAGGGCTGAAAGCATCACGGCACATCTGCGCCAGATCTTTCCCTGTTGCCACGCCCAGACGCACACAGAGCGATTGCAGCAACACCGCCATTAAGTTTGAAAGCAAGATGACGCTCAGCAGCGTGTAGCCAAATTTGGAGCCACCTGCCAGATCGGTTGCCCAATTGCCAGGATCCATGTAACCGACAGAAACCAGATAACCCGGTCCAGCATACGCTACCATCTTCCGCCAGAACCCTTTGGCATGGGGAATTGGGATACTGCGGTGAACTTCTTGCAGACTCGGTCTGGAGGTGGGTGCAGGCTGCACGTTCTCGTTAGAAAGGGGCATCATCTACTTTCATAATTCTTTCATAATTTATCTTATCACTCTGGTTTAGATTGCATACAACCGTAAGGTAGACATCGAAAAGGTAGAGATCGAAACAGTCGGTGCGAATCTACTAGGGGCTGTCATCAATTACAATCAGAGTCCTGATGATGGCAAGTCTACAGCCCCTAGCCTGCTTTCTGGGGCGGGCGCGGTCAGGCTGATGCCGTAGGCTTTTGATCGTTCATTGATGACGCGCCCTAGAGAGCTGACGCACATCAAAAAAGCTACCGCCCTTCAAACCAGAGGGCACGGTAGCAGGTACGTTTTGGAGTCACTGAAACCCGATCGCTAAGGTAGCCATCAGATCTCAGAGTGTCGCTTGTTTGAGGTTTGAAGACGACACCATGCTGGTTCTACCCCGCTCTATTGCGCCATGCCAGCAGTTTGGCGGATCTTTATCGTTTGATTACGAATCTGTGAGGCTGAGACAGACGCTGTCCATCTGTCTCAGTCTTTAGAGCCACGATCGCGCTATGATCCCGCCAATTGCCTTGATCGACAACAAACACTGGGCGCTACATCGAACTAGATTGGGGGTTGTTAAACTCAAGAAGACCGTGTAAAGGTATGGTTGACCACACGTTGTGTATGCCATCGTCGTAACGCTTCAGACGCTTTGTAATCTCTCTGTCACTCACACGCTAATGGCTGAGCCGTTAATCGAATTAAAGGGAGTGTCTAAAGCCTTTGGCAGCCGTGTCATTTTAGACCGCGTTGATCTAACGCTCTACCGGGGCGATGCTTTGGGCATCATTGGTCCTTCAGGGACGGGTAAGTCAACAATTTTACGGATTATTGCTGGGCTGGATGTGCCCGATGAAGGCGAGATCATTGTTCAAGGTCAGCCGCGTCTGGGATCGATCGACGATACACCAGACCCGATCAACATTGGTCTAGTGTTTCAGCAATCTGCTTTGTTCGACTCATTGACCGTTGAAGAAAATGTTGGCTTCTATCTCATGCGGCATTCCAAGCTGCCACGACAGCGCATTCGGGACTTGGTCAATGAGAAACTGGAGATGGTGGGTTTGCCAGACATCGGCGATCGCTATCCCGCTCAACTGTCCGGCGGGATGCGAAAGCGTGTGAGCTTTGCCCGCGCCATTATTGCCAACCCAGATAACCCAAGGGATCGCCCAGAAGTGCTGCTCTATGATGAACCCACCGCCGGGTTAGACCCGATCGCCTCCACCGTGTTAGAAGATGTAATCCGGCAGCTCCAGTGCATTAACGTCGGCTGTAGTAGCTACGCCATTGTGACCCATCAGGAAAGCACCGTGCGCCGTGCCGTTGATCGTCTTGTTTTTCTCTATGAAGGCAAAATTCAGTGGGAAGGCTCCGCAGAAGAGGTGAAAACCACCGATAATCCAATGATTCGGCAATTTGCAAGCGGTAGCACAGAAGGACCGATTCATGCGACGGGTTAATGCCAGCGATCGGGTTCTGTCAAGCTTTTTGGGGATGGAAACCCCTTGAAACATCATCCGTCTTCAACCATCAATGCAAACTTGACAGATAAGTAGATAGCCACAATTAATTGTGGGGAGGGGTTTGGGGGCGTTGCCCCCAGGCAGGGGGTTCCACCCCCTCGACCCCCAAAATCATCTTCAGTTTAATTACGCCCAGTAACTTAGTAGCGTGAGGAGAGTGTATGCAGAATCTTACAGGCGGCAGGCGACTTTCGCGATCGCTCCGGGAAAGCTCCCTGGGACTGTTTGTGCTGGTGGCGATCGCGCTCTTTGTCCTGCTGATTGTTTGGCTGCGCGGCTTCAGCCCTGGAAAACGTAGCTACAACGCCTTTGTCGAATTCGATAATGCAGGCGGTATTAAGCAGGGTACACCCGTCGCCTATCGTGGGATTAAAGTGGGCGAAGTCGTGGGTGTGAAACCTCAGCCCAGAGGCGTTGTCCTCAAGGTCAAGATCTCACCGTCTGATCTCTTAATTCCCAGCAGTGCCGTCATTGAAGCGAATCAATCCGGGTTAATTGGGGAACCGTCGATCGACATTTCGCCACTGCAAGATCTTCCGGCGGGTGAGATTGCTCAACCGCTCGATCGTAACTGCAACCCCAGTATCATCATCTGCAATGGCTCTCGACTGCAAGGTCAGGCGCGGCTTAACGTCAACGAATTGATTCGGGCTGTGCTTCGCATTGCCAACCTGGTCAGCGACCCGGAGTTTACCGCCAACGTCAATTCGGTAGCGAAAAATGCCTCCAACGCGGCGGCTGGGATTGCTAAATTGAGCCGTGAAGTCTCAAAACCGCTCAAAACCGTTGGTCCAACCCTTGATGAATTTCGGATCACGGCGCGTCAACTGGGTCTGACGGCTCAAGAAGCGAATCGACTGCTTGCTACCAATCGAAGTTCGCTCACCACGACGCTCAGTAATGTGAGTGAGGCAAGCGGTGAATTAAAAGGCGCGATCGCCAGCCTGTCCCCTGTACTCAACCAGGTCAAGCGCACCGATATTCTCCGTAACCTGGAAACCCTGTCTGCCAACGCTGCCGCCGCCTCGGCTAATCTACGCACCTTCTCAAACGACTTTGGCAACCCCAATAACGTACTCCTACTACAGCAAACGCTTGATTCTGCCCGCTCTACCTTTGAGAACACTCGGAAAATTACTTCGGATTTAGACGAACTCACGGGCGATCCAAGTTTCCGCGTCAATCTCCGTAAGCTGATTAATGGCTTAAGCAAGCTTGTCTCTTCCACACAGCAACTCCAGCAGCAGGCAGAAGTGGCGCGTTTACTTGCTCCAATCGCCGCGATCGAGGTGCCGATCAAAGAATCCGCAGCCTCTAGCGTTCCTGTACAGCCAACTGTTGACCCAACACCACCGATCGCTGAGGTGCCACGATAAAAAGAAGATGCAGCATGGGAAAACAAAGATGACTGCAACGCGCATACACTCTACAGGATTAATGGCGATCGCGGCTCTGGCAGTCATCCTCGCAGGCTGTGATACGTCCTCCTCTTCAGACTTTCCACCTTTGACAGCGCCACCCAGCACCACTGTATCCAGTCCCTGGCAGTCGGCTCAATTAGTCCGCACCATCACAAAAGCGGACGAACCCATCCTCCAGATCGCCATCAGTCCGGATGGGCGAACGATCGCCAGCGGTAGCGTTGAAGGCAATGTTGACCTGTGGGACTTCAAAACTGGGAACCTGCTGCGCGACTTTAGCGTGCTCTCCAGAGTGGAGTCGATCGCGTTTAGTCCCGATGGGCAAACCCTGGCAACGGGGGGCGATGATGGCAAAGTCAGGCTATGGCAAGTCAGCACGGGACAGTTTATCCGATCGTTTCCCAGCTATCCGTTTCCCGTACAGGCGATCGCCTTTAGCCCCGATGGCACGACCCTTGCTACCAGCAGTTGGAAAAAAACGGTTGAACTGTGGGACGTGGCGACTGGGAAATTGCAGCGTAGTTTCACAGGGCACAGCGATACCGTCAACGCTGTCGTTTTTGCCCGTGACGGTAAGACCCTTGCCAGCGGCGGCTATGATGGCACCATCCGCCTCTGGAAAGCAGCCACAGGCGAAGCGATTCATACGTTCGTCGCCTCCAAACGCCCCATCTATACCCTTGCCTTCCACCCCGATGGTCACACCGTCGTCAGTGGTGGCGATGACACGGTTAAAGTTTGGGATTTGACTACAGCACAATTAAAAGCCACTTTAATCAGTCACTCGGATGTCATCACAGGGGTAGCGATCGCCCCGGATGGACGCACGATCGTTAGCGGTAGCCGCGATAAAACAATTAAACTATGGGACACAGCAACCGGAGCACTGCTCAAAACGCTCGCCGTTGATCCAACTCTTGTCGTTGCCTTTAGTCCGAATGGACGAGCGATCGCCAGCACTGGCAACGACGGCACAATCAAGGTTTGGCAAGCCACGAAGTGAAGGCGTGAGTCGGTGGACTGACTGCAATTTGCAGAGGGAGCAATGGTCACCTCATATCAAGATCAAACGTCATGAGCTTGAGATGATCGGGATTTGCAGTGATTTCTTTTGCTAGTAAATAGCCAGTAATAGTCCAGGTCTGGTATTTTCGTGATTCTTTGCCAATGAGACGACCATCGGGACCATCGTAGTATTCGGGCCACTGGTCCTGCACCAGACGACGTTCGGCAATGGCGATCGCGTGATGTGCCAATTCGCCACGATTCATTTTTTTTGCCGCTGCTACCAGCATCCACAGCAACACGGGCCAGCTTCCCCCATTGTGATACGACCAGGGACGATTTTTAGGATCGGCTCCAGTGATCGTGCGCCAGTCATTGTCTTCCAACGCCGGGTAGCAGAGCTTCATTGGCATGTGGCTAATCAAGTCGCTCCAGCGCAGTTCAATCAAGTTCAAAATCTTGTGGGACTGTAGCTCCGTTGTGAGCGACGCAATAATTGCCATCAAGTTACCTAACGCAAAGAAGCGGCAATCCAGCTGCGAGGGACCGAGATTGCCCGCCAGATAACCACCCGCTTCGGGTATCCATTTTGCCAGTCGATAGAACGGGATCGAGTCAGAGTAAATATTGAACTGGTTGAGCGCCTCTTCACCGTATTCTTCTACCTGATAGCGGTAAATTACATTCAAACGTTCTGGATCAAGCCAATAATCTTCGCGTAGCTGCCGGAGTAAGAGGGGTAGGCGATTACACACCGCTTGGATCATGGTTTGATTCTCTGCATTGGGCACTAGCAGTTCCAGGCTTGCCCGCAGTGCGGCATAAAACAATGATTGAATATCGAGCGGATGTCCGTAAAGCCCCATGCGTCGATCGATCATACTTGCCCCATCCGGCACGAGCACCATCGGATACATATCGAAGCGCGTGACTAGACACAGTTCGAGGCTAACGCGAATGCCTTCTTGAAAATCGGCGCGTTGCACCAACTCGAAATCTTGAGTGGAAATGAGATATGCCCGCAAGAGAATGATCCACCACAGACAGGCATCGGCTGGCGCAACTCGTCCGATCGCATGGTTGCCAAAGTCCGCCTTGAGATAGTCTTGTCCGTTGATTGAGGCAATTTTAAAGCTGGCAGGCATTAAGCCCCGGCTGGGTTTTGAGCAATCAAGCTGCCCTGTTTTGGGCTGTAATTTGAGGGTTGCCTCCAAAAAATTACGCACAATGGCAGGCTTGCCTTTGATCAAGTACAGCAGCCCAGACGAAATAAAGTCGCGTACAAAGCACTGATCGTAGTTCAGCGATACCACGTCAGGGTCGCTGGCAGCGATCGTGCCAATCGGCTCACCCTGGTAATAAATGACGGATTTTTCAAGGGCTGCCCATGCTTGCTCGACGATCGACGGTTCACTCAAGCCTTGATCCCTCTGACAACAACTAAGATCAATATAGATGGCACACTGAGCGATTGCCGCTGACCATGTTGCAATCTTGGTCAAAATTGTGACAGTCCTTTAAACGGTATGTCGGTATTGCTTGATGCGGTTGGGCGATCGTCACACAATGGCACTCTGTGGGCACGCTATGTAGTGTTTCAACAGAGCGTCAACGAAGGCACTCAGATGGTAGAGCGCCATCCTGTTGCACTTAGAAAAGTTGCACATCCAGTCTGGCTTCGTCCGTTGCTAGCTTCAAAGACCCTGTAGCCATTCCTTAGATACTCTTCCAGGAACTCACTTCTATGAAACCTAATGCTTCTGTGCTGGCTGTAGCGGGTGCTCTTGCGTTGGCAGCGCTTGCTGGAATAACGGTTGCCTGTTCACAGTCTTCAGTGACAGAGCCGCCGGGAGTATCAACCAGTGCTTCCCCGATCGCCGCACCTGCAAGCCAATCGCCTCTCAACCCTTCACCTGCCGCCTCGCCTTCCTCATCGATCGCACAAAAGCAAACGACTGAAACAGCGCCCAGTCCAACGTCCACAGCAAACCGGACAATCGAATCATGCGTGGTCAAAATGGCGCTTGTGAATGACCCCAAGCCACCGCTAAATGTCCGCTCTGCACCCACAATAGACGGCGACAATGTGGTCGGTCAACTCAAGAACGGTACGCTGATAACGATCGCCGATGAGCAGGACGGCTGGCTCCAGATCAAGTCGCCCTTGAAAGGCTGGGTCTCCAAGCAGCAAACCGTGAATAGCTGCAACCAGAAGGTAGAGCGCATCAGCCTGAGCGCCGATGGCACTGCTGTACAGGTGGTCGATCGCTTTGTAGGATCGGGTAGCCATCGCTACGTGCTGCCTGTCAAGCAGGGACAAACGTTGACGATTACCCACGATCGAGGTCCCTTTCCGATGATTATGGCTCCTGATGGCACCGTACTGTTAGGGCATGAAAAAGACGAGAAGCGATCGACCTGGAATGGACAACTCGCTCAAACAGGTGACTATGTGATTGAACTAGAGTCGAACTTCAGAGGCTATCGTTATGCCTTTTCGATGGCGGTGAAGTAGAGGGAGAAGGCAGAAGGCAGAGGGCAGAGGGCAGAAGGCAGAGGGCTGACTGAAAGCTTCAACGTGTGCGCTCAGCATCAAAGCTCAGGGCTTTCATCCTTCATCCTTTAGCCTTCATCCTTCATCTTTTACCCCTGATACTGAATCCGATAGATCCGTCCATTTGCCTCTTCGGTGACAAGCAAACTGCCGTCGGGGAGAGTCAGCAAGCCTACGGGTCTACCCCAGGTATCGGGACCCGATGGATTGACGAGGAAGCCCGTGAGAAAGTCTTCGTAGTAGCCTTGTGGTCGTCCATCTGCTTTAAAGGGTACAAACGCAATCTTGTAGCCAGTGCCGCGATCGCGGTTCCAGGAACCCCGAAAGGCGACAAACGCGCCGTTGCGATACTTGGCTGGAAAGGTCTGACCATTGTAAAACTGTACGCCTAGAGCCGCTGAGTGCGCTTGAAATAGCACGTCAGGTGTACGCGTTTGAGCCGCTAAATCAGGACGAATACTGCGCCCGTTTTGGACATGGTTTGGGTCGAGGCGATCGGGCGTGATGTAGGCGTAGGGCCAGCCGTAGAACTGCCCTGACTGAACGCGAGTGAAGTAGTCAGGCACTAAGTCATCGCCCAGTCCGTCGCGCTCGTTGACGGTGGCATAAAGTTCGCGTGTTGTGGGGTGAAAGGCAAGTCCGACGGGGTTCCGCAGTCCAGAGGCAAAGGTTTGGCGATCGGAGCCATCCAGGTTCATGACCTGCACAGACGCACGAGGCGAGGGTTCTTCATCCACATTCGATTGGGAGCCGATCGAAACATAGAGCTTGGTGCGATCGGGCGAAACCACAACATTCCTCGTCCAGTGCTGATTGTAACCACCGCCTGGCAAATCGGTGATTTTGGTGCCAGTGCCAGAAAGCTTCTCCTGTCCTTGGGTGTAGGGAAAGCGCAATACAGATGCAGTATTGCCCAGGAAGAAAGCATCGTCGCTGAACGACATCCCGAAGGGAATATTCAAGCCATTTTGCGCTTCAGCAAAGATTTTTTGCACCTCAGCTACGCCATCTTGATTGGCATCGCGCAGGAGCTGGATGCGGTTCTGGCGGGTTTCTGTCACTAAAACATCACCCGTTGGCGTTAGTGCTAACCAGCGAGGACGGTCTAGCCCTTCGGCAAACACGCTCACCACAAAGCCAGCCGGAACCTTGAGCGTGGGCTTTGACGGAATGGGGATGACATTAGGCGACTTAGACGCACTGCTGCTGGCGTAGGGTTTAGGTAAGCTGGCAGGAGCAATGGCGATCGGCTGCGGCAAAAAAGTCTCTGTCTGAATCAGCTTCTCGGCTGGCGTTGTGGCTGCTTTCGTCTGACTAAGAGTACTAGATGGACTAGCAGAGACGACGGGTGCAGCCGTTGGCTCAGCGCGGGAGGTATCCGCAGTGCGACAAGCAACGAGAGCAAGACCTAACAGCACTAAAAAGGACAAACGATACATGGGAGGCGTGTAAGGCAACAACTACACACCACGCTAGCGAATGTATCGGTTCTTGGTATGGGACGTAAGAAAGATCTACGCTGCTAGATTGAGTCGATCGACTAGAAATACCTTACTTGACCAGACCACAAGCCGTAGCAACAGACTCCTTGCTATGGCTTAGCTCGCACCTGTTCCGCTCTTGAGGCAGGGCAAGGCATTACCGCTAGCAGTTATCTTCTTTAGGACTTACGCAAAGGAGATCCCCAAACCCCTTAAAAAGTGGCTTTGAGGTTCCCTCCTTTTTAAGAAGGGTTAGGGAGGATCTCATTTGCGGCTGCAAGTGCGTAAGTCCTGTTCTTTACTTTTTGCTATCTTCAAGCACTTGACGCACGGTTGGGCTGGGTGCGTAGCCGTAGCCAAAAGTTGCCTGCTGGCTGTCATCCAGAACGCGAGGCGTGACGATGACAATCACTTCTCGACGCTGGTTGTTGCGGCTGGTGCTGCGGAACAGTGCGCCCAGAATGGGAATATCACCCAGGATGGGAACTTTGGTCACGGTTGTTCGATCTTCGTCCTGGATGATGCCCGTTAGAAGGAGGGTCTGCCCATCACGCAGGCGCACCTGACCGGATTCAAGGCGGCGTTCCGTCAGGAGATTAATCACGTTGGCACTACCGGAAATGTTAATCGATTGCTGATCACCAATGCGTGAAACAGAGGGGGCAATGGACATGGAAATAAAGCCGTTGTCATCAATGCGATCGACTTTGATCGGTAAAATCAAACCCGCTCGTCCTTTTTCAACTGTAATGGTGGTTTGGGTCGAGTTTGTGGAAGCAGTGGTTTGTTGGGTCAGGTTTGTTACCACTTCCTGAGTCACATTGATGGTTGCGGTCTGCCCTTCTTGCACCAAAAGGGTCGGATCAGTCAGGATTTTGGCGTTACCAGTGGTGACAGCAGCCTGTAGCTGTAGCAAGAAGTTACGCGCAAAGTTGAATGGCGATAAAGCCGAACCGACACCCAGTGCCGAACCAATCGCATTGACACCAGTGCCAAGCCCAGTGTTAGCAGGCGCACTCCGACCAAAGTTTAGTACGGCTGTACCAGCATCCAAAGACGTGCGGGTGTCGTTCACGCCAAAGGAGGCATTTGCAGAGAATTGGTCAAGACTGGTCAAATCGACATCAACGACGCGAACATTGACGGTCACCTGACGGCGACGAATATCCAGTTGGGCAAGCTGCGCGATCGCAATGCCAACTTTTTTCGGTTCACCAATGAGCGTTACCTGGTTCGTGCGCTCATCCCCAGAGATTTGCAGCCCCCGGAGCAGCGGCGTAGAATCCTGATATGCCACCCGCTGGCTCTCAATGCGAGACTCTGTGGCAGTCTGCGTCTGTGTGATTGCCGAGCCACCGCCGCCTGCCAGGGTGCCAACGGGTGTTGCCACAGCATTGGTTACCAGGCGATCGCGGGTGACTGCACTTTCAGCGCCCAACGTCACCAGAAAGTTGATCGCACTGGTAATGGATGCCTGGTTAAGACGCACGCTCCGCACCACTAAATTTCGCGCTGAGTTAGGCAGTTTCGGTCCGATGAAGATCGTGCGACCCACTCGGTTTGCTTCTAAGCCAGTGAGTTGTAGCACGTAGTTAAACACATTCTGCACAGGCTCGTTTTCAATATCGAGTGTAATTTTCGGTCCATCGCTGCTGGTTGTCTGTCCCGGCTGGGCTGGCTGTCCAGTTTGCCCTTGCGACAGCAGATCACCGACGAAGGCAAGGTTTAGCCCTGCTGACCGTGCCAGTAGTCCCAGCACTTCTCGCGCTGGAGCATCGCGCAAAACCAGCCGAGGCACGCGTTCTGCGGAACCCAGGTCGATCGATGTTCCAGAGGCATCGACCTGTGCCGTTGAAATGTCTCCGACGGGCGGTGGCACTGCCCGTGGAGAAACGCCCTGAACGCCAGTTGGCAAAACGCCAGGACCCTCGATCTGAACCTGTGGATTGGGCAGTAGCGGAGCCGTTTGGTTGGTCGGAACGGCTGGTCTGGCTGGCACGGTTGAGGGGCTAGTGGGCGCGGGGCTAGCTGGTGCGGGAGTAATGGGTGCAGGGCTAGCTGCTGGTGTCGGTTGAGTGGGGGTCAGTTGAGCCAGCGTTAGGGGCTTACCTGGTGTGGGGACGGTAATGGTCGTTGTCGTTCGTAGGGGTGCAGACGCAGAAGGGGCAGGTGAAAAAGAGACTGGCGTTGGTGGTGCTAAAACAGCCGACGATCGAGCGGGTGATTGCGGCAATGGTGTTGGTGTTGCAGCCGCTGCCTGCTTGGTGCCAGAGGCATTCACGCTTAGCGTTACCCCACCCTGCTCCGGTCGTACGACTTGCCCGACCGGAGCACCCGCTTTGCCAGCCACCGTGACGCGCACGCTATTAGCATCCAGGGGCGCAACGGTGACTGAGGCAATGCCCGGAGCCGGATTATCTCGACGGAAGTTCTTGCCACCCTGCAAACGAAGCTGACTGCTCGGTAAATCTGCTGTCCAGTTATTGCCACGGTTAACCGCAAACACCTGCGGACGATCGCCCGTCTTCGTTTGCAGCACCACGTCAACCCCTGATGCGGTGCGGTTAAGCTGCACACCAGTCACCTGTACGGGTGCTGCCAGGGCGGGTTGGCTTGCGATCAGTGCGGCGACCCCACCCAGCACGATGCCATTGAATCCTAGAGACTGTTTCACGGTTCCTTCCTCACTCAAATCATTAGATTGCTTGCATTAATGCTGGGACTGGGCGCTGGGCACGAACCTAAATTTATGGGATGCCTTTTGCCATTATTTTGCTGGGGCTGGAGCGGGCTTGACTGCTGCTGCGGGCGCTGCGGGCGCTATGGGCGATAGTGCTTCTAGCCTGAAGGTTGTCGTAAGTTTTTGCTCAGGCTGACAGTTGGGCAAGAACTGGACGGTGTTGCCTCGAATCTCAAAGAGTCGGTTAACACTCGTATTCGTTTGGGTGCCATCCCCTACCACAATCTTCACGTCCTTAAACACCAGAAAGGGCTGTAGTCGCTCAATATTGCGGAAGATCGCTTGCGTTTGATTCACATTGCCTTCCAGGTTGACGGTCGCAACCTGACGCTGCAGCTTGTTATTAACGAGTGAGCCGTAAGCATTGTCAGTGATGACACCGGACGCTTTAGGGTCTGGTGTGAAATCCTTCAACGAGGCTCTCCGTGCTAACTCGATACCGCTCTTACGCAGTGCTTCGACATTGTTACGTACCCAAGCGGGACAAGCGGCTAGTCGATCCTGCTCCAGTCTGGCAACGCCTGCATTGCGCGTCTCAACCTGGCGGTTTAAATCTAGGAGCAAGGTGTTGAGGGTCGATTCGTTTGAGAAGAGATTTAAGACTTCAGTGCGCTGTTTTTTAGCCGCCTCAAGATTAGCGTTCGCGTCGGCAATCTGCTTGGCGATCGCGGCAGCCTGCTGCACCTGATTCTCCTTGGTCTCCACTTTCTGCTTCAGGTCGTTGTATTTTTCCAGCTCTGGCTGCACCAGGCTAAGAAACAGGTAAGCTGCCAGAGCAATGCCACCCACCGCCAGTAAAATGCCGAGGATGGTCGGCGTAAGCGCGATACCAAAAATAACCGGATAGCCTGGTTCAGTGTCCAGGTTTGGATCATTGGGAAGAAAGTCACCGCCAGCGGTCATGGTTGAATCACTCCCTTACGTTGCAGATCTTCAATGCGGGTCACCAATCCAACAGCGCCCTTGCGATCGAGTTCGCGCAGCAAATCAGACGCAGGCACATCGCTTAACGCCGTTTCAATCTGAAACTCCACCTGCTTTGGCAGTTGTGGCAGTTGGTCAGCATTCAACGTGGGCTGTTGGGCATTTTGCAGCTTCGCTGGCTCGACCCTAACAGCTTCCTTCTGGAGGGTCGCTTTCACTAGCTTTGTGTTTTCAGCTTTAAGAAAGTTGGATTTTTGCAGCACCAGCAGAAAATCGTTGACATCATTGAATGAGTTAGCGATACCTGTAATTTGCAGCACTGAAGCCGCTGGCGCAACCGCCGGAGGAGGAGCACCCGCCGAAGGACTAGGGGATGGTTGTGGTGTCGGCTGATTGCTAGGAGTTGATTGTGCGATCGTCAGGATTTGCACACCCGGAGGAATGCGATCGCGCACTTCCTGCATCATCGCAGACCAGGGTTTAACCAGATTAAACACGCTTGCCAATGCGCCTGTTTCGTCCTTAATCTGCTTGGTTTGACCGTTAATATCAGCGATCTGCTTTTGTTTGGCAGTCAAATCACCCAACTGGCTGTCTAGCTCAGATTGTCGTTGTTCCAGGCTGGCGTTTTGTGCCTGCAAAAACAGCAGTGATCCACCCGCTGCTGCTAGTAGCGCAACAGCCACAGCCGCGCCGAGAAAGAGCGGTCGTTTACTGTCTGTAGACACTGCTCTTGTCTTTTGACGTGCGCCTTCGGGTTTGTATTCTGGGCGATCGTTGAGAAAATTAATATCTAGACTGTACATCTTACCTAGCCTCCCGTAATCCTAAGCCCAGCACTACTCCTAGCCCCGGTCGCTGTGTGAGCGGTACCTCTTGAGCGACTTCTAACCCCAGCGCGGTAATTGGATCAATTTGGCTGCTTGGCAGACTGAGCCGTTGTGTAAAAAACTCGTCAAGCTGACCGATCGAGCCACCGGGTCCGGCAAGCAGCAGTTGGGCTACTTCCAGGTTATCGCCCTGATTGAGGTAGAAGTCGATCGATCGCCGCAGTTCGTCCGCCAGTTCGCCAATAATACGCAGCATGGCAGCCGCTCCAGGGTTGCTGCCCCCCATTTTGCCGGGACCGCTCATGCTATCAGACGGGTTTACTGGAATCGTCATGCTCTGAAGCAGTTCGGTGCTTCTGGAAGGCGGTAGGTTCATGGCGCGCGATAAGGCACTTTGAATTTGATACGTCCCGATCGGCACCGTGCGAGAGAACTGGGGCACGCCGTCCACCGCGATCGAAATTTCGGTACTTTCAAACTCAATATCGACGATCGCCACGGCTTCTTGTGGTGAAAATTGCCTGAGTTGCTCTCGAATGGTGCGAATCAGCGAAAAACTGCTGATTTCGAGTACATCAATTTGCAGCCCCGCTTGCTGAAACGTGCGCACGTAAGAATCCGTAATTTCTTTGCGCGTTGCTACTAGTAAAACCTGAAACTTTTCAATACCATCTTCGTCAACAAATAGCCCCAGTTTTTGATAGTCAACATCTGCCTCCTCACGCGGGAAAGGCAGGTAAAGACCCGCCTCCTGATTAAGCACCATTTCCCGAAGCTCTTGATCGTTCAGTTCTGCCGGAATCGGAATAATGCGAGTGACGGTATCCCGTCCCCCTGCTACCGCCGTTGCGACTCGCTTTACCTTAAGCTTATTCTCCGCAAGCGTTGACTGAATCAGCTCAGCCATGCCCGCAATGTCAATGATCTGACCTTCTTGAAACAAGCCTTCTGGCACTGGAACGGTTGCTAAAGTTGCCAGCTTAAACCCCTGACCTTGTTTACGTAGCTGAGCAACGCTAATTCGATCGGGCGCTAACTCGATACCAATACCTTTAGGCTTTCCAGGAAGCAGATTTTTCAGAGAGTTAACCACAATGCTGTCTACTCACTTAAACAGTTAAAGGCGGGCTGATAAGAACGAATCAAACGAAGTCTAGATGTCAGAGTATGATACCCATTGCAGTATAGATTTACCACTCTAAAGGCAAAAAGACAGACCTTAAACGATAGCGCTAAATGGTTGTTCTCCAACAAAGAAAAAGAACCAAAGGTCTGCACTGAGTTGAAACGCTTTAAAGTAAAAAGCTTTTACGTTAGGCAACCTTTTTCTGAGCATCGATCGCGGCTTCAAGCGCAATTGTTCGTTACGCTTAAACCAAGATGTTTGAGAGAACGATCGTCAGAAAAAAGACTTTCCCCATCTAGCGTTCTTACTTACTCACCAGCGATGGTACACATAATTTGGAGAGTTGATCAAAAAATTTTGGGAAAAGGCAGAAAAGAAAGGAGAAAGGAGAGAGGAGAGAGGGGTGAGAAGGCAGAAGGCAGAAGGCAGGGGTAAGCTGATCCATCCTTTAGCCTTTCACCTTTAGCCTTCGGCTTCTCACTTTTAGCCTTCATCCTTTAGCCTTTAGCCTTCACCCCTCACTCCTCACCCCTCACCCCCCAATGCTCGATCTCACAAAGCTTGCACAACAAATGCAGGGCATCAGCCAGCAGCTAACCCTCGAAGCCACAGCGACAAGACAGCGATTAGAAAGGGCACAGATGCTTTTAGGACAGGCGCATCGTCACCAAAATGCGTTGGTTGAGCAGCAGCAAACCTGGCGCGATCGCCTCAGCTTTACTGCCGCCGCGCCCGTTGAACCGCTCAACCTGCGTGTCAGCATTCCCGTGCCGCCTGCTGCCCACACCGTCCTGGCAACCGATGGCTCCCAAATTGCCCCCAGCCATCACGAAATTGCTTACTGTTACCTGATTAACGTTGGGCGCATTGTGCTGCACTACGGGCAGAACCGTCTACCCTTGCTCGACAGCCTGCCCGAAGTGTTCTACCGTCCCGAAGATCTTTACGTCTCTCGACAATGGGGCATCCGCACGGAAGAATGGATGGGCTATCGGCGTACGGTATCGGAGGCGATCGTGCTGGCGGAGTTGGGAGAAGAAATCGGGAGGCAGGAGGCAGAAGGCAGAAGGCAGAGGGCAGGGGAGGCAGAGGGAGCAGGGGAGGCAGAGGGAGCAGGGGAGGCAGAGGGAG
>NZ_JCACKI010000038.1:0-57424 GCF_059505325.1 Tildeniella sp.
AAACCAGTCTCAGCTTTTCTTGTGTCAATTTCTGTTCGTCGAACTCACGTTAATAAAGATGGGAGAGTCTTGAATGAACATCCGGAGACTCATTTACGACTATCCAGAACTCATTCACCCACACCAAAGACTCATTCACGGGCATTCCATACTCATTAATGAACCTCTACTACTCATTCGCCAGTGTCTGAACCTCATTGACCAGTATCCTCAACCTCATTACCGAGTATCCGAGACGCATTAAATGGTCTTTGACAGAACGCAAAGAAGAGCAGACCAACGACAGCGTGCTGAATCGCACACCTGATTCAGTCTTTAGAGAGGCTCACAAAACGGACATGGATGGCATAGTGAGAAGAAGTTAATCAGGGTCAGCCACCAACTCAAAACTGTGTCCTATTCAACTGAAAGGCGCGGTTGTAAGGACGAATATAGGAGATACGGGAGTCCACACGGCTCAACAAGTAGATACGGATCAAGTAGCACAACCTGTCTTAAGTGATGCTTGATACATTCTCAAATCAGTATCGACACATGAAGTTTGAGTCGAGAAGCAAGCTTAAATCAGAAAACCGTGCAATTATAAAGAAAAGCTTAAGAGGTTCAGATGTATGGTCACTCCCAACATGATGCGACAGCTTTGGGCTTTGGTGGAGTCTACTCAGGTAACCACCCTGCTGCAATTTGAAGATTCTGACCTGGTGCAGTTTCTCGTCAAACGGTTTCGAGCGCAGCAGTCGATCGATGCTCAAGACGCTAGAAACCTCGATACCTACATTCAGTCCAAGCTGCCGCTCATTCGTGACCTTGCTGCCGACAGAAACTCTGTCAACCAGGGAAGTCATTAACACTGAGTATCAACCTAGCCCTCACAATTTGCTTCACCGACCGTAGCTCAAGGGCACAACGCTATGAATAACTGGTTAGGCATTGCCTTGACGGCTTATGTGATTGGAGCCGCGATCGAGGGTGTGAATGCAGCCAGCCAGCTATCACACTCGTCCTTTGATGCCGTTGATCGGGCTGAAACCAACGCTTCAGAGTCAGCCGATCCACCACAGAGAAAGTGGCAAGTTTTTACCGCGATCGCAGCCGTTAGTCTCTGCGGTGCCTTTCTTTGGCCCTGTCGCTTAATTCACCGATCCATTAAGGATGTGCAGACATGCCATGACGAATGAGCAAACCACTATTCTGCTAAAGGCTTAACCGCTCAACAAACATAATTATCTTGCTCAATAGCTTAACGATTGTTACAGTGCTTCTAAAGCGAAGTCGAGCAGAACAATCGTGATGGATACGCCAAAAAGAATTGCGCTGGTAACAGGCAGCCACAAGGGATTGGGCTACGCGATCGCTCGCAAATTAGGTCAACAAGACGGTATTCAGGTCATTGTGACCAGTCGCAAGGAACAAGACGGTCTGAGTGCGCAACAACGCCTAGCAACAGAAGGGATCGAGGTGGATTATCACCCTTTGGATGTCACCAACGACTTTAGCGTTCAACAGTTAACAGAATGGGTGCAGCAAACCTATAGCAAAGTCGATGTTCTGGTCAATAACGCAGGTGTTAACCCTACAATGCAGCCCGAAGAAGCAAGTCTGCTCACGGTGCAGCTAGAAACCATGCTGGAAACCCTGACAACGAACGTGCTAGCAGTGGCTCGGATCACGCAGGCACTCTTACCGTTCATGCAGGCACAGAATTACGGGCGTATTGTAAACGTCTCGACTGAAATGGCTTCTCTGACGACGATCGACAGCGACTACTATCCCCTTGCGCCCTCGTATCGACTGTCTAAAGTTGGACTGAATGGCTTCACCGTACTCCTAGCAAAAGAGCTTCAGGGCACCAACATTTTAGTCAACTCGTACTCGCCTGGCTGGATGCAGACTGATATGGGCGGCTCAGAGGCACCGTTCACAGCAGACGAAGGTGCTGAAACGGCTGTTTACCTAGCAACCTTGCCAGAACACGGCGCACAAGGTAAATTCTTTGCCGAAATGCGGAAGTTTGGCGGACCGATCGCGCTTGCATGGTAGAAACGCTTTTCCTTTGCTTGTCGCAATTGCCTCAGCAAACTTAAAAAGACGCTCTACATGCGGAGTGCTATACGTTAATGCCTGAGGTACTTGATGTCAAATAAGTCTTAACTGATTAGAAGTTGTACAGAAATAACAGCAGGGTCTGTAGCCGTTAGCTGATCGCTGATCCAAAAGTGTGCAGTTATTTTTTAGCAAGCTCACGCGATGTGCAACTAATTCGCCCTCATCCCCACCCTTCTCCCTGAGGAGAAGGGCTTCCAGACCGTTCCGGTTCCCTCTCCCATCGGGAGAGGGCTAAGGGTGAGGGCAGTTTTGGCAGGCATTGCAGGAAAGTCGTACATCGCGTAAGCTCTTACTCTTTTGTCCTGCTTACGCTTTACCGCTGTGCTCGTTTTGCCCAGTCAGCTTTCGCTCAATCACTAAAGTCAGGCTGACCCACTCCCCCTTTTGGTTGTAACTACGAATCATCCGTTGACGTTGATCAGGCTGAAGGAGCCAGCCAACCTCTAAAAAGAAAGGGTTTCCGGTTTTGATATAAACGGGGCAGGTTGATGATGCGCCATCTGGCAGCAGTAGCACTTGCACAGGCAACGAACCCTGATTGAACTCTAAGCAAGACCCGTTCACGATCGCGGTCGAGCGCACCGTTGTCCCAGCCCCTTCACCAAACGTCAGTTGCTGTACAACCTGATTTGCACCACTACGGCTGATTTGTAATTGGGTCGGGTATGAGGTCGGCGATCGCAAATCGGGATACACCGTGACGGCTTCCCCATGCCACTCGCCTAGTAGATCGTTCAGCGTCAACGGCGGACGCTCGGCAGTATGACTCCCAGCAAGTTTTTCACGAATAAGCGTGAGCTGGGCAAGTTGGCTCTGGGGATCAAAAAGCTGCACTAACCGTAAGCGTCGATCGCCTGCAATCAACCCCAGCTCAGCCCCAAATTCTGAAAAGGGAGCAAACTGCATGGAGCCTTGCGAAAATGCGCCATCCTCAAAAAACAAGATGCCTCGACCGAGAGAGCTGTAAACCAGGACTTTTTCGTCGATCGGCTCACTTGCTAGAGACGCGTCAGTTACGTCTGTTGACGGTGCATAGCGCTGAATCGTTTGACGAATCGTTTGATTGTCATCCAACCCTGCTAGCGTCACGATCGTCGGCGTATCTTCGCGTAACTCCCCCGCAGGCGAAAAGCGTGTAAACGATCCCTGCCATTCACCCAAATTTTGTAGTAGATAGTGCCATTGGGATTGCATAGTGAGGAGTGAGAGGTGTAGCTTGCTTCCGCTTTGCCGTGATGTCAGAAAAAGGTAGCTGTCAGGAGTCAGAATAACCTCAACACTTTATCCTTTAGCCCTCATCCTTTATCCTTTCATTTAGTTGCAATCCGTCGCACAGCGAACAGGCTACCCATCACACCAACGGAACCGCCGAACCCCAGCAGAATCAGAGGTAGAAGAATCACCCGCAGGGGACTGATTTGCACTCCGTTAGCCAGAAACTGAACGAATTCGGGCTGTTGAGCGAGTAGGCTATTGAGAAAGTGCTGAATGCTGCTGATGAGTCCCCACGACAGCACAGCGCCTGCCAGCCCGAACGTTACTCCTTGCAGGATGAATGGCAGGTAGATCCAGCTAGTTGTTGCACCGACTAGCTGCATGACTTCGATTTCGCGTTTGCGCGACATGACGATGAGGCGAATGGTCGTAGTGATGACGGCGATCGCCGTCAGCGTTAACAATGTCGTCACCGTGAGGCTAATCCAACTTAAGCCCCGGTTGAGTTGACTGACGCGCTGTACTGCTTCATCCACATACTGCACTTCGTCAACGCCCTCTACCTTTGAGAGCACTTGGGCAACGGTGGGTACATCCTGCGGCGATCGGGCTTTCACCTTAAGCTGATCGACGAGAGGGTTGCCGTCCAGTTGCTTGGTTGCACCGTTAATATCCGACACGCCCAAATCCTTCACCAGTGCTGTCCAAGCGACCTCTTTGGAAACAGCCTGCGCTTCTGCAACTCCCGGTATAGCAGTGACGATCGGCTTCAGCGTTTCTGCCTGTACGCCAGTATCCAGATAAACTGATACCTCCAACTGGCTGCCAAACTGGTTCAGTAAGCCTTCCAGTTGCCACGAGGCTTGAAGGCTGACACCAAACAAAAACAGCAACACCGTTACAGTGCTGATAGCTGCCCAATTCATCCAGCCACCCCGGCGCAAACCCAGTAACGTTTCACGGAGTAAGTAATCTAGCTTGGTCAGAAATTGAAACACGCACGCTCCCTCAATGTACGCTGCCTCGCTATCTATTCGTCTTCATCAAGATGCTCTGCAACCTCGCGGTAAAGGTTGAGGACGTGGCTATCTTTGAGACAATAAAACACATTGCGACCCTGCTTACGGTAGCTGACCAGGCGCATCGCTCGCAAGGCGCGTAGCTGATGCGAAACCGCTGATTCGGTCATTTTGACGGCGGCTGCCAAATCACAGACACACAGCTCCTGCATTGCTAACGCCGACAGAATACGGAGGCGGTTTGCATCTCCCAGTAGGCTAAAGAACTCTGCCATGCGCTGCGCTTTTTCGACGCTGAGCAGGTTGCGGTGCAACTGACGCACATTGGCAAGGTCAACCGGATGCTGAACGGTACAGTTAAGAGCTTCCTCTATTAACTGCGGAGATTCAGTTGCAAGCTGATTTGCAGCAGTGGGTTCAAGGTGAGGCATGGCTAAACCACTTTAAGGAAAAGGAGTACACCGCGATCGTTCTAGAGGCGATCGCGCTGATCACAAACAACTCAATGCTCATGTAACGGACGCTCTAGCGCATAGAAGCAGGGCATTTGCTCATTCAATGGGTTAAAAAACCGCAAGCGAGTCTCAAGCCCCTAAATCATAAGGCAGGTTCACCTGGAATAGACAGTTTTATTGGGAGCGATCGGCGATTAGGCAGAAGCAAGCGGTATCTTCGCCCTTGATGCCCACCCTCGTACCAGCAATTGCTTACGAAGATCAACACTCTTGCCAACTTTCATTTCAGCCTCTCAGTAACGCACTACGCGCGATCGACGTTGTAAGACTGCCATTAAGTAGGTTAAAGTCAACCAAGTCAGGCAATTGTCCCATGCGACTCGCTCCGCTGATGGCAGTTCGATCGATGAGCAATTTCTGATAAAATCTTATAAAAAGTTAAGAATTAGCTACTACTCCCTCATGAACCTATTAATTGTGGGTGCCACTGGCACGTTAGGAAGACAGATAACCCGTCGCACCTTGGATGAGGGCTACAAGGTTCGCTGTTTAGTCCGCAGCGTCAAAAAAGCAGGCTTTTTAAAGGAATGGGGAGCAGAGCTAGTCACTGGTGACCTGTGCGTACCAGAAACGTTGCAGCCAGCACTAGACGGTATTGACGCTGTCATCGATGCCGCAACAACACGAGCAACCGATTCACTTAACGTTAAGCAGGTTGACTGGGAAGGCAACGTCAATCTGATTCAGGCAGCGAAAGCAGCAAACGTCAAACGCTTCGTTTTCTTTTCGATTCTGGATGCCGAAAAATATCCTGAAGTGCCGTTAATGGAAGTCAAGCGCTGTGCCGAACTCTTTCTGGTAGAGTCGGGGCTGAACTATACCATTCTTCGTCCTTGCGGCTTTTTGCAGGGGTTGATTGGGCAATACGCCATTCCAGTGCTCGAAGGACAGGCGGTTTGGGTTATGGGCGATACGTCGCCAACGGCTTATATGGATACGCAGGATGTAGCTAAATTCGCCATTCAGGCGCTGAAAGTGCCAGAGACAGAGAATAAAACGTTTCCAGTTGTTGGGTCGCGTGCCTGGGGCGCGTATGAAATCATTCGCTTGTGTGAGCGGCTATCCGGTCGGGAGGCGAAGATTACGCGGATGCCGATCGGTCTCATGCGAACAGTACGACGCATCACACGCTTCTTTCAGTGGACATGGAATATCTCCGATCGCCTTGCCTTTGCCGAAGTGGTATCTGCGGGTAAACCCCTGACCGCACCAATGGATGAGGTTTACAGTGTATTCCAGCTTGATGCAAGCGAGACGACGACCCTAGAGGCTTATCTGCAAGATTACTTCAGCCGCATTCTCAAAAAGCTGAAGGAGCTTGACTACGAAAAATCAAAAGGGAAGAAAAAGAACGACAAGCAGCGAACTTACCCTAGATTTTAGAGTATCCAGGTAGCCTGCTCAAAATGGTATAGTCCCTAATACCCCATTGCCCCTCAGCCGAGCCTTCGTCGTGCCCAAAGCTGGCATTATTTACAACGACATTAAGCCCGTGGCTTGTCGGACTGCCGAAGAAGTGAAAGACAAGCTAGTCGCGTGTGGCTGGCAAGTTTTTCTGGCGACGGGTTCTGGCGGCATTCTGGGCTACTCCGACCCACAAGGTCCGGTTTGCCATATGCCGATCGACTACCTGAATCCACCGGGGTTCGATCGCGACATGACGTTTGCGATCGTCCTGGGCGGCGATGGCACCGTTTTGTCTGCCTTCCGGCAAGTCGCCCCTTACAACATTCCTCTGCTCACCGTGAACACAGGACACATGGGCTTTCTCACGGAGACCTATCTAAACCAACTGCCACTGGCACTTGAGGGCATTCTAGCGAACGAGTACGAAATTGAAGAACGGGCAATGCTCCGGGTGCAGGTGCTTCGTGAGGAGGAAATGCTGTGGGAGGCACTTTGCCTGAATGAAATGGTCATCCACCGAGAGCCATTGACCAGCATGTGCCACTTTGAGGTCAAAATTGGTCATCATGCTCCGGTCGATATTGCAGCCGATGGACTGATCGTTTCAACACCTACAGGCTCGACGGCTTACTCGCTTTCGGCAGGTGGTCCAGTCGTTACACCCGGTGTGCCTGTCCTCCAGTTGGTACCCATCTGCCCTCATTCGCTGGCATCACGGGCACTCGTCTTTGCCGATACTGAAACGGTCACCATTTTCCCCGCTACACCCAATCGAATGGTGATGGTGGTGGATGGTAACGGCGGCTGCTACGCGCTTCCAGAAGATCGGGTGCGGATTGAGCGATCGCAATATCATGCCCGGTTTATTCGGCTGCGATCGCCAGAGTTTTTTCATCTTCTGCGCGAAAAGCTTGGCTGGGGGCTGCCGCACGTTGCCAAACCGACATCGGTAGAGTTACCCTGAACGAAAATCTTGCTGAGACGTGTTACAACAGAGGGGATAGTCACTAAGCATTTATTCCTAGTGACATTCTTGCAAACTCGGCTATCGTGTGATTGCCATCGTTCCCCAACTGCGTATGAATAGCGTTCTGCCTGACTCAACCCCCTGCGTGCTGCTGGTTGAAACCGATGAAGCACTGGCTAACCACGTCAGCCTTGACTTAAAGGAATCTGGTTACGACATCGTGATGGCACCGGATGCGATCGGTGGGCTGCGTCAAGCAACAGAGCTACAACCATCGCTGATTGTGGTCGATCGCATGTTGTCTGGCGAATCGGGTCTGTGGTTTTGCAACCGCCTGCGTTCGTTGGGCAGTCGCACACCCGTTTTGCTGATGATGGCGCGCGATGGTGTAGACGATCGCGTCGCTTGCCTGGAGTCTGGTGCGGATGATTACTTCCTCAAGCCGTATCGGACAGAAGAATTTCTCAGACTGGTGCGCCTATACCTGCAACCCGATAATCCAACCAGTGAACGGTTGCGCTTCGGCGATTTGATGTTGGATCTGACCACTCGTCGTGCGCTACGAAATGGACGGGCGATCGACCTGACAATGAAAGAATTTGAGCTCCTCAAATATCTCATGGAGCATCCCCGCGAAGTCCTAACACGCGAGCAAATTTTGGAAAACGTGTGGGGCTATGATTTTGTTGGCGAGTCAAACGTGATCGAAGTTTACGTTCGCTACTTGCGCTTAAAAATTGAGGATGAAGGTGAAAAGCGCCTGATCCAAACGGTTCGCGGTGTCGGCTATGTCATGCGAGAGGCGTGAGCCTTCAAGATGGGAACTCAACTGTCACTTCTAGAGACTAGGGAAAAGGTGTGGCGGTCTGTAGAGATATGCAGGTAACGTTCCTACAGATGCAGTCATGGCTCTCGAATAGCACGCGAAAAAACAGCACGTGAAGTTAAACCATGAAACAAGGTAGCGATCGCCCAAGCAAATCATTGCGATGGTCTCCTGTAAGACGTTTAACAGGGCTTTTGCTGGTCGGGCTACTGCTTGGTTGCTCCTCATCCATCCCGGCAGCGTCTTCTCACTCTGGGGCATCTCCCGCCTCAGAATCCTCAGTTACCAGCCCATCCGCGACCATGCAAGCCAATAATCCTGGTCAAACGCTGCCACTCTCGGCTCAAATCACGGTTGCTAACCAGATTATCCAGCTCGAAGTGGCAAGCACGATGGAGCAACAGGCAATCGGACTCATGAACCGCACAGAACTGGCAGACGATCGGGGTATGGTGTTTTCGTTTGAGCCACCCCGTCGGGTTGCTTTCTGGATGAAAAACACCCTGATTCCGTTGGATATGGTTTTTCTGTTGAAGGGCAAAGTGCAGGCAATCTCTAGCAATGTTCCGCCTTGCAAGGCTGACCCATGCCCCACATACGGTCCTAATGCGCTAGTTGATCAAGTCATTGAGCTGCGTGCTGGACGATCGCTCGAATTAGGTCTAAAACAAGGCGATCGGATCACGCTGCAAAAGCGGTAGTTTGATGGTACATTTGTTCTTAAATTTACATATCTTCTAACGCTCTTCGTTTTTTCCAGCGTCGGGATACGATCATCTTTCGGCGGATAGAGTTGGGCTTTGAACGCTCTCGCTATTCTTACCAGCTAAGGATTGCGCTCAGCCGCTTAGCTAAACGTTCGGTTTTCGAGCAGCGATGGGGCTACAGTGAGACTTTAGTGGTGTGTCGGGCTGGTGTGAGCAAAAATGAGCCGACTGCTGAAGGCATTTAAACTGTTGGCACCGATGCGGTATGAAAGCGGTAAAGCACTAAATCAACTGCACTGAATCTAATCGCCTTGAGAGCTGGCACGACTACTGGTTTAGCAATTCATTCTGCGGTAAGTGAAAAAGCTGAAACAGATTGTAGCGGTACGCAGAAACTCTGTAAATTCGCAGATGCCTGTTGCTACCAAGCCTGCTTAAGTAGGCATTAGTAAGGCATATAACGAAACGCAGTAGAGCACAAACAGTTCCTGATCGCTTCCCATCTGACGCAAACTACATAGTCAACCAAAAAACATGTAGACAGATTAAAGACTGGTTGACAGCCTTCTCAGCAGACTGTTCCTCAATTCACAATAGTGTCTTAGTCAGGAGGCGCACAATGACGGCACCGACAACTTACTCTCGTTTCATTCGGTTTCTCCAGGAAGACCTGGCAATTTCGGCGGCTTCAATGGCGATCGCCCTCCGCCACCGAGAGCACGATCCTGGACCGTTGCCTATGATTCTTTGGCAGTATGGCTTGGTGACCCTTGAGCAGTTAGATCAAATCTACGATTGGCTTGAGCAAGCATGAGCGCTCGATCGCTGCTTCAAGCGTACAGGGACATTCAAGTACTGCTCTTGGAGGCGGTGACTAGGCGACAGTTTTGGCAGCATCTGGTTGTGGGAGAGCGGACTAAGCATAGTCCGCTCTCTTGTTTTGTAGCGTCAGCCATATCCCTCATTGGGCTTAGGTGCTGCCTCTTGTATACTTGCCGTTAAGGGTATGCATCCACCCCGCACTCTATAGGTCTGACTAGAATCTTCGAGAGACTGATTAAATCGGGAAGCTTGCGGGCAAACCGATGTCTGCCAGCGAATGCTGAACTGATTGAGAGTAATGAGTGCAGGCTGGTTCTAGCCAACCGCCGATGAAATAGTGTAACCTCCAGAAGATGAAGAAAGGACTGTACTTCCGGTTAGTTGGGATCGTGCTGTTGCTGGCGCTACCGATTGGGGTGGGAGTGTGGGCTGTAAATTCGCTACGGTTTCAGCAGCTCTCTGGTTGCCTGTCGCTGGTAGAAGGCGAAGCGCAAGCCGATGACTCTGTGGCAGCGTCGCTGTATTGTGCTCAAGCGAGTGCGAGTCAGCAAACGATCGATAGCCTCTCAGAAGCTATCCGCATGGCGCGTCTGGTACCCTCAGATCATCCCCTGGCAGCACAGAGCGATCGCCTGGTGGAACAAGCGTCCCAAAAACTGCTGGAATTGGCTGAAAACTCCTTTCAAGGCGGCAACCTGGAGGAGGCGATCGGAACCGCTCGGCGCATTCCAGCTACAACAGCAATGTACAAAACTGCCGATGAGCGCATCGAAGTCTGGCAGTCAGCGTGGGATAGGGCACAGTCGATTTACAGTGACGCAGCGGCAGCGGCTGAGCGTGACCAATGGGATCAAGCCTTTGAGAAAGCGAGAGAACTGCGGCAACTGGGCAATCGACACTGGGACAGCGATCGCTATCAGGAATTAGTCCAGAAAATTCAGGAAGCGAAAGAAGGAAAAGCAGCCCAGGCAAAAGCCGAACGCGAGAGCCAAAAAGCATCGCAAGCACGGTTTACGGCTCAGCCAGACATCATGTCAAACTGGCAAAAAGATCAGGAACGAGAAGCAACTGCTAATCTCAACCGCGCCCGGAAACTGGCGGGTGCTGGCACTGCCGACGGTCTTCGTGCTGCCACCGATGCCGCTGGAATGGTGCTTTACGGCACACCTCAATACGAGGAGGCACAGCGCTTAGTTGATCGCTGGACTCATCAAGCGCAAGAACTTGAAGACCGTCCTTACCTGACTCGCGCCATTCAGTTAGCCAACAAAGGGGATATGTCGTCTCTGCAAGCGGCGATCGCGGAAGCAAGTAACGTCAGCTTTGGCAGCGTACTCTATCAAGAAGCACAAGACAAAATTGGTCAATGGACAGACGCAATTCAAAAGCTGCATTCGCAGGCGTATGCCGAACAGGCAGGCAGGAGTCGGATCAGTCCTGCCAATTACGCCATCCCGCCTGTGAAAACAACCGCACCGTAGTGCAACTCTGGTAAATTGGCTTCATTAACTCAGTAAGTCGATCGCTTGATTGACAGAGGCGAAATTCAGCGATCGCAACCATTTACCAATGGTTCTCCCTCTCACTCAAGCAACCGCGCTGTCGGCATAAACGAAAACAGGGACGCGCTTGTAAGCGGGTGTGCCCGATCGTGTTTCGATTCGTGCCTTGAAGATCACATTTACTTCCGGGTAAAACATCACTGCTGCACCCGGACGCACCGCACCGTAGATGACCTCCACGTTTTCTAGCTTGCCCGCATCGCCCTGCACCGTAACGCGCTGATGTGCCTGTAGCCCTACACCTTCAGCATCCACCCGATTCATGAGAATGCAGTTGCGGTGCGGCATCCCTCGGTAGTGGTCGCCAATTTTGTAGACTACTGTGTTGTGCTGTGAGTAGCTGCGTCCGGTCATGAGTGCTAACGCAACTCCGGGCGTTGATGCTGGTACGCCAAGGTCTTGGGGTTGAGGCAACGTGAGCTTAGGCAGAGGCGTGACGAACATGGAGGCTTTTCCCGATGGCGTGGCAAACGTCGGTTCGGTAAAGATGCGTCCACCGATCGTAAACTCTTCGTTCGTGTCGTCGATCGCCCCAATCTTCTCGTAGCCTGGAATCGTTTGAGCGATCAGTTGACGGACGTATTTGGTGTCCTGTAGTTTGCGCCAGTCTACCGGATCGTCTCCTAGAATGCGATGGGCGATCGTCGTGAGAAACTCCACCTCCGAAACGAGGTCGGCATCCTTGAGATGGGTTTTGCCTGTATCGTTCAGACGCACAAAGTTGTTGCCCGATTCTACCGTTGTTTTATGAGGATTCTCAAAACGGTTCAGTACAGGAATGACGATCGTGTTGTGCTTTGCCAATCCACTGAAATGTCCCAGATTTGGCTTTGTAGCGACATAGATGACAGTTTCAATGTTGCCGATCGCCCGTTTTGCTTGCGTTGAATCTGGGTTCGCTGCGTACAGATTGCCGCCCAGACAGAGTAATGTATCGACCTTACCTGCATCCGCCGCTTCGATTAGATCGCGGGTATGATAGCCCTGCACCTTACTGAGCGGTCGTCCCAACAGTTTTTCGAGCGCTTGCTGAATTTCCTTTCTCAGCTTGACAGTCACGCCCATTGACCCGAAGCCCTGGACGTTGGAATGTCCTCGCACGGGCATAGTGCCTGCCCCTTCTTTCCCAGCATTTCCCGTCATGAGAGCCGTGTTTGCAATGCTGAAGACGTTGTCAACCCCATTCACATGCTGTGTGATGCCCATTGCCCAACCGAAGACCACTCGTTCTGACGTGCCAATGATTTTGGCAGCAGCTTCGATCTCTGGTTGCGATACGCCGCAGGTTTCGGTGATAGTGTCCCACGATGTCGATCGCGCCTGGTCTACCACCGCTTCCCACCCTTCAGTATGCGCTTTCAGATAGTCTTCTTTGACTAAGCCTTGCTCAAGCAGAGACTTTTGAATGCCCGTAAACAGCGCTACATCGCTACCTGGAATCGGTTGCAGATAGAGAGAGGAAATTTCGGCACCTTGAATCAGACTGGTTGGGAAGGCAGGTGAACCAAATTTGACTAGCCCGACTTCCATCATGGGGTTGATGACGATGATTTTGGCACCCTTTTCGCGCAGTTTAATCAACTCATTCATCAAGCGCGGATGGTTATAGGAAGAGTTCGCGCCTGCCAGCACGACACAATCTGCCTTCTTCAAATTTTCCAGGCTGACCATTGACGTGTTGGTGCCAAACATCTGCTTCAGCCCGGTAGTAGAAGGGGCGTGGCAAAGATCAGAACAGTCTGCGAGGTTATTTGACCCCATCGCCCGAATCATCAGTTGCAATAAATACGCCGCTTCGTTAGACGATCGCCCGGAGCTGTAGGATGCCACTCGCTCTGGTGCTTTGCGGAAGGCAGTTTCAGCGATCGCGTAAACCTCGTCCCATGAAAGGCGTTCGTAATGCGACGTACCAGCCCGCAGAATGACCGGAAAGCTCCATCGTCCAAGCCGATCGGCTTCCATTGATGTCAGCGTTTGCAGTTCACTGATGCTGTGCTTTTCAAAGAATTGCGGGGCGATCGCAGGCTTGAGTTCCGACGAAATCGCCTCGACGCTTTTCATACAACGCTGAAGCTTTTCACCCTCTTCGTTGGTAAAACCTCCTTTTTGCCCACCAGTACCCCAGGAGCAGGAGAGGCAGGCACTATGATGCAGCAACGTTTCCCAGAGCTTGGGACCTTCTGGCGATAGGGTATGCGTAGCCCAGTACTGAATAACCGACGGACCACCACCGATCGCAGGCGTTTCGTCATTCGTTTCATGAAACGGCGGCACGGGCTGAATATCCTGTTGCGTCTCTGCATCCATCGATCGAACCTCTGCTTAGAACTGAGTCACTCGAATTGTATGATTAAAGCCTGGACTTCAAAGCCTCTCTGTACCGGACTGTACCCAGAGCGCAAGCTTCTAGATGCACTTTACCCGAAACGCACTGCTGACCAAATTGACCAATGGAAAGATTTAGTACTCCCCACGCCCCACTCACTCCACTGGACTCTGGTAAACAAGCGGTAACTGCACCGTAAAAGTGGTGTGCCCGGAACCGCTATTGACTGAGATTTTGCCGCCCAAGTAGTCAACCAATTTGCTGACGAGCGCTAAGCCTAATCCGGTGCCCCCCCGTTTCCACGGGTCAGACTGAGGGATGCGGTAGAACTTTTCAAAAATGCGAGGCAACTCTGCTGCTGGAATTTCTGTGCCGGAATTGTCAACGACGAGTTCAATATGCTGGGCTGTCCAGTTGACGGCTACTTTAATTTCGCCAGCAGGCGGCGTGTATTTACAGGCGTTGTTGACTAGCTCGACCACAATGCGCTCCAAGCTAGGCTGATCAGAAACGAGTACGGGTACGTGCTGTGCCAGTTCTACAGACAGGCTCTGATGTTGAGTCTCAGCCCGTTCTGAGAATGCTTGAATGATCGGTGGTAGCCAATCGTTGAGGTTGATGGTTTCGGGATGATAGGTTTGGGCACCAGCTTCCAGACGCTGCAAGTCGAGCAGGTCATTGATGAGATTCGTTTCACGAGCGCATTCGGTCTGCAAGATTTTCAGGTACTGCGCGGAAGCGGCTTCGGAGCGGGAGATTTTGAGTAGCTCGATCGCCATTTTGATATTTGCCATAGGCGATCGCAGTTCATGCGAAACCGTACTGAGAAAATCATCTTTAAGCTGAGCCACGCGTTGCAGTTCTTGCACCTGTTGCGCCAGGGCAACTTCGATTTGCTTTTTGGGCGTGATGTCTTCTAAGAGCATGAGAAAACCATCCGGTTGATGGTGGCTGTCGATGCTACCCGCCGCTTCTGGTTGGTAGGTCAGTGGTTCCAGGTGCAATTCAAACCAGCGATCGCCCTGCTGACATTCTCTGGATGCCACAGCGCGTTGCTGTTCAAGTGCCTGTAAATCAGACTGCCACTGGTCTTCACTGATCCACTCTGGGATCAGATACGCGCTCAAATTGTGGCTCACGTTGACCTGCAACCACTCTGTCGCCGCTGGATTGCAGAACCACACCCAGCCATCTAAATCGGCGGCTAACAGACCGATCGGCAGACTGCGGGCGATCGTGGTCTGTGCCGATTGGGAGCGAGCAAACTGTTCTGCCAGCGTGCTCATACGCGTTACGCTCTGTAGCAAGCCCGCTTTCTGGCACGGTTTAGCGTCTTCGTATGCATTCAGGTGAGGCGGACGCAGGATGAGATTGTGCTGATGCTGTTGCCAAAGTTGCTGCACCTGATCCTGGAGGGAAGCCGACAGCCGCATGCGATCGTTGATGATCACAGCGATCGTCGTTAATTTGCACAACCCTACTGGCAAGATGACGGGTATCCAGTAGCCGCCTTTGAAGAGCAAGAAACTGACCACACCCCAACCAACGCAGAGGCACACCATCATGAGAACCTGCTGCGACTCCCTGCGATCGCTCAGCAGCAGACTTAAACCGGGACCCGCTAAGCACAGGATGAGCCATGACCATGCAAATGAAGCTGGTTGCAGCGCATTTTGCTGTAACAAATTGTTGATGACAGCCGCATTAAGGTGTACGCCGTTAACAGGTGGGTTGCGATCGAACGGTGTAATCAACGGGTCGATGCCAGCAGCAGTTAAGCCCACCACCACAATTTTGTCCTGCAGCGCTTGGGCTGGCACAGACCCTTGCACCACGTCGCTAAAGGAATACTGCTGTAAGCGTCGGGCGCGTCCTGCCCAGTTGAGCCACAGTAGTTGCTCTTTGTCCGGTAAGAAGGTGGGTAAGGACACCGGCGCATGTACCAACGTATAGGCTTCTACAGCCGCCAAGCCTAAGGTCGGTGTGCCGTTATCGTACAGGTGAACGCGACGGATCAGCCCATCTGGATCTGATCGAACAAAGATATGCCCCATAGCAATCGCTGCATCTTGCAAAACGGGCACTGGGAGCAGCGGCAGCCCGGTTTGATCGCGTGCTTGCGCCAATACCACGCGACCCGATCGCGCGATCGCCTCGGCAAGTTTCGCATCATCCGCACTAGGCTCAGACCAGATTAAATCGAAAACTATGACACTCGGTGTCGCGGCTTCTTTTTTTGACAATATATCTAGTAATTTTACGTATTGAGTACGTGACCAGGGAAACCGACCAAGCTGTTTGATACTGGCATCGTCAATGGCAATTAGCACCAGGCGATCGTCCCATGCCTGCTCTCTTCTAGTTTCAAATAAAAGGCTGTAAACCAGTTGCTCTAGTGGTTGTAGTGCTCCAAGCAAAAGTAGAATAGCAAAAATGAGGGTCGTCAAACTACCCGGAAGTAACCGCCAGCCATACCTACTGAAGCGCCAATGCATAGGTCTTTGTTTTCCCTAGCGGTGTCGTAATGACTACCTGAATTTTCAGATAAGACGGCACTAGCCGCAAGTCAGTTTTGAACCTTCCGTTGCGATCGGTCACTTGAGGGCTGCCATCAACCGTCACCAGATTGACCGGATCAACTCGACCTAAAAGCCTTACTCTTCGGATGCTCTTCTCAATAACCTTCTCAAACTCATATTGTAAGCTGGTGTCATTTGACCACTTGACTGGTGTAGAGGGTGCTTCTCCAGGTAGCGTAAAGTTCTGAAAGCCTTCTACCACGTCGGCAGCTTGCCCTTGGGCGCTACTTTTAACAACGCCCTGACTCACCACCAGTCCTGTCTTACCATTTGGCTGCACTGCTAACCCAAACATCGTGCCGCGCACCCCACTTAAACCCACTGGTGTTTGAATCTCAAGCTCTGACCCCTTGTGGGTAAAGCGGCGCACTCGAAGACGGACATTGCCTGTGGGCACCTCTAAACGAGTGATCCGACCATTATCAGGCGCAACGTCCAGCGTCCGAATACGCAGGGTTGTTTGTTCTGCCACTTCAATCACACCAACGCCAATATCGACAAAGAGCATGGCACTGGACTTTTTACCTGTCGTGATACTGTCGCCAGTTGCTTGTAATCGATCGCCAACCCGCGCAGCACGACGGGTAGAATCGTGGGCAAATGTTACGTCATTCGTCACCTGTCTCACTTGGAGCCAGCGATCGACCCTCACTTGTAACGACTGCTGCGCCAGACTATGAGCAGTAACAAACAACAATGCGACTGTTAAAACAGCCCCAATCAGCGCAACCTGATGCTTCATGCATATCCCTTCGCTAGTAGTTCCAAGCACCGTACAGCGCTAATTTACCTTAGCCATCGCTGAGCGAGTTTCTGCACCAGCAACACAACTTCAGCAAGATGTATCTGCCGTTTTCAGGAGAACCAAAAGCAGCGCAGCATCAACTCCACTCAAGCTCATCTCAGTACATTCCAACTCAATTTGTCCCAAAAGACCAAGAAAATGGTTGAAAAGTTTAACTTGTGTGTTGTCACTACGACAGCCATACGCGTTAGGACGGGATGGTGAGGCGAAACCCCTTTGTCTCCTTTGCTTTCACTGTCCGAAGCTCTACGGCGACTGCTATAAGACCGATACTTGCTCCGCAGAAAGCCGATCTAAAAAGCACTAGTTTTACTACAAGCTAGTTAACGGCTTGCATCCGCAAATTAAGCTAGGCTAATGCTATCGAACGCTTTATTTAGGGAACGCTATAGGTAGCATTTAAGTTCTCAATTTCCCACTGCCATGTCAACCCCCATGCTTGTTATAGAACCCTGGTTGGCTCAAACACCTGGCAAAACGACAAAACCAAAAACCGTCACCACAGAGCCTGCCAAAGCTCCAGACGCTAACCCTAACCAGGTATGGATGCTGACTTCTGGTGGCTTGCTGCTGCTGCTGGTGATTCTGGGAATCCTGTCTAAGCTGGCAATGGATAAGCTTGCCAAGCAGGTCAGGTTTGAAGCGTTGAAGAATCGGGAGCTCCAGAAAAAGCTGAAGTTTGCGGTCGGCACCATCGGCAAAATGGAGAAAAACCCCGATCTCATTCACTCGCGAGAGTTTAATCTCGACTATCTGAGAATGCGGATGGATGAAGAAGTCTTCCACTTTGCTATTCTTAATCAAATTAAAGTCAAGGTTAAAGATAAAATTTCGATCGCCCTTCGTCCCAGTCAGGCAAATCAGGGTGAAATTGGCATCGCCAGCACCGGACGGCAAATCGACGAAATCTTTGACGTGGAATACGAACCAGGCGATCTGCCCAAAGGCACCAAGCGCGTGTTGTTTCGCATTGAGATCAAAATTCTCAAATTGCCAACCCAACCGACTTCAGTCACGATCGGTCAAATTATTGACTGCATGGAGACCTTCCTCAACCCTACCAGCGAACATGACAGTTGGCAGCCCACTATCCAGGGGCGTATTGCCAACATGCGCTGGGATCAAAAAGCGAAACCAACGCCCATGCTTGTGTTGGAACAAACTCAAGAAGGCTCTAACGTGACGTTCAAAACGACCCGCGCCGTACAAGGCTAAGAAACGGCGTAAACCTGGATTCTCGGCGAAAAAGCATTGTCTCAAGAGGCAACGCTCTCCAGAAACCCACAGGACTTAAGCATTTTGACTGAGACCTCGGAGGTTTAAGCGACTACATGAGTGCCGCTGCTTGAGTCTTGGTTAAAACCTCCGAGGTTGGCACAAGTCCTACAGTTTCTTACTTTCCGATCGATTTTAAGATGCGTCCTGGATACTCAAAGCCTCTCGTGCAGACGAATCTATAACCGTAGTCATATGGGTTAGGGCGGGGTGCAGGGGCGAAGCCCCCACACCCCTTTAATTTCAATGTCCTAACTTTGGTGGCGACCGCTATAACTGCTGCATTCTGGCTTCTGACTCCACACGTCAGTTTTTTCGGCGCTCAGTCAAATTCTTACCTACCACATGCCCCGTTTACCGCTAGGGCGGACGGTCATCCAGTTAGTGCGTGCCATCGCAAGCTGGTCTTCTGTCAGCTTTGCGCCTGTCAAATTCGCTCCGCAAAGGTTTGCACCCCGCAGGTTGGCATTCAGCAAGTATGCCTGAGAAAGATCAGCACCACGTAGATCGGCACCTTCTAAATCAGCATTATTCAGGTATGCCTTGACCATGGTGGCATCGCGCAAGTTTGCCCGATTTAAGTTTGCCCGACCAAAATCGGCATTAAACAAATTTGCACCTTGCAGATTAATCTTGCTCAAGTTTGCTTGATGAAAGGTGGCACCAGAGAGATTAGCTTTCGGCAGGCTAAGAGAGTTTAAGTCATAAGAAGCAAAGTCACGCCGACCTTTAGAGTAATAGCTTTGCAAACCATCTGCATCCAAACGAGTCGAGGCTTTACTCTTCTCACCGTTGGCATCTTTGCCTCGCCCAGTTGAATCTTTGCTCTTGAGGGATGTACTGACGAAGGCTCTAGAGTCAAACACACGGCTACGAGCAGGACCAGATTGGAGGCTGGTTGCATCGGATTTAATTTGTCGCGCGCGAATGGCAGCGGCTGCACGGGCATGAGGAGAGGATGGTGTGCCTGTGGAGTCAGGACCGGAGCGGTAGTCTCCTGGTTTGCGTGAGGCGCTGCCAGGTTGGGCGAGCATACTATTCGCGAGGCTATCCAGGTAGGGTTCCAGATCGAGTGCTCTAAAGATGTCATCAGCGGATTGATAGCGATGCCGCACAGACACTTCGAGCATCTTTTTCAAAACGCTAATGAAATGTTCGTTGATATGGACGTGTTTTTGCCAGAGCAACTCACCCGTTGACGGATCGTAATCCAGATCCTTCGGTGATTTTCCAGTCAGCAAATAAATACAGGTAACGCCCAATGCATAAATATCGCTGGCAGGCACGGGACGCATTGCCATTTGCTCAGGAGGTGCAAAGCCGGGTGTGCCGATCGCATAGGACGTAAATGCGGTCTGTTCAGAATTCGTAGAGTTTGGCTGATGCTGATATTTGACGGCACCAAAGTCAATCAGTACAAGCTTGCCATCCTGAGCACGGCGGATCATGTTGGCAGGCTTAATGTCTCGATGAATGACTCGGTTTTTGTGAATGTATTCTAAGACGGGTAAAACTTCGCTTAAAAAGCGTTTTACTTCTTGTTCAATCAGCGGACCGTCACGTTTCACAATCTGTTGTAAGGTGAAGCCACTGACGTATTCTTGGACTAAATAAAATTCTTGATTTGCTTCAAAATAGTCTAATAAACGTGGTACCTGGGGATGATTGCCAATCTGACCGAGTGTACGCGCCTCTCGCTCAAACAGTTCTCTTGCCATTTGCAACACATGCGGTGCCGTTGCACTTGGACGAAGCTGCTTGATCACACAGTTCGGCTGACCGGGTAGTGATTCGTCGATCGCCAAAAAGGTCGCGCCAAAGCCACCCTGACCTAGTGCCTGTATCACCCGATAGCGATTATTCAGCAGGATGTTGTTACCACAGGCTGGACAAATGTCAGCAGGGGCAGAGTCTTCGGGGTTAGGACAGCTCGGATTTAAGCAGTAGCTCATTTAGCATCACTCGCTCTGACGTTGCCTACTGGGATATTGCTACCCTAGTTTCATTATCTGTGCAGGAACAGCAAACAGGAGTGTCGTTCATGCGGGAGATCCCTTGAAGAGTTGCTAAAGTTCTTCTGCCTGTACGTAAAGCTATCACCATTGTCGTTACATCTACGGACTTTGCTGTCTCTTCAAGATACACCCTTCTTTCAAGGTGCCCAAAAGCTGAAGATGCACAACAGGCTTGTAGTCAATCCTATAAGTAATTACTTGAGGTTGAGAAGGATTCCGAACGTTTAGCGATTAATTTCGCCCCTCTTAATTCTCTATTGCCAAAAGGATTTTGGAAAGTGCTGCTGGGAATTTGGTTGAATGAGGGGATGAGGGCGGTGTAACAGCGAATGACGGGTAGAACGGTAGAATGATCGTGCGTAGAAAAGGTTAGCAGGCAGGTCATGCGTATTTCTTTGAACTGGTTGAGAGAACTGGTTGATATCACGATGAGTCCAGAGGCGTTGGCAGAGATGCTGACGATGGCAGGGTTTGAGGTGGAGGAGATTGAAGATCGACAAACGTGGGCAGACGGAGTGGTTGTGGGTAAGGTCGTCGATCGCCAGCCTCATCCCAACGCCGATCGGCTGAGTGTCTGTCAGGTTGATATTGGTGCCGCAGACCTTTCGACGATCGTGTGTGGTGCGTCCAACGTCAAAGCCGGACTCTTTGTGCCAGTCGCAACGCTGGGTACCTTTCTGCCGAAGGTTGGCGACGGTCTTAAAATTAAGCCTGCCAAGTTACGTGGAGTCGCCTCTGAAGGCATGATTTGTTCACTTGCAGAGCTTGGCTTGGTGAAAGAGGCAGACGGCATCCACAGCTTTGAAGAAGATGGCTTAGCGGTTGGTAGTGATGTACGTCCGCTACTAGGGCTGGATGATGTCATTCTCGATTTGACTTCAACTGCCAACCGAGCGGATGCCCTCAGTATGGTAGGGATTGCGCGTGAGGTGGCAGCGTTAACGGGTGCGACTTTGAAGCTTCCTCAAGCGGCAGCGATCGCTCCCCCTATAACCACTGATGCCCTGACGCTAAAAATCTCAGAACCGCAGGCTTGCCCGACGTATATTGGAACCGTAATTGAGCAGGTCACGATCGCGCCCTCACCTCAATGGCTCCAGCAACGGTTACAGGCAGCCGGAACGCGCCCAATTAACAATGTGGTAGATATTACGAACTACATTCTACTGGAGTGGGGGCAGCCGCTACATGGGTTCGATCGCGATCGGTTAGTAGCAATCAGCGGTCAGCCGTCAGCGGTCAGCCAGGAAGCAGAAGGCAGAGAGCAGAAGGCAGGAGCTTCTTCTCGACTCCCGACTCCCGACTCCCGACTCCCCACCCTTCAGGTTGGTGTCCGTTTTGCAGAGGTAGGCGAAACGCTCACAACCCTGGATGGGCAGACGCGCAATCTGCACGAACAAACCTTGCTAATCACGGCGGGCAAACAGCCTGTGGCACTGGCAGGAGTGATGGGTGGCGAGGCAACCGAAGTCCATGCGGGTACTCAGAGTTTGATGCTGGAAGCGGCATTGTTTGATACGGCTGCGATTCGTCGCTCTGCTCGATCGCAGGGTATGCGAACCGAGGCATCGGCACGCTATGAGCGAGGGGTGAATCAGGCAGAGCTAGAGATTGCCTGTCGTCGAGCGATCGAGCTAATTGGTGCACTCGCAGGTGGTGTAGTGGTAGCTCAATCGGTGGCGGATGCCCGTAGCCAGTCGTCTACGCGATCGATTGAACTGCGGCTCGATCGGGTCAACCAGGTGTTGGGACCCGTGACCGTCGGCGAAGAGCTGAGTGAATTGCAACCGCAGGATGTGGAGCGGACTCTAACCGCTCTGGGCTGCAATCTTTCACCCGTAACGGACGATCGCGTCTGGACTGTCACCGTACCGCCTTACCGCTATCGTGACCTAGAGCGCGAAATTGATCTCATTGAGGAAATTGCTCGCCTCTATGGATACAACAATTTTTGCGATACGCTACCCGACAAAACTGAAGCGGGTTATCTTTCAGTCGAACAAGCGCTTAGTCGTCATTTGCGGCAGACACTACGCGCGATCGGGCTAACAGAGGTAACGCACTATACGCTCGGTAAACCAGGAGAAACGCGGCAAATTGTCCTCTCAAACCCGTTGTTTGCCGAATATTCTGCCTTGCGAACCAACCTGGTTTCTGGCTTGATTGACGCGTTTCAGTACAATCTAGAGCAAGGCAACGGCTCGTTGAACGCGTTTGAAATCGGTCGTATCTTCTGGTCAGAGGAAGACGGTTTAAGCGAAGCCGATTCGCTTGCAGGCATTTTAGGTGGCGATGTCACGCGCGGTAAATGGGTACGGTCTGGGCATGAACAGCCGCTTACCTGGTTTGGGGCAAAGGGTTTGTTGGAAAGTGTGTTTCAGCGTCTAGGGTTAGCCGTTGAGTATCAGCCCGATCGCCGCGACGAGCGTCTCCATCCTGGTCGCACCGCCTCCCTCTGGATGCGTGGCGATCGTCTGGGCACCTTTGGACAACTGCATCCGCAACTGCGTCAGGAACGCGGTCTACCCGATGAAGTCTACGTGTTTGAGCTAGATCTGGATGTGCTGCTCGATCACCTCGATCATGACGAAGCGCGCGTACCGATCTTCCAGGCATTCTCAACCTATCCACCCTCCGATCGTGACATTGCCTTTTTTGTTTCCAGCCAGGTATCGGTCGCCGAAATTGAGCGCGTGATTACCAAAGCAGGCGGAACGCTGTTAGAGTCTATCGATTTGTTCGATGAATATCGCGGCGAGAACGTGCCTGCTGGACAGCGCAGTCTTGCCTTTCGGCTGTTGTACAGAGCGGGCGATCGCACGCTCAAGGATGACGACATCGAACCCGTCCACCAGCAAGTGCGAGAAGCGCTAGTTGATAAATTCCGCGTTGACCTCAGAAGCTAGATCGACACAGAAACCGGGTTTCTCCACCAGACAACGCTGTTGAACATCCAAAACATCATCTAGAAACCCGGTTTCTTTCACTCATTCAAACCTACTCAAAGCCATGACAAAATACGTCCTCTGGGGCACTTATTGCGATGATGTACTGGAAAAACGCGCTCCTTACCGTCAGGCACATCTCAATGGTCTGGCAAAACAGAAAGCATCTGGGGTGCTGGTGACGATCGGTCCGACCAAAGACCTGACCAAAGTGTTTGGCATTTACGAGGCTGAAAATGAAGCCACTGTACGCCAACTGATTGAGTCTGATCCGTATTGGCAAAACGGCGTTTGGACAGAGTATGAGGTGAAAGAGTGGATTCAGGCGCTGTAATTTTTTGACTGTAGAGACGTTATGTGTCATGCCCTGCTCGTTAAACAGCAACTTGCATCAGGCGTTGCTTCAACCGTTGGGGATTACCCCGATCGACCACTTTGCCCTGCTCCAATAAAAAAGCGCCATCACAATAGTCCAGTTCATTGAGGCGATGCGTCACCCAAAGAGCCGTTAAGCCACGACTTTTGACGAGACGCTGTACCTGTGCCACCAGATCAAGCTGGCTGTCAGGATCGAGGAGTGCCGTAGGTTCGTCTAGCAGTAAAACGTCGCAATGACGGGCGATCGCACCTGCGATCGCCACTCGCTGCTTTTGCCCACCGCTCAGAGCGTAGATTGGTCGTCGGAGGAGTGGCAGCAAATTCACTGCTTCCAGCGCTTCGGCTACCCGTTGCCGGGTTTGAGCATACGTCAACTTTTCTGCAACTAGCCCAAACGCAACATCGGCACCAACGGTCGGCATGACAAGCTGGTGATCTGGATTCTGAAAAACGAAGCCAGTATGTGGGCTGATCTGGATAGAACCTGACTGAGGATGCAAAAGTTTTGCCAGCAGCTTCAATAGCGTTGACTTACCGCTACCGTTGGTGCCCAAAAGCATCCAAAACTCACCTTGAGGCACCTCTAAGCTACACGAGTCCAGAACCGTCTCGCCCTTGTACCAGCGAAAACTTAAATCCTGAACTTGAATAGCAGGCGCGGCGATCGCGGTTTCGATGTTGCTATCCTCCTAAAATGATTAACTGTTGCAGCGATCGCTACGCTTAGCTCATCATCAGAACGTTGGCGATTGACGATGCTGAAGCATTCACTCAGCCAGTGCAAAGAAACCAGGGGGACGACCGGATGCTGCCGCAGTGCCAGATTTGTCAGAAATTTGCACCGCTGAAATTTCGGTGCCAAGGATGCCAATTTTTTTCCCAGGCTGCTTCTCACACGACAGTTCTAGCAGTTCGTTGCTGCCAGAACGAAGCACCTGCAAGATTTTTTGATAGATCGCTTCAGCATCTTCTTCCGATTTGCGCTGTACCGAGAGGGAAAGGGGCGTATTCTTGAGCGTGATATCGATAATAAACATGTTTGCGTGCGTCACAGAACCAAGCTCTAGTATCGCAAATCGCGGCGGTCTTGGTTGCATGATTGTGGAGCGATCGCTGAATTGAAGCAGTCTGAGAGCGTTCAAGTCGATCGTTCAGTCAGGTCGCAGCGACATCATCAGGCTGCCACGGTAAAAAAACTTGTAGCCAACCGCCTTGAGTTTCAGGATGATTGCTTGCCTGCACCCAACCCTGATGTGCCTCTACGATTTGACGGACGATCGCTAGCCCTAGCCCACTCCCACTACTTGGCACTGCTTGAGTACCACTAACAGGCTGAGCATCATCAGCAAAGGCATTACTCGCAGTCGTCGCCCGTTTACCGATCGAGTGAACTCTCGATGCTTCTAGACCGATATTACTACGGCTGCGGGATGGATCGGCGCGGTAAAAGCGATCGAACACGTAGGGTAATGCCTCAGTCGGAAAGCCCAGCCCTGTATCAATGATCTCCACTTGCACTAGCTGATCCTGCGCCTGACTGCGATTGGCAACGATGCTCACATGCACTCGAATTGCCTGCTGGGGAGGGCTGTACTTGATGGCATTATCGAGCAAATTCAGCAGAACGCGATGCATCCGTGACTCATCAAGCTGCATGAGCAGGCGCTCAGGACCCACATAGTCAAGCTGAAGCTGCTTTTTGCGTGCTAACAGCTCCAGACTAAACCAGGTGGATTGAATCAACTTCGTCAGATCAACCGTTTGAAGCTTCAGGTTAGGATTGGGGTTTGCTTCTAGCTGGCTTAAATCCAGTAGATCTTGCACTAAACTGCTCAAACGGATTGTTTCGTTAAGGAGGCGATCGATCCAGTCGCGCAAGGGTGGTTCCAACCGCATTTGTAGCGTCTCAGCCACGAGACGGACCGAGGTTAACGGCGTTTTGAGTTCATGGGCAACATCAGAAATCCAGCGATCGCGCTGTTGCGCCAGCAGAACGGTTTCCTGACGGCTTTCTAAAAACACGCCCACGCAACCATCTGCCAGCAAAATGCTGTGCGCCCGCAGTGGGCGAGACAACTGACGCGATAGCTGAGACGGATCAGCACAGACAGGATGAAACGTCCAATCACTCTGGCAGGGCTTTTGCAGAATCCGCGTCTGCTCAATCAGTTGATCCAGTTCGTAGGAGCGAACCAGCTCTAGCAACAGGCGACGATTTGCCGCATGAGGTGGCTGAATGCTAAGCAGTTGCCCTGCTTGATCGTTGCACCAAAGCAGTTGGTTTTCCTCGTCCACTTGCAGCACCCCGATCGGAGCAGCGTGACAAAGATGCCGCCAGGTTTCTCGATCGGCGGTTAGCGTTTCACAGTCTGTTAAATGTGCTGTGATCGCTCGCATCAGCTGCGACGTTGAAGAAAATGACCAGGGTGAAGTATCTGGCTGAAGGGCATGAGTCAGACGTTTAAGCTTGTGAGTTAGCTGAACGTGATGCCAACGCAACAAACTAAGCCCGATCGCCAGCCCTAAGAGAAACCACAGAATTGCCACGTTCAGCGTTTAGCCCTCCGCTCGACCAGATAGCGTAGCCATAACCGAGCACAGGTAGAATGTAACGCTATTCTAGACTGCCTGCTGACGACTCACACACATCAACCAAACCGATAGCCAAACCCACGGACTGTCACCAGATACGTTGGGCTGCTGGGGTCAATTTCAAGCTTTTCACGCAGCCAGCGGATATGCACATCGACTGTCTTGCTATCACCAATAAAATCGGGACCCCAAATGCGCTCTAGCAACTGCTCTCGTGACCAAACCCGCCGGGGATAGCTCATAAACAGCTCTAAGATCTTGAACTCTTTGGGCGAGAAATTAACTGCTGCACCGCGCACTGTAATGCGGCACTCTTGAGGGTAAAGGGCAATGTCTTGATACTTCAAGGACGGCTGCTCGGGCTGTACTTGAAACTGATGGTGACGGCGCAGAAGAGCACGACAGCGCGCCACCAGTTCACGGATACCAAACGGTTTGGTGAGGTAATCATCTGCGCCCACCTCTAACCCAACCACGCGATCGGTCTCGCTACCCTTAGCGCTCAACATTAGGATCGGTACACTGATGCCCTCTCGACGAATCAGACGACAGAGATCAAGTCCATTGATATACGGCAACATCAAATCCAGGATGATCAGGTCGATCGATCGACCGCGCAATTGATGCGGTAGTGCCAGAGCCGTACTTGAGTTCCCGCTAGACTCCAGTTCTTTAAGCTGGTGAATCAAATCCAGCGCCACACGACCATCTTCAGCCGTAATCACCTCGTAGCCTTCATCCGTTAACGCTAGCGCGATCGTCTCCGAGATTAGCCCTTCGTCTTCAACAACCAGAACCCGCCCCAGCTTGACCGTAGGCTGATGCTTTGTTTTCTCCGCTGATAGCGTAAGTGGCATAGTGCTGCTCCTGACTCCAGGTGACATCTGTTAGTCAAGGGTGATCCTACCACTTGTAGGATGTTTGTAGGCGTTGATACTGTTAACAGAATCTGTAGTATGTACAAGCAAGAGCCGAAGCACTTTTGGGAAGCAGGAAGGCGGAAAGAGTTGCTAGTTGCTAGTTGTTAGTTGTTAGACGAAGCTTGCGGTCAGCAGTCCTACTCCCCACTCCCGACTCCCGACTCCCCACTCCCCACTAATCCTTATCCTCTTCAATCCGCGCTACGCCTGTCTTAGGGTAATAGTTGCTCAAAATTTGCTTATAAGAGTAGCCTTGCTCAGCTAGTGCCAGTGCCCCTAATTGACTCATGCCCTTCCCCTGAAATGCCTCAGCCACAATGTCATCAGATGCAGCATAAAGCGATTCAACAATGCCGCCACGGTAGCTAACGAACTCGCCTGCTGTAGCATCAACCGCCTGACTGGTTGTAGCCGCTTCGCGATCGGTACCGCTGTAGACCTGATAGTACTCTGTTGCACCCATATGAAAGAGTGGGCTAACAGGCTTGAAATAGTAGGTCAAGGCATAGGAGCGAGCGGCAACTGCCTGTGCCTTGAGTGCCTCCATTTTCCAACTGGGGGACACTTCACTGGCGACCACACTGTAAAGGTACTGTCGCATATTGATGTGGTTGACACCCCAAAGCTTACCGTCAGTTGCAACCAGCAGAAGCCGTCCACGGTAGGTACGATTGCCCAATTGAAACACGCTACCAGGAGGGATTTCCAACCAAACCGCTTCGGGTAGCTGCCATTCACCGAAGCGAATCGATTGACCATCAGGCTGAGCGCTATAAACGCTGCCAGGCGGCAGTTGATGTAGTATTTGCCCTTTCTGATTCAGTAGGAGGGCACCCGTTGGTGCACCAACGCTGACAGAGGGCTGTCCTTCAGCGATCGCAACATGCATTTCAATCAGAGCATCGACCGACGATCCCAAGGCTCCAAAAGCCGCTTTTGCTTGTCGATTGAGAGCTTTCTGCTGTTCAGTCAAAGCAGCGGGATCGATCGGTTGGAGAGACGGCTTAGCGGTCGGCTTTTGGGTTGTCTGTGGCGCTTTGCTAGGAGTCGCTGATGGAGAGGGTGTGATTTCTGTTGTTGGTGTAAGAGCAACAGTGCTGGATGGACTCGGTGCTTGAGTCGCAAGCTGTGCCTGTTGACGACTCACGGCAATACCCAGAAGTGACAGCACTCCCACAAGCGGAATCGCAACCCAGGCGATAGGCTTCATCCATTTCAACCGCGTTGCTTCTGGCTTATCGTTGGGCTTCATGGGCGATCGCTCCCTTTCTCGCGCACCTTGATTGCGAAGCATGACATCACGACGCATCTACTTTGGTGAGCCGTTGCTGCTTCAGATAGGCAAACACGCTCTTATCACCAATATCTGGCGGCAATGGTTGAATGACCTTACGCACGGCAAACACCAGGAACAGCGCTGCCCAGAGCGCTAGTATCCCCTGTTCTAATGCTAACGGTAGCCAAACGACGAGATGCCCCAACAACAGCAACGGCACTAATGGAGTGAGCAGTTTTGCTTCTAGCCGATTAAAGCAAACTGCTTCTTTGAAGAAAATGCCCGTTAAAGCAGCAAAAGTAAAGCCAATGCCAAGAATACTCAGCGGTTGATTGTAGACCGTAAGCGCAAACGGTTCGGGGTAAAAATGACCGATCGCAAAGGCGGAGACACCCCCAATCACCCAAAATGCTTGCAATGCCCGATGTAACGTCACCATGTAGATGTGAATCATCAGCAAGCTGACACCAAGCGCTAAACAAAACCCTGTATACAGCAGCGTCAGCCAAGGCAAAATCACGGGATTCTCTGGTTGCCCCAGCACTAACCCAACCCCGATCGCAAAACAGAGCGCGGCTGCCATTAAGCCAGCACGATAAATGACGACTCCCCGGCGATCGTCGGGCGTAATCGTGAAGTCTCCAAACTGTCCCTGGTAAATTTCTGGCTCTAATAGTTGCGTCATAGCGTGAAGAGTTTTGACTGTAAGTTTGCTCCAACCATCGACTACCGACTACTCACCACTACACATACCGGATCATGCCAACCTAAATTGAGTTTAGCCTGAGCGCTGCCGCCATTGACGGCAATTTCAACCCAACCGTGACTCCCAACGAGCGCCAGTAAGTCTCCAGGCGTGCTGTTACTGTACGTTTCTCTACCTGCAAATAGGGTGCCATTGCTCAACAGCCACCAGCGCTTACCCCGCACCTGAGCACCTGAAATCGTTGTAATCAAATTGCCAAAGTGGTCGATCGCCTGCACATAGCCCACTATCTTGTCACCGTGAGGAATGCTTACACCATCGAACTCTGTTACAAACTGCGATCGCTCAACATCGCTCCACGTTTCAGGCTGACTACATTGGGGCACGTCGAGCAACACCAACGTTTCGGGTGCAATGCTCGTGCCTAACTGGTCTAGCGGTACTCTACTCGCAAGATGGGCACCCACGGGTGCAAAGATGTCGCGTCCATGAAAAGTGGCGCTTGGCTTGGGTGTGCGCCAGTACAAAGGCTCAGTCAGCTCAACCGCTGCAATGACAGGATGAGCATTGATGACACCACTGAAAAGTCCATTGTCTGGTCCAACGAGAAAGCCTGTAGGATGAGCGGCATCTTCGCCAACCGCAAGAGCGATCGCGCGTCGAGTGCTACCGACACCCGGATCAACCACCGCGACATGCACAGTACCGACTGGAAAGTAAGGATAGGCAGTCATGAGCGCAAACCGAGCGAACGCAATATTTTGCGGTGGAATTTGGTGGGTTAAATCGATGACAGTCAGCGCTACATTTACCTGCGCGATCGCCCCTTTCATGATGCCCACATAGCTATCGCTCAAGCCAAAATCGCTGAGGAGGGTGAGAAGCCGATGCTGCGCCATACGTCGCCTACGCGTTAATTGGCACCATTTCCCAGCTAGGGGCGTTCCATTCAGGCACCCGGCGATCGCTGGATGAAGCAAACGATCGAACGTGCTCCATTGATTCTAGTTCAACGATCGCCTCGATTGACTGATAGACAGCGTGCAGCGCTTCTTCCAGAGTTTGGTTCGGTGCAATAAAATGACCGTAGCGGAGGGCACACTCACGGTTTCGATCCGCAGGGTGATACCAGTGAAGCCACAAGCCTTTATCAACGCGCTCTCTGAAGACGCGGCTCAAGAAGATTTCCCATCCCAGATAGAGGGTAATGGGTTGAGCCGTCATTGCAGCAGACATATCGACCTTTTGAACGGTTGCACGGGGAGTTCGCATCGTTCGCCACCACGTATGGTTTATCTAACACGTTTAAGGATCGCTCAATGCACCGGATTGCGCTAACGACAGCCTGTCGAATCAACGCCTTAATTACACAATGCCTTAACCAAGGCTGTTTTATCTCTATCAGTAGTTCGATTTCACATCCATCCAGCGACTCTCCGGACGCAGCGTTGGGAGTTTCTAATTTTTTCTTTCAATACAGAAGTAAGCTGCCCAACCCGTAGAGCGTGTGTTGTCAATTAACGCAAAGCAAGGCATGCCAGGTTAGAGACGCGATCGCATATCGTTAAATTCCGTATCGTAAGCTACCGTTTAGCTTTGTGAGTGTTAGAATTACGCTTAGGATTTAGTACCACATCTCACTTTTAACTAATGTCTAACATGAACAGAAACCGTCAGGAAAGCGCAACACAAGCGTCTCAAACGCATCGCGTAAACATGCAAAAAAACTTGCAGCGCCGCCTGGAAACCGCCAGAGCAAAAGGCGATGAAGCACTCATTCGTCTGCTAGAAGCAGAAGCAAACTACATTGGCTAGGCAAGGTCTTGACTCAACGAGGCGATCGTTGCGTGGACGATCGCCGCGCTAAAGAGAGCCAAAAGCTCAGACCTCTCTGCAAAACGTCTTTAAAGAAGTCAGGGTCGATCGAACAATCGACCCTGACTTTTGCGTTAAGAGACGTTCGGCATGATAGCTGAACCGATGTAGAAGCGACATTTACAAGAAAGAGATGAAGGCAACTTAGTTGCAATTTGCATTACGCCTGTAGATTAGGAACTAAAGTAAGCTCATACTTGCCATCGTGCTCGATCGCCGCGACCATCAACATAGCAGAGACAGGGCGCGTGAGCAGAGTACCCTAAACCGCCTGTCCACCAAGGGTCTAAAAACCAGTAGAGCTGAGCACCTGTAAGTCCTTCGCAGTAGAAAGTCAGTGCATCACCCAGCAGGTGACGACGAGACAAAATGCCTGGGATTTGAGCATTACCATCGGCAATCACGTACCAGCTTGTGACATGAAACGGACGGCTAAGTCGATCGCGTGCTTGCTGTATCAGTTGGGCAAGATGGACGATCGCATCGACTACTGCCTGATTGGGCGGCATCTGTAGCCCCCCACTGGTTGCTTCTGCCCAAATAAAGCTGCCGTTGGCGATGATAGGAGCATAAAGCTGTAGCGTGTTAGGAGTCCAGCGATCGGGGCGAGTGGACGGAAGGAGCGGTGATGGTTTTGGCGGAGCTTCGGGTGTGTCCCGTCGCGCTGTTGCCATCTGCCGCAGATCGCTGAGAAGCGACTGAAGGGCTTGTTCGGGTGTAGCCAGCGATCGCCAAAGCTGAGTCAACCGTAGCAGGGCATCACGCTGTATGTCAGTGCCCTTGTATGAGACAGGCAGGTAGCGAACAAAGTCCAGCAGTGACTGGTCAAGCTGAGCAGCCGCATGAGTGATGGCAGTTTGATCGGGCGTTGCGGTGGTAAACAGATCGGGGTTGATGCCCAAAGCAAGCAGGGTTGCACTGCGGCTCTCTAGCTGGTGCCAGAGGCGAACGGTTTCAACCAGTGCATTGCGCTGGTCGCCTTTGCCTTCATACGTTGGGGGCAGGCGCTGGACGATCGCCATCAACGCTGCATCAATGCTGTTGAAATTGAGCGAGGGCAAAAGAGGCTGAGCAAGCGCGGCGATCGCAGCCTCCCGCGAATCCAACTGCTGCCAAAGTTGAGTCAGGCGCAGTAATGCTTCTCGCTGGTGAGGATAGCCAGCATAGGTTGGAGCAAGGAGCGGCAGAAAGCGACGTAAAGCGGTATCCAGTTCAGCCTCTTCGATCGCGGCAGGGTGCTCAACGCCTAGCGCAGCGATCGCAGCCTCACGACTATCCAGTTGATGCCACAGGCGAACCAGTTCTAATAATGCACCGCGCTGGTGTGGCAGGCTGAAATAGCAATGAGGCAGGGGTTTTAAAAAAGCAAGCAGTGCTGCATCGAAATTAGCAAACGTAACAGGTAGCTGAGTTGCTTGAGCGTCAGTCCTTAAGTCATCGCTATACGCCTGAAGTAGTGCCACTTGATCGCAAGCTTCTAAGAGCGCCGCCGCCGGATCGCTGATGGGTGCAGTGTAGCCTGCGGCGATCGCCTCGATCAACCGATCGGTGTAGCGCCCCTGGTCGATATGCCACAGTTCTGCACTGTTCCAGCCGTCAGCGATGAGGCTATTCGTGAGACTACGCACTGTGCTAGCGGCGTACTGTACCTGTGCAGAAAAAGTATCCACCTGTTCTAAGGTCATTTGATTTGCAGGAGCAATACCCAAGCCTGTCTCGCCATCAGTCAAGACTGGCTTGGTTTGTACCTGATAAAGGGCAGCGAGGATGGCTTTGTGGATACCTGCTCGCGCGGCTTCCTGAGTATACAGACTATGGCGCTGGTCAGGGGTGAGTTGTCCCATGATGGAGAGAGGGGTGAGGAGAGAGGAGAGAGGAGAGAGCAGGGGGAGTTTTAAGTTGATTCTCCCTTGTCTTCTAGCTCCTTCTCGCAACTACAACTAACAGCGAACAACGGTTCCAACTCAAAACTCAAAACGTTTCCCATGCTTCATTCTTCACCAGCGATGCCATTCCTACCGTTATCACAAGCCTTTTCTACCGTTGATCTTACATCTGTGCGGCTGGTAGCAACGGATATGGACGGGACGTTAACAACAGATGGAAAATTCACACCCGCGCTGCTACAAGCGTTTGAGCAACTGGCAGCAGTAGGGATTCAGGTGCTCATTGTAACGGGACGATCGGCAGGTTGGGTCAGCGGGTTGGCTCATTATTTGCCCGTTTGGGGCGCGATCGCTGAAAATGGCGGCTTGCTTTGTGCTGGAGAGACCCTTTCAGAAGCGCTACTCGTCCCGCTTTCAGACATCACACAGCATCGTCAACACCTGGCTGCAATGTTTCAACGTCTGCGTACTACTTTTCCGGCACTGCAAGAGTCCAGCGACAACCGTTTTCGACTGACAGATTGGACATTTGATGTACAGGGACTGACAATCGCTGAGCTTGAGCGTCTCGATCGCCTTTGCCAAAGTTACTCGTGGGGCTTTACTTACAGTACGGTGCAATGCCACATCAAATTGCGATCGCAGGACAAGGCGACTGGTCTACTCACCGTTTTGCAGCAATACTTTCCTGACTACGCAGCCGAACACGTGATCACAGTTGGCGACAGCCCTAACGATGAGAGCTTGTTTGATGCCAATCGATTTCCGCTCTCGGTGGGTGTGGCGAATGTGCTGGATTACCGCGATCGCCTGGCGCATCAACCTGCTTACGTGACGAGCGCAGCCGCCGGAGAGGGGTTTAAAGAATTAGCCCAACTGCTTTGCCAGTTCGGTAAGCGTGAGACGCTAACGTGAACGGTGCTAGGGATAGCGCGATCGCGGTATTCTGGCGACAGCAACGTGGTATGAGCATTAACGCGTGAATGATTTCTTAAAAGGTACCAACCTCTACTTGATCGGCATGATGGGGTCAGGCAAAACAACGGTAGGACAACTCCTGGCAACGGCACTGAACTACCGTTTTTTTGATACTGATGCCGTCATTGAGCAGGTAACGGGACTATCGATTCGTGAGCTTTTTGCCCAGTCAGGTGAGGCAGAGTTTCGCCAGCTAGAAAGCCAGGTTTTAGCTGAACTGGCACCCTACACACGGTTAGCGATCGCCACAGGTGGTGGTATTGTCCTCAAGCGTGAGAACTGGGGCTATCTGCGTCATGGCATTGTTGTGTGGCTTGATGTTCCGGTTGGGCAACTTCAGGCGCGTCTACAAACAGACGACACGCGCCCCTTGCTACAAGACACCAATCCAGCCGCTAAGCTTCAGGCACTTTTAGAGGAACGACAGCCGCTTTATGCTCAGGCAGATGTGCGCGTCAGCTATCAAGCAGAGGAAACGCCAGAGCAGTTGGCTCAGCGGGCGATCGAGCAAATCAAGCAAGCGCTCAAACCAACCTCATAACTTTAGATGCAGCCTCAGATGCTTCGTCCAGAGCCTTCAGAGTGAGGCAAGCAACTGATTGTTAGACCTGAGATCAATCGAGCAACTCTGGGCATCCTATATTTATCGAACATTCACGAAAGCTTAACTACTGCTTTAAGGGCAAGCCTTTAAAATCATTCTGTATGCAATAGTACAGAATATTGCTCGGGCATAACTGTAGCAAAGAGTCGATCGTGGGTGACAGCTTCATCCGTGGAGCTAACAGTGCCTGTCAGCACCTTTGCTATGCGTCAACAGCATCGATCGCTTGCGTTAGCTGCATCTTATGCTACAGATTATGCCCTGAGACAGACATAGTCGGACCGAGTTTTGCTTCAAAGTACTTACAGCGTGGATCAGGAATCGTATGAAAAGTAAAGCTGAAAACGAACAAAACAAGGCTGCTGAATCGATTGGCAGCAACACCACCGAGTTTAATTTTGATTTGTGGGCAAAGCAGGTTCGCCCCCAACTTCTTGCTTCACTACACAAGCGGGGAGCGCGTTACTAACTGCTTTATCGGTCGATCGCGTCAATCACCGCCCCGTTTCGAGTAGATGAATCAAGGTGTGGCATCGATTACAGCGCCCTTTGACTAGCCTTCTCATAACGAAAAGGTCGCCAAAGGGCATGATCCCGTTTAGACAGAGCCGCGCCAAAGAGGGTATTCCTTTCTTTAGAGCTTCAGTACTTCACCCACTTTCATCGTGCGAAACTGGCTTTTAACACCCTGTTGCTGCAATGCTTGAGAGAATGCCTGCGGGGTTCCTGGCAGGTTGAAAACGCCATAGTGCATCGGTATGACCGTTGTTGGATTAACTAGCTTGACCGCCTCGGCAGCCCGTTGGGGACCCATCGTAAACTGATCGCCAATGCAGGCAAGCATTAAGCTTACTTTCCTAAATCGAGGAATAAGCGCCATATCTGAGAACAGATCGGTATCGCCTGTGTGATAGATGACAGGACCATTCTTAACGCTAATCAAAAAACCCCCAGGATTGCCTGCGAATGTGGCAGGGCTACCGTCAGACGCGACCGAAGAACTGTGGATGGCTGGAATGAACGCAACCTTCACTTCACCATTGAGCAAGGTGAGTTCGCCCCCAAAGTTGCCCTGTGTCTCAACCGTGACTAGATTTTTGGGATAACCGCTGGAAGCAACGATCGCTTGTCCCAGGTCAAACGTGCTGACAAGCTTTGCGTTCGTTTTCTGACCAATTTCTACTGCATTGCCAAGATGATCAAAGTGACCGTGGGTAACAAGGATCAGGTCAACCTGCTTCAGGTTTGCTAGATCAGCTTTGCCATTGGGGTTGAGCGGGTTTTCAAGCCAGGGGTCAATCAGCAGCACCTTGCCGGATGGGGTTGTCAGCTTAAAGGCAGACTGCCCATACCACAACAGTTGTGTATTGCTCGTTTGAGCCTTAGTGGCGCTGTGTAGCCCGAATAGCACAACAGTCAAAATAACCGTCACAAGTGCAATGCCCGCCTTGAGCGTATGCTGCCGCATCCAGTTCCATTGAGTCATGTTGATATCCTTTACGTGAGCGATCGCAGCTTTAGGGCGCATCATCAATTAGCTTCAAAACCTTGCGGTATCAGCATAATCGCGCCCGCCCCAACATACCAGGCTAGGGGCTGGAACCCTTGCTGCAAGTCATGGGTCGTTGTAATTGGTGACAGCCCCTAGTGACGTGACCGCCATTACGCAGTCAGACCTGGCTCCAGAGAGACTTTATCACTTAATCCAGTGATCGTTGCTGTTAGTCAAACGCGATCGTATCGACCCAATCTTGATACTGCGGATCGCGCTTTTCGGTAATGGCAATCAGCATGGTTCGTAAGCGTTCGGTAAGCGGGCGATCGCTCGGCAGCGTATAATTCTCGACGCGCTTTACAGGTGCCACTTTCGCCGCTGTTCCTGTGAGAAACACTTCATCAGCAATGTAGAGTTCAGATTTATCGACTGGACGCTCGATCGTGGGAATGCCCAGATCCTTTGCCAGCGTCAGCACACTATCACGGGTAATGCCTTCCAAAATGTCTTGATCAAACCCAGGTGTAATCAGTTGCCCGTTGCGAACGATGAAAATATTCATCCCGGAGGCTTCGCTGACCTTTCCCTGCGCGTTGAGCATAATGGCTTCATCAAAGCCTGACTCCGCCGCTTCAGTTTTGGCGAGGGCAGAGGCAATATATGCGGCTGTAATTTTGCCGCGCAACGGCATACTGTTGTCTGACTGCCGCTGCCAGGAGCTAATGCGACAGCTCACACCCGTCGGCGACAAATAGTCATCCATTGCCAAGCCGTAGACCAGAAGACTTTTTTCCACCTGGTGCAGCCTGGGCGCAATGCCAAGTCCAGACGTGTAGACAAGGGGACGAATATAGAACGGACGTGTCGGACGATTTTTTTGGATGAATTCAACAATCACTTGCTTAATCGCGCTGCTGGGCAACTCGTAATGGAGAAAACGAGCGCTTTGGCTCAGGCGATCGCAATGGCGCTCCAGCCGAAAGAGCAAAATCTGGTTGGCGTTATGGGGGTCAGGAATGCCTCGCAAGCCACCAATCGCTCCCGTACCATAGTGCAAAGCGTGAGTTGCGATCGAAATTTTTGCCTCTGTAAAGGGCATAAATTGATCCTGAACATAGGCGATTGGTAAAAAAGTATCCATGAGTCTAAGGGATGGTTGGAAAAAGCTAGTGCTGTTGATAGTACTGCACGACCTGCGCTATGAACGCCTGCCAGCGATCGTTCGGTACCCAAAGCTGATGCAACGTTTGCGTCGCTGCCGCTTCATCAACCCCTTCGTATAACCGTCGATAAAGATATATAAACGCTGAAACTCTCATATTCAGGGCACAGTGAACAAAAACGGGCGTTCCTGCGTATGCCTGCATAACGCTAAAAAACTGCTGCACATCCGCCAGTGTTGGCTCTTCCCAAACAACCGGGATGTGAATGTACGTCATATCCTGCGCTTCGACTAACACCTGCTCATGTGGTAGAGCGTTGGTCGAGCTTGGCAGCGCGAGATTGATCACCACACGATAGCCCGCCTCAGCGATCGCAGCAAACTGCATCTCGGTTGGTTGCCCTGCGGTGGCGATGGAGTCAGACACTTTGAGGAAATGATGGATCTGTGCGATCGCGGCATCAGCCATGACAGTTCTAGTTTTGCTTACAAAGGCTTTTTGTTTGGAGCAAGATTGTGCAAAGACTGTTGACTTTACAGGATGAATGGGTACATTAAGTGGAGATTTAATCGACCATTTATGCAGCGTTTGGCATCCATCTATGGGTAGAAAAAAGAACCGCTCTGTTTTCACTTTAATTCTGGCGTGTAGTGCTGCTGGAGTCATTTTAGGCGGTACTGCAAGCTGGGCAGACAGCAAAAGTTGTTTGCAAGAGGCAGCGCCATCTGCCCAGTGCTTAACAAAAAGCCCCGTCACCCGAACGATCGAAGGGATGAGTGTAGGTTTGGTTGCAGGGCTAGGAGCCGCATTGGGTGCGGTTTGGCAAGCGAAACGGGCAAGCTAAGCAGCGCATACAGGATCACTTATGTCTTCGCGCGATCGCCTTTTGCCCCTGGCGATCGCGTCTGCGTACTACTGGTATTTGCCTCTCTGACACGAGGCGGTGCTTCCGGTTGAAGTTGTTGTCGCCCGTTACGTACCACACGCATCATTTCGCTGAGCTGTCGCTCCATTTCTTGCAGTACCCGGTCGGCATATTCGTCTGCGCCTGCCTGAATTTCCTCACATTCTGCGATCGCTAACCGCTGCATCTCTTCTAAATCCTGCTGAGCCTGACGACGCATCCGTTCAATTTCGGCGATCGTCTGTGCCTCAGCCGCTTCACACTCTTGCTGCACCTGCTGTCTCATTTGCTGCGCCTCGATCTCTGCCTGGCGCAAAATGCCCATTTCGTTGAGAATTTGTGCCGCTCGGCGCTCGGCATTTTCAACGACTTCTTGAGCGTATTGTTCCGCTTGGAGAAACAGCTCATCTTTTTGGCGGGCGATCGCGTCCGCTTCATGAAACGCCTCAGGCAGACTCAACCGCACCAGATCAAGCTGCTCTAATAATTGCTCTTCATCGACCCATGTCCAGCGTGTCATGGGCACACGCGGGCTATCGAGAATGATTTCCTCCAGCCGATTTAATTCCCGCTGAATGTCTACACTTCCCGATCGGGGAGACCCTCCATGAAGGGTGCCGTTCTGGGAAGCTCCTGCGTTGGCGCTAAGTCCGTGGTCTGGGCTGATGCTGGAGGAATCTTGGCGAAGCATTGGTAAATATCTACGGCGACATGTTTTGGAACAAGATGATCGATCGCACCGCCAAATCTGGCGATTTCCTTTACTAGGCTGCTGCTGAGAAAACTGTACTCATTCGACGTTGCCAAAAAAACGGTTTCAATCTGAGCCGAGAGTGTTTTATTAGTATGAGCCATTTGCAGCTCCATCTCAAAGTCAGAGAGAACTCGTAAACCTCGAAGTAGAGCAGTTGCACGTCGCATCTTGGCATAGTTAATCGTTAACCCATCAAAGCTATCGACTTCGAGATTAGACAGATGAGGCGTGGAGCGACGGATTTGTTCGATTCGCTCTGGCACTGTAAACAGTGGCGTTTTGTTTGGGTTGCGTAAGACCGCTACGATCACCTGATCAAAGAGCTTACAGCCTCGCTCAATAATGTCGAGATGCCCCAAAGTGATGGGATCAAAGCTACCAGGATAAATCGCAAGCACGGACAGTGACCAACGCTACTGAGGCGATTATAAAAGCAAATGTTGCAGACTTAACCAGGTACTGCTTAACCAGCACAATCCAGTAAGCGTTGGTTCTGAGAACCGGAAAGGCTCAGCGACTGTGAGTGATGTCGTATGAATGATCCCAGCCATAAGTTTTACTACTTTACCAGACTAATATGATCTCATCAAAAATTATCTGGGTAAGGCTGAGAGTACGATCGCAGCGTCTCAAAAAGCTGAAGCCTTTGTTTTTTGCTACGCATAGTTTGATAGGCATAGCCAACGTTCAGCGGGAGGAGAGAATAGGGAATAGAACATGAGGGTAGTGTTGTTAGTCACAACTGTTGCAAGCGTAAGAGGGCGTAAGCAGTGATTACTAGAGCGGTTTTAACGGGTACGTATACTCCCGATCCAGCTAAGGTTGAGGCAGCGATGGCAGCGATCGACGCGTTTGAGCAATCCAGCGCTCCCGGTGCGTGGGCATTTTTGGACAAAGCGACGATCGCTGCTGACATGCGAGCACGTGTACAAGATCCCTTTCAGGTCAATCAAGGCGGTCAGCCGTTTTGCGGTCCGGCGGCGGTGCTCTTTACGCTGCTCCAAAAACAGCCGCTCCGCTACGTCGAGATCTGCCGCAGCCTTTTTTTTGTCGGTGGCTTTCAAGGCAACAGCCACTACATTGCGTCGTCCGATCGCCTGCGACAAGGCAGCAGTGGCAATTTACAGATGGGTCAGGCAGACTGGATGGTGCTATCAACGCTGCGTGATGTCGAATCGATCCTTTTTCCAGTGGAACCGAATGCTCCCGACATCATTCGTAATCTGGCTGGTATGACTAAATCCTGGGAAATGAAAGGCTGGGTGAAAGAAATTCTCGGCTACAGCCATGTCGCTTACGATCACGCCTACCTGATGAATGACATCAGTGCGATGCAGGACGCAGCAGCGGCAATCAAAGCGGATGGCGTGGCGTTTGCCCTCATTACTGCTGACGGCATGTTGGGTAATAACCCACCGTTGCTACCGTTTCCTAGCCATTGGATTACGCTATTGGGCAATATTGCCGTACAGAGCGATCCAGTAACATTTGATATTTACACCTGGTCACAGCAGCTCCGCCTGACAATGGATGCGCAATCGTTTAAAAAATACCTCTGGGCAACCGTGACAGGAATGCCGTAAGGTCGCAAGTATGATGAAGGTTTGGTGTAAAGACGGAGGCTTTTCGCTTATGACCCGACGACGCGACACTGTTGGTTGGTAATTTGCTGTACAACCTCTGCTGAAGGCTGTTCCAGGGTTCGGCGCTCTTGCTTAAGTGTCGTCGGATAGAGAGCAAGGAAAAGGTACTCACGCAGCAGCAGCATGGCACGCTGAGGGCTGGTCATCTGGGTGAAGAGTGGACTGGCAGAGGGAATGACCTGAAAGCCAACCTGTTCAAAGATGAGGAGCGATCGCCATAAATGCGGTACATCCGTCACCAGGAGAATTTGCTTCACACCTTGAGGTTGCAGTAGGGCTTTCGTAAACACAGCGTTCTCCCAGGTCGTTCTAGAGCAACCTTCACCGCCAATCTTTGCAGCCGGAACGCCTTTTGTTCGCAATAGCTTTGCAAGTTCAGGGGCATCATTGATACCGCTGGCAAAAAGCACGGGTGCCCTCTGGTCTAACCAAAGTTGTGCAGCAATGTCTGCACGAGCCGAGTTGTGTTCATGTCCGCGCCCCAAAATGACGATCACATCAACCTTTGCCCCGGTATCGTGTGGCAGCGGACTCCCAATCCCGTACGTTGCCAGTGCGACAAAAGGTGGTGAGATGATGATGAGATAGCCGACGAGTAGGGCGATCGCATAGGTTCTCACTCGACTTAGCCAGCGGTTAGACCGAAAGACCCAGGATAACCCAATGAAAAGTAGTAAGAGCAGCACGATTCGTACAGGGTCGCTGAACCATTCCACCCAGAACCAGGAAAGACGAATTGAATCCATGTGAAGGTGGGGCGTGGGGAGGCGGAGGCGGCGGAGGGGGCAGGGGAGGCGGAGGCGGCGGAGGGGGCAGGGGAGGCGGAGCGGGCAGGGCAAAACTCAAAACACAAAACTTCTTACTCCTCACTCCTCACCTTCTTGAGGTACACCCGATCGCACCGTTCCGTTTCCACACCTGTTGCTGCTTTGTAGCCGCTGCTCTCGTAAAGCTTGACAGCTTCAGCGAGAACGCTGGCAGTTTCGATCCAGATTTGCTCGAAGTTGCGGGTGGCGATCGTGGACTCTAACGCTTCTAGCAAAAAGCGTCCTAACCCCTGACCTCTGGCTTCTGGCAGTAAATACATTTTGCGGATTTCAACGGCATTTTGTCCGCGTTGGATGGGGTAATAGGCTCCTGTACCAAGCAACGTACCGTGTTGTTCAATCACCCAGAATTCGCCGCCAACCGCTTGATAGTAGGTCTCAACTTGAAGCACATCGCGATCGGCACCCTCCGGTTCCCAGCCTAACCCGTACTCTGCTAGAACGGAGCGAATAACTTCGGCAGCAAGGCTGCGATCGCCAACCATCCAGTCCCGAATCAAAAAGTCTTTGTAGCGTACTTGCATACATGAAAAGTTGGCATGGCATCGGTCAGGCTTGCTGGGTTTGCTCCCGAATGACCGCACTCCAGTCATCGTTTTTGACTGCTGCCTCTAGCGTTTGATGCCGCTCTGCCTCATGTTGATTGTTAGGGACTTCGCGCGATAGATCTGCGTCAGCCATTGCTTTGCGTAATTTAAGTTTCTTTTCTTCATAGGCTTGGCGTTCTGCTGGAGACATAGCAGCGATCGCGGCTTCACCCACCGTACTTGCCCAAAGCTCACTTGCCTCAGCATTGCCAGAGGGCACGTAGCCTAATTGGGCAATCCAGGCATCTCGCTGCTGTTCTAAGACATCACGCCTGGGCACTTTAAAGATTTGTACCTGAACAAAGGCACACGTGTCAGCGCCTAGCTGTGCTGTATGACCCTTGAGCGACAGCGCTACGTTGCGGGAATAGCCAACATAACGAGTGCGGCGATCGCGTCCCGAAACCGCATAGACACCAACCACTTTGGCGTTGCCAGCCCGATTGCACCACTCTTCCAGCGGCATCACTTGAGCCGTCGTATCCACGTTGGCAGCGGTAGTCACTGTTGCTGTGTGCTCATCTTCGGAGCTGTAGAGAAACCCATGCAGACCCTGATGGCTTTCAGGTACGTTTTGATGTTCGATCGCAGTGTTTTCAGCGTTCACTCTATCTTGCCCTCATTGAGATTGCTGCCCTAGGCTTCGATTCATCATTATCTGTCGGTCTGCTGCCCAATTGATCCGTTTTGCTTGGTTGTTTTCTTTCAGCATCGCTGTGGCTTAGCTGTGCATTCTGGGTTCAGGATGCAGGTGCGTCAATACTGGCTTTCAACCGTTGCCAGTGTTTCTAAGCGTTGATCCACTACAGAGCGATCGAAAAAGGTGGTTGCAAGTACCCAATAAACCCCGTAATGTCGTGCTTCAGATGCCATTAACCCTCGATAAAATTTCGCCAAGGCAGGCTCTGGGCAGTGCGTACCTAAGAGTCCAAGCCGTTCGTGGCTGCGTGCTTCGATCAAGCCGCACACCAGCAGCGAATCTAACAGGCGATCGGGTTCTTTGGCACGAATCTGCTTGTTCAATCCGGCACCATAGGGAGGAGAGGCAAGCGGAGCCAGCGGAATGCCCCGTTGTTCTAAAATTTGGTTAACCTGTTCAAAATGCTCCAGTTCTTCTTGAGCTATGGCTGTCAGCGATCGTACCAATTTCACATGCGCCGGATAGCGAAACATCAAATTGACCGCAACGCCTGCCGCCTTACGCTCACAATGGGAATGATCCAACAAAATGGTATCAAGATGGGTTAGCGCCTGTTCAAGCCACTGTTGAGAGGTTGGTTGTTGTAAAAACTTGATCGTTGTTGGGTTCGCCGAAAACACCATCTACCGAAATCACCCTCTAAAGTTGAGTTATGAGCACATCTGCACAGTCTATACATCTGCACAGTCTATCAAGACAGCCGGGTAGTGTTGCAAATTGCGGTTAACCATTGACAGATAAGCTATGTTAGAAGCGCTCTTCATCGTTGCGATCGGGCTGATTCCAGTGATTCTCTCATGGTTGTTGATGCGTAAAGCAGAGGCACACCTGAGAGCCAGATTGCGTACAGCCATGAATGCTTCAGCGTCTCATCGCTTGAGCCGCTTTTACGGTTCTCCTCTCTCTGCCGATCATCAGTATGTTGAAGGCATTGGCTACCTCATCGGCGACATTACCTGCCGCTTTAATGCCCGTTCTGCCCATCTCCGCTGCGCTATCAATCCCTCAGGACCTTGTAAGCAATGTCCGCATTATGAGTCGATCGAGTTTAACTAGAGGATGATGAGAAGCGGAGTAGTCAGGAGTCAAAATCACCCCAAGCCTCAAAGCTGCTCTGCCTTGCTCTCCATCTCCCCCTTCCCTTATGGTTTTTCCTACCTTCCCCGAATTCTCCCAACTCGCTACTCAGGGTAACTTTGTCCCGGTTTACCAGGAATGGGTTGCGGACTTAGATACGCCTGTATCTGCCTGGTATCGCGTGTGTGCGGGACAGCCTTACAGCTTTTTGCTGGAGTCGATCGAAGGGGGTGAGCAATTGGGTCGATACAGTCTGCTGGGCTGCGACCCGCTTTGGATTTTGGAGGCAAGAGGTAGCTGCACGACCCAAACGCATCGGGATGGCTCAGTGCAGGTTTTTGAAGGTGATCCGTTCGTAGCGCTTGCCAATTGTCTGCAACCGTATCGTCCGGTCAAATTGCCACAGTTGCCACCGGGTATCGGAGGCTTATTCGGCTTTTGGGGCTACGAACTGATTCATTGGATTGAGCCGCGTGTTCCCATTTATCCGGCAACTGAGGCTGATTTGCCGGATGGTTTGTGGATGCAGGTGGATAACCTGCTGATTTTTGACCAGGTTAAGCGCAAGATTTGGGCGATCGCCTACGCTGACCTGCGCGATCCCAACACTAATCATGAAATTGCCTATCAGCAAGCGTGCGATCGCGTCGCACAACTGGTCAACAAACTGCAATCACCGCTATCAGAACAGGCAGTGTTGCTGGAATGGACACCGCCAGGAGTGAGTCGTCAGCGGTCAGCGGTCAGCGGTCAGCCGTTAGCAGCAACACTCGACACCGCTCCTCTATATACCAGCAACACGACTAAAGAGCAATTCTGCGCCAATGTTGAAAAAGCTAAAGCCCACATTCAAGCGGGCGATATCTTCCAGGTTGTGATATCGCAGCGGCTTTCGGCAGAGTACAGTGGCGATCCCTTTGCGCTCTATCGATCGTTGCGGTTAATTAATCCCTCCCCTTACATGGCATACTTCCACTTTGACCAGTGGCAAATTATTGGTTCCAGCCCTGAGGTGATGGTCAAAGCAGAACTTGCGCCCGCTCCAACTGAGCCACTCATAGCCACTGTGCGACCGATCGCGGGTACCCGTCAGCGTGGTAAAACCTTCCAGGAAGACGTAGCCCTTGCCGCCGATCTGCTGGAAGACCCCAAAGAAGTGGCTGAACACGTGATGTTAATTGACCTGGGACGAAACGATTTGGGGCGGGTTTGCGTCAGCGGCACGGTCAGCGTCGATGAACTGATGGTGATCGAGCGCTATTCGCATGTGATGCATATTGTCAGTAACGTCGTAGGCAAACTTGCTCCCAGCAAAACCGCCTGGGATCTGCTGAAAGCGTGTTTCCCCGCGGGCACTGTTAGTGGAGCACCTAAAATTCGGGCGATGGAGATTATTCACAGTCTGGAAACGTGTCGTCGAGGACCCTACTCTGGTGCCTATGGTTACTATGACTTTGAAGGACAGTTAAATACCGCGATCGCCATTCGCACAATGGTTGTCCGCTCTCAGGGTGATAACAAGCACAGCGTCAGTGTGCAAGCAGGCGCAGGACTCGTCGCCGATTCGCAGCCCGAAGCAGAATACGAAGAGACTCTGAATAAAGCAAGAGGCATGTTGGAAGCCATCCGATGTCTGGAATAAAGCCCATTCTTTCCACACTGCACTAAACTTGAGCTTGCATCGCCTCATCATAAATGTTACATTTCTTTACAAGACGTTAAGCGTGACAAGTTACCCTGTGCGATTAGCTCACTGCATTCAGCTACGGTCATAAACTGCATCTACGCCTTTGGCTCTATTAAGGTGTTGCACATGATTCCACCGTTAACCTCACTGCATGATTCGATCGGGATTTTCGATTCACTCTATGGGGTCGTTGAACGATAGGAGTACCAAACAGTAGAAATGTGAAGCAACTGCCTTGGGGAAATACTACTTAGGTCATAAATCTGCCGTAACCCTACTTGCGTCTTACCGACCGTGATACCTTAGTGAGTGGCATACGTGTTCTCGCGCAGACATCGAAACAATTTGCCTATCTTAGACTCTCCGGCAATGATTAAAGATTCGTGCAATCATTTAGCTCCAGGCTTCTCGCCGTCCGGTGTAAGCGCCATCAGACTTGGGACGGTGAATGGAAATGTCCCACTTGGTGCGCCACATTGTCTAGTTTGTTTTAGGGAAAAGGCTGGGCTACTTTCAGAGTCAAGTTTTGATGCTCTGTCTAGCGCAACGTTTGGTTAGTGTGCACAAGCATGTCTGTCGGAATCACAGTTTAGAGGTATCGTTCCCATGTCTATTCGTCTCTATGTCGGTAATTTGCCTGAAGACCTGAGTCGCCAAGAGCTAGAGGCGGTTTTTGCTGACGAAGGCGATTCGCTTTCAATCAAAATTATCACCGATCGTAAAACAAACAAGTGTCGCGGTTTTGGGTTCGTCACCGTCAACAGCGAAGAGAAAGCAGATGAAATCATTGAAAAGTTCAATGGCTATCAGCTTAAAGAAAACGCTCTAAAAGTTGAACGGGCACAGCCACGAGCTAAGGACACAGCAGACGAAGATTCGCCTGCTCCTAGCGCTCCTGTACCTGCTGGCACTGCTTCTGGTGGTGCACGGCGCAAAGGCAGCGGCAACAGCGGCAGTAACAATAAGTCACGCCGTGCGGGTGCGACTCAAGCCGAATCTGACAGTGTGCAACCAGACCCTCGTTGGGCACAAGAGTTGGAAAAGCTGAAGCAACTCTTAGCCGCTCAAACAACCAATACTTAATGCACAGTGGCACGCTTTTAGCGTCAGCTATCAAGCTTGAGACGAAGCCCTTAAATGAAGGTTTGCGGATAACCGTAAGCTGCTTCATACAGAGGCTTCGTCTCTTTTGTTTTAACGAAGCAGCATTGAATGAACCAGCACGATCGCAGAGTCATCTCTAATTCAGAACGTACTCAAGCTATAAGTCGTAATAATCCTACAAATGCAGTGCGATCGCTGCTTCAATCGAGCGAAAGCTGAAACCAGTCTTGCAAATACGAGCGGATCATTTGGGAAAATTCTGCACGTTGGTTAAACTTATCCGTCCGCACAGGTTTGCGCTCAGCATCAAGCGTCCATCCATAATCGCTGCTTAACCGTAAGCATCCTTGCCAATCGGCGATCGACAGAATGAGCTGACTAGCAGGGCTATTATCAACTTCTCCTACCCGAAACACGTAGTTGTAAGTATTTTGATTAGCAGCCGCAACGGTAGAAGGCTGACCAAACTCCTGCCTGAGTCGCTTTTCTACCTGTTCTGCCAGTCCTGCTGTTGGCAAGTCATCGAGAGTTCGCACTGCCAGCGTCAGGGCAAAATAAAACTCTTCTACGGGAACAAATTCAAGCTGCATAAGTTTACGTTCTGTCTCTCTGAAGATTGCGTCTATAACTGACTGCGACTGCGTAACCGCTAACGTCAGTCATTACACAGACTATCAGTGTCTAGCAGACAGAACTAGGGGTGATGAGTGAATGGTTGCGATCGCATTCGCCCGCACAAGCTCGAAGCGAGATGGACAAAAAACGGCGCGGAACCCACGATGAATTTGCTTGCGTCAAACCATGCCGCTATCAGGCTAAACGTCTCTTGCACTATGCTTCTGACTTAGCCCAATGCGTAAGCTGACTGTAGCGCCCATATCACTAAAGCAGCAATGCTTCCAAGAACAATCACAGCGGAAACGGCGATCGATTTTGGGTTGTCTGCGCCATCAAACTTCATGATGCCGCGATTTAGGTCTGACATACGGTTACTCCTTCCTTGATCTCAGTACTAAAGCAGAAGCAAAATCGAACGCGGGCAGTGACATCAGGCGATGTTTATGTAACAGCATCGTTACTCTCAGATTTTAGCCACAATTGCAGCAATGACAACGTATTCTTAAGAGTTTGATTAGAAAAGTCGATGAGTGACAGCGCCAGATGGGGCATAAACAGACTACGACTACAGACCAAAGCAGTCCCAAAGAGTTGTGAGCAGAACTTAATTGTTGAGCGATCAGCGGTCAGCCGTCAGTGGTCAGCTTTAGCAACATAGAGAAGGCGGAGCGAGAATAACGTGCATAAATCAAATCGGATCGCTAGCGATGGCTAGCAATTTCGGCTATTGCAATTGAGAATGCAGTGACTCTTCGGAGTCGGCTTCCGTCTGTAGATTCAACGCAGTTACAGACAATTTGATAAGCCACGATCGACCCCGAAATCGATCATCCTCGCTTTCCTTTTTGCGTTTTTTGACAAAGGGAAACGATCGCCAAACTTGTTGAAACATTTGTTAACGCTGCCTTTATTCCCATAAAGAGATCACGATCGCTCAGTAGTTTTACGAGCTTAAAAAACTGCTTTGGTATGAGATTCAGTGATTGCGACGGGGGCTTCTACACATTCGCTGCCTATTCTGGAAACGGAGCCGAAATCCATGTCGAACCATTCTACGGGGAGAGGTGAGGCGTACCAAATTCCATCTATCCGTTAAAGGTAAAAAATCATGGCTGTTGAAAAAGTAAATTCCTCCTCTAGCTTGGCTGAAGTCGTCGATCGCATCTTGGACAAAGGCATCGTGATTGATGCTTGGGTTCGTGTTTCTTTGGTTGGTATTGAACTGCTGTCGATCGAAGCCCGTGTTGTGATCGCGTCTGTTGAAACCTACTTGAAGTATGCCGAAGCCGTTGGTCTAACCGCTCAAGCCGCTGTTCCTGCTGCTTAGTTGACCCAACCTTTTGCGAACGTTGATTGCTACCCAGCGATCAGCGTTCAAGCCCGATCCCAGCCTGTTGTAAGAGGTTTATTGGATGCTGGGGAACCCCTCTAGTTTCCCAGCTTAATTGTTAGTCAATCATTCCCTAACACGATGGGAAGGAGTTTTAACAATGTCATTAAAGAATGCTTGGCAGCAGCAGAGACAGCAGCGCCAGCAAGAAGTAACACAGCGGCAGCAGACAGTCTACGAATCGTTGACAGCAACCAGACAGGAGCGTCAGGTCAAGGCAGCTCAACTGCGTCACGAACTCAGCCTCTTTCGTGAGGTACTTACGAAAGAAAGTGCCGTCCATCGCACCGAGCTACAGCAATTTTGCCAACGCTTGCATGTAGAAACACAAGCACTTCTGACAGCAGCAGGCGATCGTCGCCATATTCAAGCAACACAACTCGCTCAAGAGCTTGAGATGTTTGTGCAACTGCTCCGACAACAAACTTCAGCCTTCCTAACAGTGGCGCAGGCAGAACGAGCCGTTGCTCAAGAGCAAACCTCAGTGTTTCTCACAACAGCACGAGCAGAACGAACAGCCGCCGCACAGCGCTTAGAGCAAGAGCTTGTTGCCTTTGTTGAAGACCTACGCTCCGATGTTCAGAGCTACTTGATTGAACTCGAAGCCGTACGCCAGCAACGAGCAATGCAGTTGAGTCAGGCACTGATTCAGAATCGAGCCAGACGCGAAGCAGAGACGCAAGCGCTCTTCCAACGCTTAGCGGTCTTTCGCACCGAACTGCGACGGTTTTCTCAAGATCTAAACCACACTGTTTGGGGTGGCGCTGACACCATTAGCGTCGAAGCACCGCCCACCAAGCCACAGCCAGCCCAGAATGGCACCAAGCCGATTGGTCGTGTCTCTGTGTCGCCCAATGGCGCAGTCGCCGTGACAACAGTAGGAGCCTTTCAGCGCGGCAACTCGGTCGCTGTGATGCCGCCTGCAAAGGTGGTAAAAGCGTCGCCAAAAGACGCGATCGCCTATGAAAAGGATGTCTATACCCACATTCAGCAGGCACAGGGCGCACGGCTGACAGAGATTGAAGCGGCATTAGGTCTAGACCGATTTCAAGCGGTAGACGCACTGCGATCGCTGATCAAAAAAGGGTTAATTACTCAGCGCGATCGCATTTATCTCTCTCAAGCACATCTCGCCCATTTGTAAAGAGGGAGTGGGGAGTAGGGAGTAGGGAATAGGGGCAAGAGATAGAAAGCAGAGAACAATCCATCAGTAACTGCCTCTCATTTCTATAACTCTCACTCTCCACTCCCGACTCCCGACTCCTTATTCCCCACCCAGAGGTTCAACCGTGACTACTGTCCTTCGAGCAAGCCCCCGCCGTTTTGTCAGCACTCCTGCCGTTGAACGCGTGGCAAATCGTGCTTTACGCTATCTCCAATCTGGCTATTCTGTTCACCTACGCGGTCCTGCTGGCACAGGCAAGACGACGCTGGCACTGCATTTGGCAGACATGCTGGCGCGCCCCCTCATGCTGATTTTTGGTGACGATGAGTTCAAAACGTCTGATCTGATTGGCAACCAGTCAGGCTATACGCGCAAGCGAGTGGTGGATAACTACATCCACAGCGTCGTCAAAGTTGAAGATGAACTGCGGCAAAATTGGGCTGATTCTCGCCTCACGCTTGCTTGCCGGGAAGGTTTCACGCTGGTCTATGACGAGTTCAACCGATCGCGCCCAGAGGTAAACAACGTTCTACTGTCAGCGCTGGAAGAAAAACTGCTGGTGCTGCCGCCCAGTAACAGCCGTAGCGAATATGTGCGGGTGAATCCCCATTTTCGCGCTATTTTCACCTCCAATCCAGAGGAATACTGCGGCGTACATGCGACGCAAGATGCACTGATGGATCGGCTGGTAACGATTAGTATGCCGGAGCCAGATGAGCTAACGCAGCAAGAAATTTTGGTGCAGAAAACGGAAATCGATCGCGCCAGTGCCTTGCTCATCGTCCGCTTAGTCAAAGAATTTCGCATTCGCACGAACAATGAGAAGTCGTCGGGCTTGCGTTCTTGCCTCATGTTGGGGAAGGTCTGCCACGACCACGAAATTTTGGCAACGCCCGGAAATGCTGATTTCCGCGATCTTTGCTTCGATATTTTGCTCTCCCGATCGAGTCTTCCTTTAGCTGAAACAACTAGAATTCTGTGGGAGTTGCTCAATGAAGCGATCGGCATTGGTTTACTCGAAACAGAACTTGATGAAGCAGAAGAGTCTGCCTCACCTTACGCTTTGGCGGTGGCACCATCTAACATAGCGATCGCGCAAGCCGAAGCGATCGCGGAAGACCTGGAAGCACTGGCAGCCGAGGCATTGATGCCTGATGCACCAAGCGCGATCGAAACCGAGGAGGCGATCGACGCTTCAACCGCAGCAGCACCGTCTGATCCAGTAGCACTGTCTGACCTAGTGGCGCTCACAACAGAAGCAGACATTCCCTACGAGCAAGAAATCATTGCCTATCTCAGGCAGGTCAACGGTGCGCGGCTGTCTCAGATTGAGCACGCCTTAGAACTCGATCGCTTCTGTGCAGTGGATGTTCTACGCTTGCTCGCATAAAAGGGCAGCGTCATGCTGCGCGATCGACTCTATCTCCCCACAGAGGCTTAAGCTATGACTGCTGCTATACCCACCAAAAGCTATTCCAATGCGCCGTTGTCCACCAAAGATTCGGCGCGATCGATTTCGACCTCCACCTCAGGTTCATCGCTGGCAGACGTTTTGGAACGCGTGCTAGACAAAGGCATTGTCATTGCTGGCGATATTTCCGTCTCTGTTGCCACAACCGAACTGCTGAATATTCGCATTCGCCTACTCATCGCGTCGGTCGATAAAGCGAAAGAAATGGGCATCAACTGGTGGGAAAATAATCCCCACTTCAGTACTCAGTCGCAAGGTTTGATTGAAGCCAATCAGCAGTTGATGCAACGGGTGGAAAGTTTAGAGACTGAGCTGCGATCGCTCCGCCTCGCACCTGCCAACCAAACAGCGCCTGCCCAAGCCTGATCTGAGAAGTCGGAGTTCTTAACGGAAAGTGGTTGATCAAAGCGATCAACTGGTTCAGAACTGCGGCTTCTTGATCGTTGAGCGAAAAATCAAGCAAGATAGAGGCAGGAACTATACCTGGAAACTGAGTGACCGCTTCTGATCGTCCCATTCAAGCGATTGCAGCTTCGCCCAAAGCCAGTAAGGATGCTGGCTTAGCGCCGCTCCTGCTCACCGTCGTAGAACTGGTGCGTCAACTGATGGAGGCACAAATCATCCGACGCATGGAAACAGGCGAACTGAGTGATGATGACCTCGATCGCGCTGCCGAGAGCCTCCGCAAACTCGAAGAGCAGGTTGTGGAGGTTTGTGGCATTTTTGAAATCGACCCGGCTGATTTAAATGTTGATCTGGGCGAAATTGGCACTTTGTTACCCAAAGCAGGCGGCTATTACCCTGGTGAAACAACTGCCAATCCAACCATTTTGGAACTCCTCGATCGCCTCTTAAATAAAGGTGTTGTCCTTCAGGGCAATGTCGAACTCGGGTTGGCAAACATTGACTTGATTCACGCCAAACTGCAATTAGTGCTAACAGCAAAACCAATTTAGCGTCAGTTCGACACGATTAGAAGACCGCAGGAGGCAGAGCAGGTAGTCTTTTGCACTCCAGATCTTGCACGTCAAATTTAAGGAGGGCTTTTTCGCCTGGTAGGTATGGACGATTGACTATTTTGCTGTCTGCGATCATGCTACTCATGACGCTGCATCACTAGCACGCCGAGTTTGGCGGCAATTTCAGCCAGCGGTAGCACCAGATCTACCATGCCCGTTTGAATGGCAGCACCCGGCATTCCAAAGAACTCTGCGGTTGCTTCGTTTTGAGCAATCACAGTGCCACCCTGCTGTTTGATTGTCTGAATGCCCAGCGCACCGTCTTTGCCAGTGCCCGTCAGCACAACCGCGATCGCTCGCTGACCGTAGCTGGTTGCCACCGAATCAAACAGGCGATCGACAGAGGGTCGCACAAAATGCACCCGTGCCGATTGGGTGAGAGCCAGCGTGCCATCTTGAGTTACCAGCGTATGGTAGTTGGGTGGCGCAATGTACACTACTCCAGGGCAGAGGCGATCGTCCTGCTGTGCCTGCTGTATCGGCAAGACCACACGCCGACTGAGAATCTCTACCATCAGCGATCGGTGCATGGGATCGAGATGCTGCACCACCACTGTTGCTGCCGGAAAAGCAGCAGGTAAACCAGACAGCACCTGGGTCAAAGCCTTTAGCCCTCCGGCTGAAGCACCCAGCGCTACAAGGTCAAAGGCAGCGTTAGCGAACGGTCGGGGACGCATAATGGCACGATCGACAGAGCCATCAGCGGCATGGTCAGCGGCTTCATCGGCAGTGGGGGCATTCACAGCAGACACTCACTCGACCCGTTGCAGGGGCGTTAGTTTCGGATCGACAATCTTCTGACCCATGCCCGAAAACTTCACGGCAAGGCAGATTTTATTCCCAGCGCCAAAAATATGGGTGACCTGACCATTGCCGAAAGCTTTGTGAATGACGCGATCGCCCACTGTCCAGTCATCTTCATGAGTATCGGGCAAAGAAGCAGTCTCCGTGCTACTGCCGTTGCCCTGGCTTCCCGATTTCGTCCAGCGAGTTGGAATAGCGGTCGCCACGTTGCTTTGCAGCAGTTCTCTGGGCAACTCGGCTAAAAACAGCGACGGACTGGCAGGTTCTCGATTGCCGTAGAGTCGGCGTTCCCTCGCGTAAGAGACAAACAGGCGCTCCTGGGCGCGAGTGATGCCCACGTAGCAAAGACGACGTTCTTCTTCTAGCGCGGCAGGGTCTTCGAGCGATCGAAAGTTAGGAAACAGCCCTTGCTCCAGTCCGACCAGAAACACAACTGGAAACTCCAATCCCTTCGATGAATGCAGCGTCATGAGCGAGACGCGTGTGACTTCTTCTTCCAAATTGTCCAGGTCAGACGAGAGCGACGCGCTAGCCAGAAACCCAACCAGGCTGGGATCATCCGTGTTTTGCTCTTCAAACTGCAACACCGCGTTGTACAGTTCACCGACGTTTTGCACCCGTTCTTCAGCCTCATCGGTGCCCTGGGTTTTCAAGTCCTGCACGTAACCCGAATCTTCCATGATGCCCTGAACGATTTGGTTCGCAGGCAAGGTATCAAGTTGCGATCGCCACTTTTGCAGCATCTGCACAAAGTTCAACACACCTTTAGACGATCGTCCCGACAGCGTTTTGACAGAGGTTTCGTCTGTGAGGATTTCCCAAAGCGGCACGTCTAGTTCTTGCGACGCTTTCACCAGAGAATCGATCGTTGCTTTGCCGATACCGCGTCGGGGCGTATTGATGACTCGCAGCAGGCTTACTGTGTCGGCAGGGTTGGCGATCGCCCGCATATAGCCCAATACATCCTTAATTTCCTTCCGATCATAGAACCGTAAACCGCCCACAATTTTGTAAGGAATATCATGCTTTACCAGCACTTCTTCAATGGCACGAGATTGAGCATTCGTGCGGTAGAGAATAGCAAACTTGCCCCAGTGCAGTTCGGGGTGCTTGTTTTCCATCACGCGAATCTGCTGCACGACAAACTCTGCCTCAGCGATTTCATCGTCAGCGCGGTAGCAGAAAATTGCTTCACCTGTGCCCCGCGTTGGCTTCAGCACTTTGTCGATGCGCTCGGTATTGTTGTCGATCAGGTGATTGGCAACGGCAAGGATGTTTTCAGTCGATCGATAATTCTCCTCCAGCTTGACCATCGTGCGCGTGTCGTCATCGGGCAAACGATCGCCAAAGTCCTTCTGAAAGCCCATCAGAATGGTGAAATCTGCCGCACGGAACGAGTAGATTGACTGATCGGCATCGCCGACCACAAAGACCGATCGATAGTCCCAGTTGTCGAACGCCTGAGCGCTGTCGTTGTTCGTCACCAGCAGGCGAATCAAGTCGTACTGCGTCCGGTTGGTATCCTGGTATTCGTCTACGAGAATGTGCCGAAAGCGGTTGTGCCAGTAGGTTCGCACCGCTTCATTCTGCCGAAACAGCTTCACAGGCATCAGAATCAGGTCATCAAAATCCAGCGCATTATTTGCCACCAGAGCATCCTGGTACATGCTGTAGACGTTGGCAATGACCCGTCCGCGATAGTTTTGCTGCTCTCGTTCTAGATCTTGCGGCGACCAGCTCTGGTTTTTGGCGTTGCTGATGGCGAAGCGCACGGAACGGGGATCAAACTTTTTGTCGTCCAGGTTCAGCTTGTTCGTCACAATATCCTTCACCAGACTTTGTGCGTCTGACTCATCAAAAATGGAGAAGTTGCGCTTCCAACTGCGCCCTTTATCGTCCTGAAACTTCTCAATGTCAAACCGCAGAATGCGCGAACAGAGCGCGTGAAAGGTGCCAATCCACAGCTCTTTGGTGATAGTCTTATAAACTTTTGACTTCAGCTTCGTTTGCTCGTAAGCTGGCAACGAATCCAACGGTTTACCAAACTGACTGTGTGACTCGCGATCGGCAAATAGCTTTTCGATCCGCTCCTTCATCTCTCTGGCAGCCTTATTTGTAAAGGTGACCGCCAGAATGTTTTCGGGATCAACGCGATGGGTCAGCACTAGATTGGCAATGCGATAGGTCAACGCACGCGTTTTGCCTGAGCCTGCCCCCGCTACAACCAGCAAAGGACCGCAGTAGTGCTCTACCGCCTGTCGCTGTGAAGGATTTAGATGAGCCAAAAATTCTGTCGTTTGTGTCATGCAGTGGGGCGATGTCTTAAACGTGCTAAACGGCATTAAGACAAGCGTATCGCATCTTGAGGGCTGAGAGAGTTTTTGGCAAGGTAGATCAGCGAGCGATGCCAACAGCACAGAAATTGTTGTCAGAACAACGGTGCGATCGTGGCAACGAGGCAAACTGTCGTTACCAACATGCGTATTGTCGTCAGGAACGTTCGTCTTGTCATTACCAATATTCGTGTCGTCCTTAAGAACATTCGTGTTGTCGTCAGGAACGTTCGTGTCGTCCTTAAGAACATTCGTGTTGTCGTCAGGAACGTTCGTCTTGTTACCGATGCTTGAGCCTCTGTGACCACTGCGGCAAGAACAATGTCGATTCTCTATAGCTCAGACTGAAGGCTAGCTCAGACTGAAGGCTAGCTCAGACTAAAGGCTAGCTCAGACTGAAGACTAGCTCAGACTGAAGGCACCACCGCCCTCAAACCAGACTTACGGCAATTATCTGCAAAATTGCATGGAAGCCTTGAGGCAGGGAAGCTATTATCAACGAATAACAATCTGCCTTCAGTTCATTTCGGTATTGCCTCAGGGCATTCTGCGACTTTGCTTACTTCTTCCTACGTGTTGATCGCTTCAGACATCAGTCCGCTTTTGGGAGATACTCGGCTTGATTTAGCAGTGCTGGTGCTGATGTTGCTCCTATCCGCGTTTTTCTCTGCTTCAGAGACAACTATCACAGCCCTGGATAATTTGAAGCTGAAGGCGTTGATCAAAGAGCAGGGCGACCCTAGCCGCACGTTTACGCTGGTGCTCAATAATCGACGACGCTTCATCACCACCCTTTTGGTCGGGAACGCGCTGGCTAATAACTTTTCGGCGATTTTGACGAGTAACCTGTTTAGCCTGTGGTTTGGCAACCGGGCGATCGGGCTTGCCACCTTTGTCGTTACCTTTTTGACGTTAACCTTCGGCGAGATTGTGCCCAAGTCGCTGGCAATCAACAACGTCATGCCGATTTTTACATTCGTTGTGCAGCCCATCGCCTGGCTGTCCAGAATGCTATCGCTGCTAGGCATCATTCAACTGTTTGAGACAATCACCCAGTCTTCCATTCGCCTGTTTCAAAGTGAAGCGGTACAGCAGGGCGAATCGCTACAAGATCTGGAGTTAATGATCGAGATTTTGGGTGGTAAGGGGCAGCTTGATCTCGACCAGCATCAGATGTTGAACAAAGCGTTGATGCTCGATCGCCTGAGCGTGAGAGAGGTCGTCAAGCCTCGGATTGCCATGCGCACCATTTCCCGTGAAGCAACCTTGCAAGACCTGATAGCGCTGTGTCTGGAAACAGGTTATTCGCGCATTCCAGTACAGGAAGAGTCCAAAGATGAGATTGTCGGTATTGTGAATCTCAAGCGTGCGTTGCAGCAGCTCAATCAACTTCGTCAAGAGGAACAAAGCAACGGCTCCGTTACGCTTGCGATGGATCCACCGTTTTATGTGCCCGATACAAAGCGCGTCGCGGACATGCTGAAGGAAATGCTGCAACAGCGACTGCACATTGCGATCGTCGTCGATGAGTATGGTGGTACCGTTGGACTGGTAACGCTAGAAGACATTTTGGAGGAACTGGTCGGCGAAATTTATGATGAAAGCGATGTCCCCGGTCGTGCTAGTGTTGTCCGCAATACACCAGCGCTCCATCGAGAGCGCACAAATCGTGTAACGTCGTAAGAAGAAGTCCGCAGGTATCTGCTAACATAATTAACTGTGCTCGAGTTTCACTTCGACGGGCGGTTAGCTCAACGGTAGAGCGCCTGCCTTACAAGCAGGATGTTACAAGTTCGAATCTTGTACTGCCCATAGGTTTCAGGTACAGGGTAATACTTCAGCCCTAAAGCAGCCCTGCAATCTGAACAAAAGGAACATACTCAAAAAGTGGTGTCATTAACTTGTCTGATCGATTGATCTTACGAGTTGGTGGCATCCGTTTGGTTTGACTGCCTATCATCGGGTTATTGAGCAACTCGCTACTTACTCCGATCGCCAAGAACTACATCAGGCGTTCCCCAAATGAGAGGATGAAGACAGTCGACCAACTTTGATAGTTGCAGCATCCTACTTGAACGATCGCATCATTGCTTTACCCATTAGCGTCGTTCAGTAAGCACGGCTCGTTCTATTGTTACTTTCACTCAAGCATTGGTTACTTTCACTCAAGCGTTGGTTACTTCCACTCAAGCATTGGTTACTTTCACTCAAGCGTTGGTTACTTCCATTCAAGCATTGGTTACTTCCACTCAAGCGTTGGTTACTTCCACTCAAGCATTGGTTACTTCCACTCAAGCATTGGTTACTTTCACTCAAGCGTTTGTTATGCCGCAAATCAGTATTGCTGTAGTTTCTCATCCAAATCCTATGACAAAGC